>CAKRVL010000005.1 GCA_934408705.1 uncultured Blautia sp. | reverse complement strand
ACCAGAAGGTATTCCGGATCATACTGATCTATAAAATCAATGTTCTGGGAAATCGCGTCGGCTGTTCCGCGATATACGTCGAGTCCGGCATCTGCTTTCTCTCTTGGTGGAAGTACATATACACCGCTGTTCTTGGAATCCAGTCCCCAACGTCCGCCTGCTGCAACGTAGCTGTTCAGCTCAACGGATTCGTACTGTGTCAGTACACCGACTACATCGATGCCGCTGTTTGCACAGTTACTGAGTGGAAAATCAACGATACGGTATTTGCCGCCGTAAGAAACTGCCGGCTTAGCCACTTTGTTGGTAAGATCATGAAGGCGGCTGCCACGACCGCCTGCCAGAATCATTGCTAACATACTGTTCTGTTTCATGGTGAACCCTCTCTTTCATTCCTTTGTGTTATATTATACAATCATTCCGTAAAAAAAACAATTTTTTTGTGCAAAAAAACCGTAAAATCCGGATGAAATATAACTAAAAATTTACTGGTAATTCTGTAAACTTTTTACAGCTTCTATATCCTCTGCCTGTACCTTGAGATTGGAGGTAAAGGATCTGCCGTCCGGAGTAGTGACCTGCACCTCGATTACGGTGCCCTCCGGAATACCGGTCTGCTGTACTGCTGAGAGAAATGCGGGGAATTTAGGGTGTCGTCTGGTAAAGGCACTCCACATGTTCCTGATTTCAAGTAATTTCATTGGGTTAATTGCCATTTTCTAGTCCTCCTGACAGGTATCTGATAGCTTATCCGGCTCCCCTCACTTAACCGGAAAAGTCCAGTCCTTTACTACTCTACCTTACAGCTGTATACCTGATGATTAACAGTATAGCAGAAAAAAATCTGCACTGCAATGAAGGTGGAAAATATTCACATATTTAGCGAAAACAAACAAAAGTGTATTTGCATATCGTGATTAATATTGTTATAATAGACAAAAAACTAAATGTGATTTTTGAGGTGTGATAATGGAAGAGAAAAAGAGGTATAATCTTGGAATTCTCATTGGCGGAGTGCATACCTATTTTCCAAAAGAGCATATTAAGGGGATTTCAGAGGCGGCAAAGGAGCTGGATGTAAATGTCTGCTTTTTCCTGGGAACCCGGACTAAGGATTTTTTTGAGGATGTGCTGGGAGGCAGCCAGAAGAATTCCTATGATTATCAGTTTAATACCATACATGATTATAGCCTGATCGGTGGGCTGGATGGACTGATCATCAATTATGGAACCTTGGGAATCCAGTTGAAGGAAGATAATCCGGACAAATTTGCACGCAAATATAATAGTATGCCTACTGTTTTTCTTACAGAGGTGGTGGATATACCTAATTGTCATTCCTTGATCTGTGACAATAAAGGCGGAATACATATGATAGTCCGGCATCTGGTAGAAGAACACCATTTGTCCAGAATATTGTTTGTGGCAGGACCGGAGCACAACACAGATGCTATTGAGCGTAAGGAGGCATATCTGGAGGCAATGGAGAGCTATCGCTTTCCGGTAACTCCCAGAATGATGGCTCAGGGCGATTACTCTGAATTCGTAGACAAACAGGTGGAGCGGTTACTGGATGATAATCCGGATGCCCAGGCGATTGTATTTGCCAACGATGAGATGGCTTTTGCCGGTTACCGCGTCTGCGAGAAGCGTGGGCTTCGTGTGGGCAGAGATATTATGATCACAGGATTTGATGACTGTGAGCGGGCATCGGGAATGGAGCCACCTCTTACGACAGTTCTTCAGGACGGTGAGCTGATGGGGAAAATGGCAGTTTACGATCTTGTGAGGTGGCTGGATGGAGAAGATACCGGCAGCGAGGAAGTGTCCAGGCGTGTACCGGTTTCTCTGGTGAAGCGGGAGTCCTGTGGCTGCAGGTCAGAGGAGCTTGAGAAGAAAGCGACTTCAGAGAATCTTAGTACCCAGGTGCACCGGCTGAACAAAACTATTGCCAGGATGAAGATGGAGCTTATTGGTTTTCAGAGGAAATCATGGTTTATACCTGTTCTTGCCCGGGATCTTAATAACTGTATGGATGACGAACAGGCTTTTTTGAAAGAAATCATGGAGAAAATGCGGGAGCTTCATACCCGATGTACACATTTGTTCCTTCTGGATGAGCCTATAGTTTATGATGGCAGACGTAAGTGGACATGTCCATATAATCTTCACCTTGCGGCAAGCTATGAGGATGGCAGGATCACCACGAAGGCTGCGTATGAAAGGCCGCAGGTAATGAAGGAGAATGGACTTTGTCATCTGATGGAGAATGGGAAACGTCATCAGTACATGGTATTTCTGCTGTTCTCAGGTGAGAAGCAATACGGACTTCTGGCCTGTGATATCGATCAGGAGGATTTCCCGTTCTTCTATGTAATAAGTCTGCAGATCGGTCTGTCCCTGCGCTATCTGGAGATCAGTAAGGCCGAGGCTGCCCGCCGTCTGGAAATGTCCAGAAATATGGAGGAGATTCAGGAGAGAAACCGTGTCCTTGGTATTATTTCTGAGTATGATGAGCTGACAGGACTTTTAAATCTGCGAGGCTTCATGGAGCATACCAGGCGAGTCTGTCAGGCCGGCAATGGTCAGCGTGCATATATGATCTATGGTGATCTGGATCACCTGAAGGAGATTAATGATACCTGGGGACATTCGGCTGGGAATTTTGCCCTGAAAAGTGTGGCAGAGATACTGAAGGGCTGTCTTCGAAGCAATGATATTCTGGGGCGCGTAGGCGGTGATGAGTATATTATCATGCTGGAGTGCGAGGAAGCAGATTTTGGAGAAACCTTCCGCCAGAGAATAAGGCTGGCCTGCAACAGATTTAACGAGAAATCCGGAAAGCCGTTCCTGGTGGAGATCTCCCTTGGAATTACAGAGTTCAGACCGAATATCTCTACAGATATCCAGCAGGTGATCTCCCTTGCAGACCAGCAGCTGTATGAGGCGAAGAAGCACAGGCGGAAGTCAGTGAGCAGAGCGAATAATGATATATAACTTAATGTGTTGAACGCAGATAAGCATTCCCCTGCTTCAAGTGTGCGGAGCACTAAGCGGCTGGTGAGGGGAATGCTTATGTCAGTGGGAGCCTTCAGCTCACACTGACAGATCGCAAAGCGACTGCGTTCATGAGCAAGTAGCGAAGCGGACCTGGAATGTCCGCTTTACCTGAAAATCCGGGACAGCAATCTTCTGAATAAACCAGGCTGGCTGGAGTGTGGGCTTGCAGCTGATGCAGGCCCTTCCTGTATTCTCTGGCGAAATTCAGAAAGAGTGGCGCACTGTGGCATCAGCTCTTTTGCGTGTTTTTTGAAAATGTTAATATTGTTATAATTTTTGGTAAGGTTATCAAATTCCGGCATAAATGTGAGATAATCGTAATACCACTTAAAAGCTGGAGGGAACCCTTCGAGAGGCGTGATGTCCAGCTTTTTTGCAAATTCTTTGGTCTGTGAAATAATATCCTGGGAAATCTCCGGGATATTTTTGTATTTGCGGTACCAGATGAAAATATCGATCAGCTCACGCTCCATGACAATGGCAAGCTGGCGGCCCTGGATGTTATATCTGGCGCACTGGTCCATGATCAGCTGCCAGGAATCAAATTCACAGTGGAAGTTCCGGGCACGGTTTCCTACAAGGGATGCGCTGTTATTCACACGGTAACGTACGATCTGTTCATGGGTGAGCCAGATCCTGTCTGCGGTAAATACGGCTTCGCTGTAGAAGGAACGGTCATTGACACAGATCAGGTTGTTAAAGCGGAGACCTTTTTCCAGAAGGAAGATCCGCTTATAAATGGCATTCCAGGGAACTACGCTGATGTGGCTGAACACCTCCGGCATCTGGCTGAAGGTCAGAGGCTTATCGAAGGCCTCAGCGGGCACATCGGACAAAGCGAAAAGGGGTGTGTGGGAAAGCTCGCCGGTCTCATTGTCGAAGCAGACGGCGCAGCCCTTTACTATGTGGGCATCAGCCTGCTCGGCAATAGACAGATATTTCCTGTAGGCCCCCTCTTCCACAAGGTCATCAGCATCCAGAAAGTGGATATAATCACCCCTTGCTTCTTCGATTCCTTTATTACGGCAGGCTCCTGCGTATTCCGTCTTTTCATTGAGGAAAAGACGGATGCGGGAGTCTTTTTGCTGGTATTTTTTTATGAGGGAGACAGAGGCATCAGTAGATGCGTCATCTACGCAGATAACCTCCAGCTCATCCGGATTTCCCAGATCCTGGTTCAGCACACTGTCCAGGGTGGCAGTAATATATTTCTCCGCATTGTGAACTGGGATGATAGTAGTTAGTTTCATGGAAATCCTTTCGTGTTCTATAATATGATATGAGTGTCAAAAGGTCTTTTGACACTGGTATCATAATGTTTATAAAGTTCCTTTATCTTTATTTCCGCCGGAGCTCTGGGCAAGCTTCAGGCCGGTAAGCTCGGCCGGTAATTCCAGGCTTCCGGTGTCCTTCAGCAACCTGCACAGAAATCCAATCTGATGTCTGTAAGGTCTGGAGGTACTGTAACGCTCCGGATTAAAGGTGTCAAAGGTATAGGACGCCTTCGGAGCGGCTGCCAGCAGTGTGGCAACGGTCTTGATACTGTCTGTGGAAGTAATGATCACTTCATCAAACTGTGCATTTCCCAGACATTTCTTATATTCTTCCTTTCCTAAGTCCAGGATATGGGACAATGGGTAAAGGGAGAAAAGCCCCATTCTGCTGGTAAGTACGCTGGCAAGCTTCCAACGCTTACCCTTCTCCGGATCTGGCTTCAAAGGCAGACAGGAGCACTCCGGGGACAGCTGGGCCAGATATTTGGCTGAGTCTGTATTTCGGAAATCGTTGTATGCAAGCCAGAATTCCTTCTCAGGTGTCTGCGCTGCCAGTGCATTAAAATCCCGGATCAGATTCTGTGAAAGCTTTCGCCCTGTAAAAAACAGGACGCGGGTACCTGGTGCGGAAGGCTGTCCAGATGCTTCCTCATAATAGGGAAGAGGCCGTCCGTTCAGGAGTGAGTCTACAACATCCGGGAGATAGCAGATGTCCTTAGAGCTTGTATCCGCAGGTGTGCTGCTCTGGAAAGACTCTGACTGTCCGATATATTGTACTAACTCCGGTACGTTGTCGAAAACGGGATGCTCCGGGAAAAAGCTATCTGTGGCAGTTGAATTATCTGTCAGTGTGCTTCTGTGTTCCTGAAATGTTCCGCACAGGAACCGTATAACCTGTGTTCCGGTACTGTATCTGGCAGAAAGGGCATTATGATAATCTGATATAAAAATATCGCATGCAGCAGCAAAATCAGGCACATTGAAATCCTTCGGCATTTCTTTTATGTGCTGAAATTCTGAAAAATCAATTTCCTGTTCGTGATCCAGATGGAGATATAAAATCTGATGCTGGGCAAGCTCCCGGTCAAATATATAAAGAGAAGCCATAAAATTACGGAAGGTCTGCTCTGTGTCCGCAATATAGGATCCTGGAAGCAGCGGGGCATACAGAATTGTCTGCATATTCTCCATCTGCAGACTGCGGCGGAGTCTGTCCCTGTGGGACTCGTCCGGAATTATAGGGATATCTGCTGAAGCTCCTATGATATAAGGTGTTTTGCAGATATGTCTTGTCATGCATTCCTGCAGATAAATATCCCGGTTCTGTACATTGTTAAAGTATAAGCAATCTGCCATAAACATAGTATGCTGCCACAGTCCGGTATCCGCTGTGGAATCAGGTGTATTCAGAACAGTTTCCGGATACAGATTATGTCCGCAGTATAGCAGCACAAACTGTCCTTCTTCTTTGCGGAAATAGTAGGGTAAAGGTCCGTCCGTGATCACATAGCCAGAAAGGGCAAGAGCTTTTCCATAATCCTCACTGTCCGGGCATACCAGAGTAATATTCTCAGGCAGAGAGCCCTTCCCCGAAAAATAACGGTTCAGAAGAGCCAGAAACAGTGAGTGCTTTTCTTCGGTAAGGGAAACAATAATATGGTGTTCCCCAAAATTCTTCATAAGGTATACAAGCAGCTTAAGGATCCAGGTAGGAATCTCCTTTCCACGGCTGGCCTCCAGAAGGATCTGCTCAGGATCCGGAGCCAGGCTTCCGGTGTAGGCAAAGCCATAAAACTGGGCAGCAGTTTTCTCCCGGTGGAGCATTTGGGCAGGCTGATAACTGGGTGATACTCTGTGGGATAGCTTATACTCCTTGATCCAGGCCTTCTGCTGCTGGTCAGTCATACCATTACAAGCCTCCACGAAAGAGATCATTTCCTGTCTGGAACCGTAGAGGCAGAGCAGTCGTACAATATGAGGGGGCAGAGAGTAACGGACATAATGATTATTCTCCCAGTCCGGAATATTGGACTCTATGTAATCGAAAAGCTCATTTATCAGCTGAAGCTTCAATTCCTTCAGCCCCGTCTCATAATTGGTCAGAAGCTTCCAGAAACGGTAGAAAAAGTGGCGGACTGCAATAAAATCCAGCTCAGTCCGGTACTGCTCAAACAGTCCCTGCTTCTCCATCTCTTCCTTCATGAAAATGATAGCATTCTTAATATGAAGGGTGGAAGGTGTGAGGCGGCTGAGAAATCCCACATTCTTACGGTAATTATAGAAGCACTGATCAAGATATCCGATAGATCGCGCCTTTACCGCCAGAAGATAGGCTACAGGAAGATCCTCGAAGCGAATTCCCTCTGGGAAGAAAAGTCCATTAAACAAATCCCTGTGAATGAATTTGATCCAGGGATAAGGGGAAATTGCCGGAAGCTCGTAAGGCTTGTCTGCGATCCGGAAATTCTGATTATGGCAGGAGGTCAGGTATTCCTTGCGCTCGCCGGTCTCAGAATCCACATTATAATAACGGAAAAGAACCAGGTCATTCCCGTCTGAGGTGGCCTTCTCATAGAGAAGACGGCAGGCATCCGGCTCCACGTAATCATCACTGTCTACGAACCAGACATATTCTCCGTGGGAGTGTGCGAAGCCATAGTTTCGCGCCCGGCTTACTCCGTGATTCTCTGTAGAAAAGATAAAAAGCTTCTTTGGATGTAACGCTTGATAAGCCTGCAGAATCTGCAGGCTTCCATCTGTACTGCCGTCATTAACAGCCACGATCTCTATCTCCTCGAGAGTCTGCGCCAGTAAGCTATCCAGACATGCCTCAAGGTATTTCTCCACGTTATATACCGGTAAAATGATGCTGACTTTAAAAGACTTCATCAATAACTCCTTATCTCATCCCTGATTCTACCTATATGGCCAAAAAACCAGTTGTTTCGTCAATCTTTTACCTATAATAGTACCAGTTCAACAGGGGGATTTCAAGGGGAAAAGGAAGTTGAAAAATCTTTTCATATGCTAACAGTTGCGAAAGCCTAACTCATGAATTATAATGAGATATGTGAAAATGCGTCCATTTATTGTACGGATTTCCATGACGAAAGAAAATTACGAAGCGTATTGAGGTTGATTTATGAATTTATATAAAAATAATCGAAAAAAAGGATACACATTAGCCGAAGTTCTGATCACGGTTACGATCTTGCTCATACTTATGGCTATTGCTGTCCCAGCCATTTTTTCCATAAGGAAGAACCTGCGCCAGAAAGCCCTGGACAATAAAGCAGAGCTGATCTATACGGCAGTGCAGAATAATCTGGTGAAGCTGCAGAATAATGGTAATAGCGCACTGTATGCGTCATCAAAGGCAACTCCTATGGGAATAACGCCTGCCGATGCAGATGAAGAAAAAAAGCTTTATTATGTAAAATCTTCAGAAAAATCAGATCAAAACAATGCAGCTAGCATACTGATGACAGAAGACACAGTGGATTCTGACTTGTATGGTCATTACTGGGTAGTAGAATACAATCCAGAAAGTGCCAGTGTATATGCAGTATTTTATAGTGAGACAAAAGATAAATACACACCACAGAGTTACGATGAACTGCGTTATAAGGAGAATCGTCTTGCTGCTGGTGCATGGGTAGGGTATTATGGCGGTGATGCGCTGGATAGCAGTAACACATCTACACTTGCTCCCAAAATTACTGTGAAGAATGAAGAAAAGTTAGTAGCATCTATTACGTGTATGCGTCAGGATAGCAAACCATTGTCTTTCGAGGTTACTTTAACAGATGCTGAGAAGAATTCACTTACTTTAGAATACAAGTTGAGTGCAGACAAAAGGAGTTTGGTGCATGATCAGGATGACTTGCACTCTGCAGCAACTTCAACGATGGATCCTAATGAAAGCAGTTCGATTGTTGGTAAGAAATATAATCTTGATATTACGTTGGATGACTTGTCTGATACAACAAAAAGATTTAATGCTCTTTATGGAACTGGCAATACTAAATTGAGCAATACGAAAACTCCGTTAACAGCCGGAACTGCTCTAACGATTAAAGTTACGGTAAGAAGTGAAAGTTCTCGAGTTGATGGGAAATATTCTGAAGTTACAACAAATAGCCTGTTTGCTGATAGTAGTACTGCAGATAAAGCTGTTCTCATGTATGGTCGTCATTTGCAGAATTTGGATCAGAATTCCGGAGTAACATCGAAAATTACTAAGGCAGTACAGGAAAGTAATATTCATTTTGAAGCGCAGGAAGACAAAGAGGATGGAGATACCACATCCTGGTATAGCTGTTATAAGGATCTGGCATTTGTGCCAATAACAAATACAACATTACAAAGTTATACAGGAAGTGGTAATACGGTAATTTACCATCTGACTGTGGAAAAGGCCTCTGAATTTAAGGATAGCAATGATAAAAAGAAACTGGGAGCAGGATTGTTCTCTGTCCTAAATCATGGTATGCGTGTGGAATCTGTTCGATTATCGGGAACTAGCATAAAGATAACAAATGAACAAAATGTAAGTGCCGGAGCAATTGCCGGAGAAACTTTTGGAAATGTAACGGTATCGAATTGCCAGGTATTTCTTGCAGACGAAGATGTGGAAGGCAAAACAGAGAAGGAGCCTTGGATTAGTGGGGCTAAGATTCAGGGAGGGCTGGTTGGAAAAACAATTGATCAGAATGATGAAAAAGTTGTGATTGAAGATAGTTTTGCCGCTACTGTAATGGATGGAAGTAATGTGAGCGACAGCATTGTGGGTGGCTTAATAGGCGAAGCAGAAGGAAATATAGAAATAAACAGGTGTTATGCGGATTCATACCTTTCTGGAACAATTACAGGTGGACTGATTGCATGCAACATATTTTCCTCAGATACCAAAATATATTCTTGTTATACAGCCGGCTATCTAAATGCATCTTCTATTGCAGGTGGAATGATTGCGCAAGCGACTACAGGTACTACGTTGGAAAATTCTTATATTGCAATAACGTTTATACATTCTGATGAACAAGATTCTTCTACAGATTCTGTGAAAAGATATGCAGTAGTATCTGAAGCTAAAAATGTAAATAATGTATATTATTTAAATGATGGAGATGCTTTGGAAGCTGGGAAGTATTTTGGAAAACAGATTGGTTATAAATCTTTAAGCAATCGTTCGGAAATGGTAAAGAAACTTGGTAATGATTATGTTGCTTCAACTACAACTCATCCGTATAATTTAAAGAATCAGGGCCTTTCCAGTTATTCTTATCCATCATTAAAAAATATGCAGCATTATGGAGACTGGCAGGCAAGCTACGAAGCCGGAAGTCTTGTATATTATGAGAAATATGCAGACAATACGATAAGAAATGTAGGATTCTTTGGCGGAAATGTCATCCCCACCTTACTGGATGACCAGACTATTCTTGGGGACGGATATGGTATTGTATTTAAAGAGGGAGAAGAACCGTCAGAGTGTTTCGAGGTGGAGTGTCAGACCGGAAGCACGGAAAGCAATCTCGAAAGCTTCTCAATTGATCCTGCAAATTGTACTCCATACACAGTAACCGTTGAAGGAAACGATTATGTGATATACCCATTACCATCAACATTGATAAATGGAAAGCCATTGTTGGAAACATTCTATCAGAAGTTAATTATCAAAGGAGAAGCTGCCGTTGGTGGAGGTACAGGTGAACAGGCAGACGATGTAATAGATGGAAAAACCTTCTACTTTAATCCTCATTTTGCCAAAACAGTGGAAAGTTCAGATACAGTACCGGAAAATCCGACACGAATTGCAATCCGTACGGTAAGACAGCTCTATCATTTAAGTTTATATTATTCAGATTATGCTGAGAGTACAAAGAAAAGTACCTTCCTTCAGGAAACAGATATTGATTATACATCTGAGTATGAATGGAAAGAATTCGCTACAGTGGACAAGGTTTCCGTGCAGAGTCCGATTGGCATAAAGGATGGAAAGGTAACGGCCTTCGGAGCAACATACAATGGCAATTACCATGAAATCCGTGGAATCAGTTTTGAGACTGGGGCAAACAAAATTGGATTCATTGGAGAGAATAACGGTGTTGTTCAAAATGTATTTCTTGCGGGGGATTGGAATACGACAGAAGAAGTATCTAATTTGTATGTAAACTATAGTGGAACAATAGAAAATAACCGCAAAGTTTATATGGGAACCTTGATTGGCATTAATAAGGGGCGGATTCAGAATTGTGCAGTAAGTGGATACCAAATAGGTAAAAACGGGGTGGTATATGTACAAAGAAACGGAACCGCTTACATGGGAGGAATGGTCGGAAGCAATCAGGGAAGTATTCTGAACTGCGAAGCAGAAGCTCCTTCTATAAAGGCCAATGTATTATATGGATCCGCTTATCTGGGTGGCTTTGCCGGAGAAAATGCTTCAGCAGGAACAATCCGAAAAAGTTATGCTGTTGGAAATGGAGCAGTCACGTTTGCCCGTGGTTCTAACTCTGTAATTGGTGGATTTACGGCTCATAATGCAGGCATTTTAAGCAGTGATTACTGTGCAGTTGCAATGACTGCTGCTGGAAGCACGAGTACATACGGTTTTGCACCGAAAGGAACTGGTGTTATTTCTTCGGATTGTTATTATCTGAGTGGTGGAACCTTCAAGTATATCGGAGAAATGCATCCCTTTGATAATGATAATCAGCGAGATGGCGGAACAAGCATTTCCTATAAAGAGTTATCGGAACAAGCAAGGAACAGTAAGGCAGCTGTATCAAAATGCCATCAGTTAACAGACGAGAGCGATTATCCTTTTGCAGCAGTTGTTAGTAATTCTTCTGGGAAAGTTCATTATGGTAACTGGCAGATTCCGTTAAATCTTGGAAGCATGGGCGTGATTTACTGGGAGCTGGAAGAGGATGGTGCTAATAACGGTTATCATTTTTCCTATATTGGCTATACACAGGATGCAAAAAGCCCGAATGATACTCTTCATAGAACGAGTGGCAGTACATTATGTCAGCAGCATGATGATGGCGGCAAAATCAGACAATATGGATATGGTTATTATTATGCAGACACATCTGACGATGCACAAAAACCAGATATAATAGAAACTAAAGGTTTTCTGCCCGGTGATAAAAATGAAGAAGCATCGTCAGCACTTTCAGCACGACTGGATGGTTTTACTGTAATTGCATATACTACAGAGCCAGCTATAAAGGGCACGCAAGGTAACGGCAATTACATGAAAATGGACAGTGCGGATCGTCAGGCAAATGGCCGGTGGAGCTTTACATATAATGAACAGGAATACGCGTTTACAATTAATCCATTTTTTGCAAATGCCATGCAGTATGGTGTAGATGACGGAACTCTGAGGATTGCAGGAATCTCCGCTGTAGGTGTAAACGTGGTTGATGAGAATGGATTTGAAAGTGTAGGTGATTCCTATGATCCTATGCCAGGAACTGCGGATAATGAATATGAAATTCGATCAGACGATCAGCTGCAATATTTAAATTGGAATTATCATACTAAAAATGCGTATACGATGCTGGGAGAAGAGAATTATTCCAATGAGACAGATAAATATACTTATTTAGGATATGCATGTAAAGAAAAAAATTATAAATGGAGAGGGGCGGGAAGTCCTGAAAGGGTAAAAGTAACTTTGGGTGGTTGGAGTCGCAGTTGCGGTGCGTATACAACCATTGATACAAAATCTACTGATTATTGGGATTTTATAGAAGATCCGAATGGCGAAGTGTATGAAGTAACAACATGGTCTTCTTCGCCATGTAGTAGTTGGTGGCATTCTTATCATTGGAAATCTTCAGTAACCAATAAAACGGGATATTGGCAATGGATTGGCAATGGTGAGCCATTGGATGCGAAGGGAAATAAGTTAAATGCAAAGGATTATACCAATGCAAAATCTTATAATGTCAATTACTGTTGGCTTCAGACTCACGATATAGATGCAGAGATGTGGAATACAAGTGAATGGAAATTTACTCAGATCGGCTCTATGTATGATGAGTTTGGACAATATAATCGCGAAGAAGCCAGTGCTTATATGTCTTATTTCAGCGGTCATTATGATGGAAATACCTATTATATTAAAAATGTAGAAATTGATAGTAAGAATACAGTGGTGGGGCTTTTTGGAAGTATCATTGGTGCGGATGTTCAGAATATTATTTTATATTCTGAAAATAACAATTGTATCCAGCGTAATGAGAGCAGTCCTAAGAGTTGGTATGCAATTGGTGGCTTGTGCGGACTTGCGGCAGTTGGACAAAATAGAGATCCTGCTAATGTGAAGATTAAAAACTGTACAGTATCTGGGTATACAATTCGTGATAATAGTACCCAAAGTTCCTGGGGCGATGGTAATGTAGGTGGTATGTTTGGAATGTGTACGATTGATTTGGCAAGATGTACAGCTGTAAACACTATTGATATTAATTGTGAATTTAAGGGGTCAAAAAATGATGGAGTTTCCGTGCGAATAGGTGGTTTGGTCGGAAGTATGCGAGGTAATATAACCAGTTGTTATACAGGTGGAGAAATAAAGTGTGAGCAGCGTACCATAACCGACGCTGGTTTGAAAGTTCCTTATGGAGCAGCCAGTACCAAATTATTCCTTGGTGGTATAACTGGCGGAATCTATATCAAAAATGCCGGAAATCTGACAGAGCTTATAGGTGGTCCCATCCAGGGACTTACAGATTGGAATTATAAGCATGAAGATAGTAAGTGTGAAACCCCAACTACAGTAATTAGTAACAGTTATACTTATATAAAGATGCCGGAAGATATTGTTAACGTAGTCAAATCTGTTGAACCAATAGGAAGCAATGCCGAAACGCCGCATGAAAATTCATATAATCACCATGTATGGGTAAAAATCAGTAATTGCTATTATTATAAGGATTATATTTCGGACTCTTTGCTGAGAAAACAATTTACGGTAAATGATGTCTGGGGAGGAAATCGCTATTGGACGAATATCGGAACCAGCTGGGAGGGAATTTATCCCAACAATACTGGAGCAACCCCAATCAGTTGGGATGAACTTGCAAATAAAAAAACAGTAGGAGAAACCGGAGAATATCTTCTGAACCTTCTCAATCAGGGAAACCAAGAACCTTTTGAACAGGTGACTATTATGGAAAATGGTCAGAGTGTAGACGGAAAATATTCTTTCCCTGGCAATCGTGCGGATCTGGATGGTGAGAATTTTCCATTTCCTACAGTTCTTCAGCAGAAATATGGTAGCGGACACGTGAATGTTCATTATGGTGCATGGCCTCTGGAGGGCATTTATTGGAAAGAAAGCCGTGCAACTATGGATATTTATGAGGATTTGATCACGGATCATAACGATGCGAATTACGGAGCAGCACGGAAAGATTTCTATCTTGAGCAGAGCAGAGATGTTTTGGGAAATGACAAGAAGCTTGGAACAGGAGATTCTGATTTCCAGGTCGAATACAGCAGTGGTGCTTCTGATGCAGAGACGGCTATATTTACAGATGGAAGCGAACAGGAAACATTTTTAGATGCAATAGATGAAGAACCTGATGGATTTTCGTCCGAAACAGAAGTGGCCGAGAACATGTCAGATATGGATGAAACATCCAGAATATTGAACCCAGATGAATATATTGCGGAAGTTGTTGAAATCAAATATAATACAGAAAAGAAATGCTATGTAGCTTCAGTAAAGGCTCTGAAGACAGGAACCACAGTAATTACTGTAAAAACCACAGGAACAGACAACCAGCCGTACCGCGCTTCCTTTACTCTGACGGTAACAGCAGATCTTACGGTATATGCGTCTCCGGAAACAGTTGAACAAAAGGTAAATGAATCTACAGATGTAACTCTTTTTGCAGTACCAACAGCAATGCTTGGCGGCAGTAATACAGTAGGAGTTTCTGACGATAGTATGGCTGTAGTTGGTAGTGATGGCTTTACAGCAGAAGAGAGTATGGCAGAGGCATTTGCATCGGAAGAAGTATATGCAAATGGAACATCGGAACCGGAGAAAGATCTGGCATCATTGTTTACCTGGGAAGTTAAAACTGGTGAAGGCCAAGAGGGTGCTGTGACACTAAGCCCTATTGTAAATAATAAGTTTAAAGTTACAAGTGAAGCCGAAATACCAGTAACGTTGATAATTACAGGTACATTTATTTATGAAGGCAGCACATATACCAGTATGACCTGGGTGGATGTAAAAACCACCGAGGCAAAGGAAATAAAATGGGAAAATTCAACAGCAGAATTGACACTTCTGGCGCCGGATGATTCCGGAATTGTTCAAGAGCCGTTGAATATTGCTAACTATAATTTAAATGTACCGACCAGTTGTATTTCTGATGGCGCACTAACTGTTGCCAATTTTACAGTGACACCACTTTCGGATACCGCTTCGCAAGAGGATAGTGTTTTACCTATTGCAGAGGTGAAAACAATTACAGCGCCGACAGAAGGTAATACTGTTTATAAGATTGGAATCCAGGCATATAAAGCCGGAATAGCTAAGATTACGGTAAATGTAACCAGTCCTGATGGTAGTGATTGTTATTCGGATTCTTTTGTATTGACAGTAAAAGCACCGACTGCAGAAGAAGAGCCTACTGATACCACCGAAGGAACAAATCCATCGAATAGTGGCTGGGATGAACCGTCAAATGACAATGCTGGTTTTGACCAGAATGAAATGGCTGGCTGGAAGGATAATGCCAATGAGTATGTAGACATCGTACCAAACGATAGTTCCACGGCAGATAATAGTGGTTGGGAAAGTGGAGAATAAAAGAAGGATAATAATGGAGGTGCCAGCTTTATGCTGAGAGAGAAAATAAACAAGAAATTAATATCGGAAAAAGGCACCTCCATATTCTTTGGTTTATTGCTTTTTTTAGTAGCATCGGTTGTAAGTGTTGTTATTTTGAATGGTGCTGTGACTACAGTGAAGCGTGTGGAGTCAGATCGAAAGGCTGAACAGAATTATTTGATATGTTCCAGTGCAGCACGAATGATTCGTGATGCAATTGAGAATACCAGTATCAAATGGGAAAAGAAGATAACATTAGATGAAAATGGAAATCAAACAGGAGACTCTGTAATTACCTGGAGCGGAAATTATTTAAATGGTACAAGTTCAAGTAAGGATTTTCCCACTTTTTTGAAAAAGTATATCGAAGATTTTTATAATATTAAAGTAGCAGTACAGCCATATACAAAAACCTTTACTGTTTCCGTGCCATCTGGTCTTGTTGGTGAAGAAAGCCAAGTGTGTGAAGTAACTGCAGCTTTGACAATCAAAAAAACCGAAAATGAAGAAGAAACTACACGTTCCGGGTTTGATATTTCTGTTTTGTTCACTGCCGGTACTGGTTATGATATTTGTCAGATGGTGTTGACGCTGTCTGGAAAAGTGAGTTCAGAAAGAACAGAAACTATGGGTGAAAATAGAACAAAAGTTACATATGTAACTTATACCTGGGATGCATCTGATATTTTTTATGGTGATAAGGAGCGTAATGTGGCGGAATGAAGCAGCCGATGAAAGAGAAATTAAAGAGAAAATTTCATAATAATTCTGGAGAAACGATTGCGGAAACGCTTGTAACAATGATTATTTTGTCATTGGCAGTACTTATGGTTGCAGGAGCTGTTGTAACAGCCGCCCGGGTAAATAAAAAGGCTGATAATACAGACACTGCTTTTGTTGTGGGTAATCCCCAGACAGAACAATCTACAGTTACTATTTCTGAAAAGAACAGTGTGGGAACCGGAAATTCTGTTACAATGGATGTAAGGATATACGAAACAGAAAAGAAAGCAGATAAGAAATATTATTATTATGATATTATAAAATAAAACACAGTGAATGGTAACAATCTGGAATACACCCACAGGAGAGGATAATGGGATATACAGCTAAAAATAGAATTACAGAAAAAATACGAAAAAAGCTGTCTGAACGGCGTGGCTTTTCCCTGGGGGAGTTATTGGTGGCTACGATCATAATACTTTTGGCTAGTCAGGTTTTGACTCAGGGAATGGCTTTTGCAACACGAATGTATAATGAGTCGTTGGAACGTTCACATGGAAAACAACTGTGCTCTACATTAACAAATGTAATTGAGACAGAACTTAGATATACTACAACTATTACAATAGATGATGGTGGCAATTTAACGAAATATTTCAGTCCCGTTTATGGGAAAACGCAAAGCAGTTTTCTGGCAATTGATCGAAAAGGAGCTCCCGTTGTTGATACGGCAGGTGGAGAGCTTGCGATTCAAATAATAGATGAGAGTGATGATCTGGTTTGGCAGAAGCTGATTTCTTCGGCAAGTTATAGTTCTTTTAATTTGAAAGCAAAGATCGGAAGTGTGAAATTTGATGCGAAGCATAATACATTTCGAGTTGCACTTCAGGTTACAGATAAAAATGGAAACAATTTAGTAACGAATAATTTCGATGTGATTCCGGTGAATGAGTTAAAAATAAATAAAGCTTGATATTCATATTAGCATATGAAAAAAAATAAATCGAAAACGATCATAAACCAAACACACAAAGGAGAATCCCCAAATGGCATACAAACGTCTTGGCGACCTGCTCATCGCAGCAGGTACCATCACCCCGGATGAATTGGAAACAGGGCTGAAGAGACAGAAGGAAACCAAGGAGCGACTTGGTGCAGCCCTGATTTCTGCTGGAATCATCACAGAAGCAGAGCTGATCGAAGCACTTCGTCTTCAGCTTGGTATTGAATACATAGACCTTTCGAAAACAACCATTCCTATCACTATGGCCCAGGTTGTTCCGAAAAATATAGCGAAGCAGTTTCAGGTAGTGCCGGTCAGCGTTGATAAGGATGAACTGTATCTGGCTATGAGCGATCCTATGAACTTCTATGCAATTGAGGAGGTTAAGAAGGCTGTCCGTAAAAAAATCATTCCTATGATCGCGACAGCTGAGGGTGTGGAGCATGCCATTCTGGTCCTCTATGGAAATGAGGGTGCCGCAAGGGCAATCGAAGCCATGAAACGTGAGGCGCCTTCTGAAGAGAATGCGATCGAAGAAAATCAGTTCACAGGAAATATTCTCAACGACAACATTAACGATGCGCCTACTATTCGTCTGGTAAATTCTATCATCGAACGTGCCATTCTGGAACGTGCCAGCGATATTCATATTGAACCCAAGGAAAAAGAGCTTCAGGTGCGAATGCGTATTGACGGTTTACTTCGTAAGATTCTGACAATTCCTAAGAATCTGCAGAATTCTGTTGTTTCCCGTTTGAAAATTATGAGTGGAATGGATATTGCAGAGCGTCGTATTCCGCAGGATGGACGTTTTAATGTGAAGAATAAAAGAGGTGAGTTTGACCTTCGTGTTAACTCCCTGCCAACTGTATATGGAGAGAAGATAGTTGCCCGTCTTCTGGACAAAAGAGCCGGTTATCTTACTCCTGATTCTATCGGTCTTATGGGCGATAACCTGAAGAAATATCAGCGTGCGATTCACTGTAACAGCGGAGTTATCCTTATTGCTGGACCAACAGGAAGTGGTAAATCCTCTACTATGAATACCATGATTTCCCAGCTGAATACTGAGGAAGTGAATGTAGTAACCCTGGAGGATCCTGTTGAGTACAATATCGACGGAGTAAACCAGGTACAGATCAATGAAAAAACAGGCATGGATTTTGCCAATGGCCTTCGTGCCATACTTCGTCAGGACCCGGATATCATTGCAGTGGGAGAAATCCGAGATGGTGAGACTGCCCAGATCAGTATGAGAGCCGCGATCACAGGACATGTTGTGCTTTCTACTATTCATACTAATGATGCTGTGGGAACTATTGAGCGTCTGGAGGACATTGGCGTTGAGCCATATCTGGTTGCAGCAGCTCTCCGGGCGGTGATTTCCCAGAGACTTGTCCGCCGTATTTGTCCTAAGTGTAAAAAAAGCTATGAGGCAACAGATGAGGAAGTAAGCCGTCTGGGGCTTAGCACAGAGCATAAGCATATTTTCTATCGCGGTGAAGGCTGCGCAGATTGCTTTAATACCGGTTATAGGGGACGAATCGGCGTATTTGAGATCCTGGAAATCACTCCTGAGATCCGTTCGTTAATTTCCTGTCAGGCCGGAAGAGCTGTCATAGAGAAGGAGCTGGCAGGTGTGCAGAGCGGTCACAAGACACTTCGGGAAAATGCGATCCAGCTTGTAGAAGAGGGAATTACTACCTGTGAAGAAGTACAGCGTGTAATTTACGAAACCGGAGATATGAAGACGGAAGAGTAAGCCCTCTGCTTATGTGAAATAAAGGAAAATAAACAGTCAGGAGACTAAAGCAATGTACAATATAGAAGATTTAACCCGGCAGGCCAGACAAATGGGTGCGTCCGATATCCATCTGGTATGCGGTCTGCCTCCCAAATACCGTCTGGATGGACAGCTGGAAAATATGGCAGAGGAACGTCTGTCAGAGAACGACTGTGAAGCTCTCTGCCGGGATTTGGCGAAGGATGCTTTATATGATAAGCTGGAGTATACAGGAGAGCTTGATTTTTCCCGGGAAATCGGTGGCATCCGCTGTAGATGCCATGTTTTCAGACAACAGGGAAGAGTATCAGCAGCTATCCGACTGCTCAGCGAATCCATCCCCAGACTGGATGAACTGGGACTTCCTCCGTCTGCGCTGGAGTTCACCAGGCTTCATAAAGGTATCGTTCTGGTAACAGGTGAAACAGGCTCCGGTAAATCTACCACTCTGGCTGCTATGCTGGACGCGATCAATCACACCAGAAAGAACCACATCGTAACTCTGGAAGATCCTATTGAGTACGTTTATACTCCAGATTTATGCGTTATCAACCAGCGTGAGGTGGGAAAAGACACCGCAAGCTTTTCAGAAGGGCTTCGTGCCAGTCTGAGAGAGGATCCGGATGTTATTCTTATCGGTGAGATGCGAGACAAGGATACTATCGAGACTGCGATTACTGCAGCTGAAACAGGCCATCTGGTATTCGGAACCCTGCATACAGGAAGTGCATCTGATGCTATTGACCGTATGGTACAGGTTTTCCCGGAAGGCATGCAGAATCAGATCCGTCTGCAGTTATCCATGACATTGATGGCAGTTATTTCACAGCAGCTTGTGAAGAAAAAAACAGGCGGCCGTGTGCTGGCAAGCGAGGTTATGGTCGTAACTGATGGAATCCGCAATATGATCCGAAGCGGAAATACACCGCAGATCGCTAATGCCATTGCTACAAGCGCGGCAATCGGCGGACAGACAATGGATCAGTCACTGGTAAATCTGGTAAGACAGAGACAGATCGATAAGACTGTGGCTGTAGAATACAGTCACGACCAGGCATATGTCAAGAAGAATGCGTAACAGCATCCCTTGACAAATTGTGCAAGAAAGGTGGACAACAATTGGCAACCTACAAATATACAGCCATCTCCAGGAGCGGTGTGAAAGTCTCCGGCGTGGTAGAGGGCTTTAATGAGTTTGATGCGGTGGACCGTATCAAGCAGGACTGTGATATTGTTCTGAAGCTCACAGAAGTGGAAGAGAAGAAGCCGGGGCTTCTGAGCATGGAAATCGGTGGAAATCGCCTGAATACCAAAGCCTTTTCTCTGATGTGTGCCCAGTTTTCCATTATCCTTCAGTCCGGCATTCCTATTGGCCGTACAGTCCGGCTGATCGGGGATAAAATGACAGACAAAAAACTGAAAAATGTTTTAAAAAAGGTGGCTGAGGATGTAGAGGCAGGCCGCAGTGTGGCCACCAGCTTCCAGGAACGTGGCGGCAAGCTGCTTCCGGCGGTATTTATAGAGACCATCCGTGCCGGTGAGGAATCCGGTAATCTGGCCAGAGCCTTTGAGACAATGTATCAGCATTATGATAAGCAGGTAAAAATGCGTGCAAAGGTTCGAAATGCCCTTATCTATCCGGTTTTCGTCCTTGCACTTGCAGTGGTTGTAGTAATCGTATTGATGGTAAAGGTAGTACCTACCTTTATGGATATTTTTGCTTCCTATGATGCGGAGCTGCCACTTATCACACAGTCGCTGATCGCCATATCCGGATTTTTCCAGAAATATATTTTCCTGATGGTGGTTGTGATAGCTGCGCTTGTCCTTATTTTCAAGCTGTATGCAAATACTGAAAAGGGCCGGCTGAATGTGGCGAAGCTTGCTCTGAAAATTCCTGTACTGGGAAAGGTTACATATCTTAGCGCGGCAAGCGAGTTCGCAGCCAACCTGACTACTCTGATCGGTGCCGGTCTGCAGCTGACCAAGGCGGTAAGTATTACGGCAAGGGTTATCAACAATTATTATATCAGCCAGAGTGTGGGAAAAATGACCTCCCGTCTGGAGGAAGGACATACTCTGGGTGAATGTATGCGTGAGGCCAATTGTCTGCCGGATATCCTGGTGGATATGACTGCGGTTGGAGAAGAAACCGGTGAGCTGGAGGACACATTACATACTGTTTCCGGATACTATGAATCTGAACTTGATATGGCAGTACAGGATGTTCTAAAGAAACTGGAGCCGACGCTGCTGATAGGTATGGCGGTTATTGCCGGATATATTGTTCTGGCAGTGTATATTGCTATGTTCCAGATGTACAGTGTTATGTGATCTTACTCATGAACACAGTCGTTTCGCGATCTGCATTCAAATTATTTAGAAAAACAGGTAAAAAAACAAAATGTCCATATATGAAGATATATTTTTTATGATATACTGTTGTGTATTAGCAGGAATCCTTGGAGCAGTGCTTGGATCCTTTCTCAATTGTGCCGCATGGCGGATTGCCCATGGTGAATCCTTCGTGAAGGGAAGAAGCCATTGTACAAGCTGTGGCCATGTATTGGGAGTTCTGGATCTGATTCCGGTATTTTCCTGGATTTTTCTTGGGGGGAAATGCCGCTACTGCAAAACCAGGATCAGTCCCAGGTATATGCTTACGGAGCTGTTCTTTGCCGCGGTGAGCGTTCTCACCCTTCTCAGGTTCGACATCTCCCCGGCATATGTGAGAAATATGGTGCTGGCCTGCTGTCTGTTCTGTCTTTCCCTGGTAGATCTGGAAATCTTTGAGATTCCCAATGGCTGTCTGCTGGTTTCGGTGATCGCCTGGTTCGTGGCAATTCCATTTATGGGAATGAGTGGAACAGAAGTATTGTATCATGTACTTTCAGGAGTAGGCTACGGAGCAGCTATGCTGGCTCTCGTCCTGCTTTTTGATAAAATCCTTGGAAAAGAATCTATGGGCGGCGGAGATCTGAAGCTTTTCGTTGTTATGGGACTTTACCTGGGTGTGGCAGCATCTCTGTTTGCCCTGTTTTTTTCCTGTATCCTCGGTCTTATTACCGGAGTGATACAGAAAGGGAAAAAAGAGAGAAACGGATCCCTGATCCCATTCGGACCGTCTATTGCGCTGGCCTTTTATGCCATGCTTTTGTACGGGGACGGACTGGTGAGATGGTACGTTGGATTGCTGTGACAGATATAAGTGAGATAAAGACATAGAAAGAGGACACATATGGCAAAATCATGTCTTGGAATTGATATAGGTAAGGATCAGCTGAAGCTGGTGCTTATGAAGGGCGAAAATATTGTGAAGACGGCTTCTGCGCAGATGCCGGAGGGGCTTGTCAGAGATGGCAGGATTGTTTCTGTGGAGACTACAGGAGAACTGATCCGCAAAACCATGAAGGAGAACAAGATCCGCTGTAAGGAAGCGGCTGTTGTGGTGTCTTCAGGAATGTGCTTTCTGCGTAATGTGACAATGCCGGAGATGACAGCAGAGCAGCTGGTTTATAATCTGCCTTATGAATTCCGTGATTATATTACAGATGAACTGAAGAAATATGTATTTGATTATTCCTGGAATCTCGATGGAGAAGTGCCCGGGGGAAAAAAGACGAAGAAAGCTTCGAAAAAGAAGAAGCGTAAAGCTTCGGAGGAAAATGAAGAGCAGCAGGAGAATCGTGGTGAGATGGAGCTTTTGGCCGCTGCTGCGCCGCTGGAGGCAATAGATGACCTTCGGCTTATGGCACGAAAGGCAGGTCTTAAGCTTACTTTCGTGGCACCGGAGGTATCTGCCTGCGAGAATCTTCTTCATTATAAGCTGAACAGTGATGGGGACATGGATAAGGAATACGGAATCCTGGATCTGGGAAGCACATCCTGCCGTCTTCTGATCTTCAAGGGAGACAGACATCAGGTTACCCGTGTGATCGAACGTGGTATGGGACAGGTGGAGGAGCTGCTTGCAGATAACTACCATATTGATATTCATCTGGCACATACCTGGCTGCTGGCGAACCATGAGGACTGTATCCACAGTGATGTGTGCCGGGATGCTTTTTCCCAGATCAGTGTGGAGCTGATGAGAGCGCTGAATTTCTATCAGTTCAGTAATCCGGACAGCCATCTGGAGGATATTTATATCTGCGGTGGTGGTGCTCCTGTTGAAACCATGCGCCAGAGCCTTGAAGAAAATCTGGATGTGAGAATTCATGATGCACAGGATCTTCTGGAGGGCCTGCGGGGAAATAATGTATCTGAGGTGTCTGCGTTGTGGATGCTGGCAGCAGGTGTTGCCCTTGGGCGTACCGGACATGTGTCTAAGAAGCAGATCAACCTTGCGCTTGCAGGCGTGAAGAAAAAGCATTATTTTGTGGCTGTTCCGGCTATTGGTGCTATTATTGTAGCTGCTGGAATAATCGGAAAAGTTGCAGTTGCAGACAGACTTGTGAAAATGAGCGAAGAGGAGTCTATGGTTTCGGAGCTGCAGAAGCAGGTAGATGATATTACTGCTTATATTGATAGCTTCGGAGATCTTCAGGATACATATGCACATTATACTTATCAGGGACTGACGGCGGATGAGCTTAGCTATCTGAACCGGCCGGATGTGCTGCATCTGATGAAGGACGTGATTTTCCCGAAGGTAACGGTAAGCAGCTGGAGTGTAAGCGGTAATCAGCTGACTCTTCCGGTAACGGGGGAGAACCTGTCAGACATTAACAGTCTGGTGCAGTTACTTGAGAAGGAGTCAATTGTAGACTATTGTAATGTGATGACTGCAATGACAGATGGCAACAGTGAAGAACAGGTTCAGCCGGATAAGGTAACAGGCCAGATCGTGATCTATCTGCTGGATCCGGTGACTGCAGCCGGAATGGAAGAAACCGGAACGGAAGAAGCCGTGACGGAAGAAGCCGGGACAGAAGAAGCTGGAATGGGAGAAGCCGGGACAGAAGAAGCCGGGACAGAAGAAACTGAGACAGAAGGAGGGGCACAGTAATGAAAATCATGAGTCGTGATTTTACTACGAGAGAAAAAATAATGCTGCTGCTGCTCACCATAATCCTTCTGTGCGCAGGCTATTATGTAGTGGTAGATCAGCCTGTGCGGACAGCCATAAGCAATGCGAAAAGTCAGCAGGATGAGCTGAATACGGAGCTTATGCTTCTGCAGACAAAGGCTGCTTCTCTTTCCCAGATGCAGAGCGAGCTGGATTATATTGAACAGGGCACAAGCCTGGGAAAAATGGGAAGCTATAACAATTCCAAGGCAGAGCTGGATGAGCTGAACCAGCTTCTTAAGGATGCCAATACATATGATATTAGTTTCAGTGATGTGACCAGAGACGGAGATCTGATCCGCAGATCCTTCAGCCTGACTTTTTCAGCGTCTGACTATAATAAGGCAGCAGAGCTGGTAAAAAGTCTCTGTTCCGGTGAGTGGAGATGTATCATAAGTGATCTTCGCGTTGTAAGTGACGGAGATGATCTGAATGTGGGAAGTGTAAATGTTGGCGTGACTGCTACATTCTATGAGACGATGCAGGGCGGTCAGGCAGACAGCGGACTTCCGGCAGATACGTCAGCCGCAGCAGGAACGGGCTATTGAGATCTTACACTGATAAGAAGCTGAACTAATTGTACAAAGTTGTGGATTATGGGGGATAACATATCATGCTGCGGGCAGCGATTGTGGAAAAGTCCAAGGAACACAGAGAATATATCCGTGCCGGTCTTGCCGGAGTAGATATGGATATACAGGTGAGTGAATTTACAAATGAATATGATTATCTGGAAAATCTCAATGAAGATGCCTCTTCCTTTGATATCCTGCTGCTGAATACTACCATCCGCCATGAGGGTGATGGGCTGCAGCTGGCAGCAGATATCCGCGCCCGGAACAGAAAGGTGATGATCTGTTTTATCACTGATTCCCAGAGATATTATGCAGAAGCATTTTCTGTCTTTGCTACGGGTTATCTTCTCTATCCCTTTGATGTGAGCCAGCTTCAGAACTGTATTACCTTTTTCTGGCAGAAGCCGGATATAGAGCGCAGGGCTTCTCTGATGCTGAAGGAGGTAGGGGGGAGCTATTGCCGTGTTTATTGCAGAAATATCACTTATGTGGAAAGCGCGAACCGGAAGGTGATCCTGCATATGGACAATGGGGATGTGATGGAAAGCTATGCCAAGCTGGATGAGCTGGAGCAGCAGCTCCCCGGCAAGCTCTTTTTCCGCTGTCATCAGAGTTATATTATCAGCCTGTATTTCGTGGAAAAGATGGATTCCGCCAAGTTTATTGTCAAGTCGGAAGAGATTCCTATTTCACGGAAATATCAACGGGCAGCGCGTGAATCTTATTATGATTATATGTTTGAAAAAATGTGAAAAATGAGCAAGTAGCGAAGCGGACCTGGAATGTCCGCTTTATGCAGATCTATCCGCCTGGTTATGATGTTTTTAGGACGTTTTCAGGTCGAAACTGGTTAAAAATGACAGAAATTGTGTCAAAAATGACTGGTTGAAGTTAATTTCGACAAAAATGTTGCTATAATCGACATTATGTGTACAAATCAAAAAATTGTTGATATAATACATACATCATAAGAGAAAGGAGCAAGGTGGATAGTGGCAGTGCAAAGGCTGAATGCCTTCGATGGAATGAATCACAGACAGAACAGATGCTTTTATACGTCGTATTCTGAGATGAACGAATTATTTAACAGATTTGTAGCAGAAGCAGATGCAGATGAGATCTGGGTATCTGCCGAGATTCAGGAGCTTAAGGAGAATCGGTCAGGCAATCGACTTTGCCAGATTGTAGACATGGCCCTTGGTACAGCGAAGCGAAATTGTATTGAGACCACAGCCCCACGGGGGCGCTACATAAGAATCCGCTGCCGTAACATGCAGGAGCAGACCTTCATCAAGATCCAATATTCTTGCGAGGACCGTATCATTCGGGGATTCGACAAGCGGATCATTAAGATGAGAGAGCTTATCGGATCGGTTGGTGGTTACCTGAAACTTCAGCTTGACGGTGATATAGGAATCATTAAGATTGCCATCCCCGACAACTGAGAAATCCCGGATGCTTCATGATCTTAAAATGAAAAATATTAAATAGGAGGCTTTAAAATGTTTAAAAAAGCAAAAGAGAACAAAAAAGGTTTTACATTGGCTGAGCTGCTTATCGTTGTAGCTATCATCGCCGTGTTGGTTGCGATTTCAATCCCGATTTTTACCAGCCAGTTGGAGAAGAGCAGAGAGGCAACAGACTTAGCAAACTTAAGAGCTGCAAAAGCCGAAGCAGTTGTTGAAATTCTTGATGGAACAGCAACCACTGGTGAAAAATATTATAATCCTTCAACCGGAAAATTAGATGATGCCGCATCTAATGCCACAAAAGTTGGAAAAGGAACAGATGCTACTGTTGCTGGTGTTGCATATAGCGATGCAGTTTATACACAATTTAGTTATACAGGTGCATCTGTTGTAGGTAAATCTATTAAATGTACTTTTACGGTTCCTACAAATGGAACAGAACCTACAGTATCTGTTGTCTTTGCAGACTAACTATTATTTTTAGTTTTTAATTATTAAAGAAAATTTATTGAGATTTTGCAAAAACCGTCGTATTTTTTTGTACGACGGTTTTTATATAAAATAGTATTTTTATTTTGTATTGCCAGTTCGAATGAATATCTCTGACTGTCTATCCAGAATTATTATTTTTATCAATTACATTTTATCCCGAAAAGATAAAAGGTAATATTTAATTCCTGTTTCATTTAGATTAATTTGAAGCAACAGCTGCAGCAGCAATAGTCACAGAACCATTAGCAGTAACTGTATATGTAAACGTCACATCAAACTTGCCATCTTTGCCATTCTTACTATTTCCCATTGTAGTACATCCATTATGATCGAACTGCGTTAGTTCGGTATCAAGACCATTAAATCCGTCAACTGTTCCTTTGGCAACAACATTTTTTACAACAACAGTAGCGCCTGTATCGGTAGGTGTATATGTTACATCACCCTCTGTCTGTGCAGATGTAGATGTACTATTTGTCAGATAAGACGCTTGAGCTTCTGCATATGCTGCTCTCAGGTTTGATACAGTAACAGCATCTCTACTCTTCTCCAACTGGCTGGTAAAAATCGGAATACTAATCGCAACCAACACGGCCATCTTCGTCTGAGTTCATCTCTGTTGAATATAACTTTCCCCTCCGATTTATTATCTGCAAAATTAAGGCAGAAATCAGCGCGTAATTGTCTTGTTATTCAGCCGCTTATTGCCAGTCATTTTCCACTTCCGCCAGCTTGTTTTTCAGTGTTTCTGCTAAATCGGAGAAGGCTGGAAGAAAGCTGTCGCGTATCAGCAAAATCAATTCATCAATATCATTTTCATTATAGATGTGAACGGAAGTATTACGCTTTTTTAACATAAGCAGCCAGACCGCAGAATCATTTACAAAACCTAATTTATATCCAAGCTGTAGAATCTCCCGTGGGGAGCCGGTATCTGCTTCTTTAACTCCGTGCATTTTCAATACTTCTTGCAAAGCCTTCCATGCAAGTTCAAAAGTCAGATTAAACTGTCCAACAACACCGGTTCGATATATTTCATTATTATCTGCCAATTCAAAATCAGCGGTCTTCAATATAGTAAGACAATTCAAAAAATTATCAAGCTTTTTCATAAATTACCACACCATCCCTTTTAATTTCCGCTATTAATTCTTCTGAAACGGAAGCATTCATTTCCACGATGTCAAACATTAAAAGAGAATTAATTTTCTCTTTAATATCCCAATAAAAAGCGTCAAAATCTCCACCATATACAGCAATATCAATATCGCTTCTTTCTGTGTTATCACCTCTGGCGCGTGAGCCAAAAAGAATGATTTTTTCAACTGAATGTGCTTTGGCAAATGTGCCGATTTCTCTTATAATTCTTTCTGGAAGATGATAATTCATAACCTCTCGCCTCTTTCATTTATTTAAGAATAGCACACGTTCCATTAATTCACAATGGATAAAATAATCGATTAGTTAACCTCTGTAAGTGAAACAGATTTTACTATTACTGGATCTTTTTTCTGATTTTGGGGTACTGTGAGAGAAATTTGGATATTATTGTCGAGGTTTTTCCGGTGTGTATACTCATAACAAAACACCCCGGAAGTGGTGATGTTTTCTTTAAAGTAGGTATTATTTCCATTTTTGTTCGTTACTCTAACTACCAAATTTGCACCGCAAGACTCTATATCAATGGTAATTTTATATTTTTTATTTTCTTGTATGGTAATCGACTGCTTTAATACATTATCTTGCGAAGAGGAGTTTAAAACTACCTTGCCATTTTCAAGCTTTCCATGAATTATTTCCCAACCAGTATTACCATTAGAAAAGTTACTATTGGTCAGGAGATTGTTTGCCTGATTTGAGCCGCTATTATTTCCTGTGCTTTTCTCTTCAAACTTGATATACGCAGTTTCCGTATCAGTTTTATATTCTACCCAAGCCCGTGTTCCAGGTTTCCCAATAATAGTGGCAAAATTCTCCAGGCTGCTTTGAAGTGCTTCAGTTTGCCAATCTGCTTGCTTTTGCCGGAGTTCAATTTTCCCAAAATCTTGTCCATCAATATTTACATCTCTGTCAGAAGTAATTGCCTCAGCCATAACCTGAGCGTACTGTGCTCTAATATTAGCAGCATCAGCAGCTTCTCTGCTTTTCTCAAGCTGACTGGCAAAAACAGGAATACCTATTGCCACCAGCACTGCGATTATGGCAACGACAATTAAAAGCTCTGCCAGTGTAAAGCCTTTTTTATTTATTTTCATTTCTGCTTTCTCATAAAAAATTCAATTAACATCTACAGTATCAGCAATACAATTTTTATTGTGCTTTGTAATGTAGAGTAACATATATAATAAAAAAACACAACTTGGATTCGGAGAGATTCAAGAATATAAAGTAAGCTGTGAACGAATGGAAATAGGATTGGGGTTGTAATTTGCGGTTAGACTTGGTTTCAATTGGGATGAACTCAGACGAAGATGAGGGTGGGAGTTGCGATTAGTATCTTAAGCTAGAAATCTGGTGGATTAACTTCTCTTGAAAAAGCAAAAACAATATATGTTGATGGCATTAAAACTGCCACCAGTTTTGCATCTGGTGGCAGAAATAATTTTTATTATCTACTGGGAACAATTCAGATTTAATCATTTTCTGTTCTCACATTTCATGGCAATGTTTAACTACTCAAAATTACTTTGTTTCATTTTTTGTAGCTGTCGCACTTACTTTATTATTATCATCCCAAGTAAATTTTACATCATAGGAGCCCTTTCCCGTTATAGCGCTAGGAACTGTAAATGGAAGTTCACTTGCCCCTTCACCTAAATCCGTATCAGAGCTTTCAATTTTTACACCTGTAATTGTTGCTGATTTTTCTTCTGTAGAAGATGTAAGTATCTTAGCAGATGCTTCTGCATATGCAGATCTGAGATTTGCAACAGACGCTGCATCTCTAGCTCTTTCTAACTGCGCGGTAAAAATCGGAATACTAATCGCAACCAACACGGCCCTTTTCGTCCGAGTTTATTCCTGGTTGAAAAATGCCGGATAACTTAGAAAAAATTTTTCTAAAGCTATCCGGCAGTGTTCTACACACAGGAATTATTCGTCATCAGGTGTAATGTCATACCAGGTTTTACCTTCATCTGTAGTTTGATAAACCCCTGTTTCATTTACATAAACAAACTTATCAATGGAACCATCTGTTCCGCATGTATAATATGCAAAGCCGTTATATCCATTACCTTCATCTTTGTCATTTAGAACTTTATAAAATGGACTTTCTTTATATGAAGCAGGTTGTGGTTCCCACTCATTGAGTGCTGTTTTAAATGGAGATGAATCAGCATAATAAACGCGAGTTGTGACTTTATTTCCATTTACTGTGAAATTCTGGTTTGAGTAATATGCGTTATGGTTGTCTTTGTTCAGCGATGTGTTTATTGCCTTTAATGTGTCTATTGTCGTACTCAAATCCCCCGTTGCACCGTTCCATCTGAAATGAATTCCTTTATCTTTATTATAAGAAACCTTACAGGTTCCATTGCTCGTCGGTATTCCGCTCCAGTTGGCTGAGTTTGATCCGTTGTAGGTGACACCACCAATGGTGATTGGCAAGCTTGACTGCCAGCCGTTCTGTTTCTGTTTCAGGTTGACTGTAATAGGCTTCGGATTCTCCTTGTCAATCGCTTCAGCCATTACCTCAGCATATGCAGCACGGACATTTGCCAAATCAGTTGATTCCCGGCTTTTCTCTAGCTGAGAGGTGAAAATCGGGATAGAAATACCTACCAGGACAGCAATTACAGCTACTACAACTAATAGTTCTGCCAGCGTAAATCCTCTTTTATTTCTCATTTTTTTTCTCCTGTTATAAGCTTTGAGTTAGTGATTAAATATCAGCATTTAATCAGATACCAGGATTGCGGGAGTGCAGTGCACGAAACAATCCGCAGGTATCATAGCCGGAGGTATCCCCGACATTATCATTATTATATCTTGCTATCGGAGGTTTTGCAATGATGAAATCCAGAATAAAAGCGGGGAACTGTCTGGGCTGAGCTGGATTTTTCTGTTATATTGAAATTGCATAATTGGCCAGGCTGACCAGGGAAAATCAGACGGGTAAAAGCTTGAAAATTTATAAAGAACAGGAGGTGGACAGATGAAGCAGGTAATAATATTTCAACAACAGAGCACATTGCAAAATACCGCACAGCAGGTTGTTCAGCAGGATTTGTGCATTTCATTATCAGAGCTTTCCTCCCAGACTTTTTCCAATCTGCGCAGGATCATAGACGAGAAGCGGTCTATATTGGAAAAGGCTCTTCCGGAGCTGGAGCTTCAGGATGAATCCATTGTATTTTCCCGAAAAGCAATATCGGCAGAAGAACTGGCTGTGTATGAAGTATTTGTGGAAAAGCTTATTCAAATGGCAGCCAGACAAAAGCAGTTTTCCCGTTCTCAGAAAAAATCAGAGCAGCCAGCCGGTGATAAATATCTTTTCCGTATCTGGCTCAATCAGCTTGGCATGAAGGGGCGTGAATACGCCTGCGCTCGGAGATTTCTTTCCCGGAATCTGACGGGCAGCAGTGCATACTCCAGTGAACAAAAAATGGCAGCCTATAATCGGAAAAGAAGGGAGGCGAGGCGAAGTGAGCGAAAGCAAAAAGCCCAGCGTTTTATCCTTTTGTAAAGAAGGAGAAGCTCAGAATGTGATTCTTGTGGCAGTTTACTGCAGGGTGTCAACAACACATCCCCATCAGCTGGATTCTCTGGAAAATCAGATTACACATTATGAAAAAATTATAGAAAAACATCCGGAGTACAGACTGACGAAGGTCTATTATGATTACGGTATTTCAGGCTATAAGGAGAAAAGACCGGGCTTTAACCAGATGCTTCAGGATGCGGGAAAAGGATTTTTCCGGCAGATTATCACCAAATCTGTTACACGTTTTGCCCGCAATACTGATACGGTGCTGAATACTACCAGACAGCTGAAAAAGCTTGGAATTGATGTGTATTTTGAGCTTCAGAAGATACACACAATGTCTCAGGAGGGAGAGCTTTTGCTCACTCTTTTGGCAGCCTTCGGACAGGAAGAAAGTGAGAATTCCAGGTGGCTGATGCAGACTGCTATTCGTCGGAAATATGAAAAAAGCCAGCCGGTGAGACAGCTTCAGAGATGCCTGGGCTATAGGAAAAATGAGGATGGAGTTCTTATGCCGGATGAAAATGCAGAGCTTGTGCGGCAGATTTTTCAGATGGCAGCAGAAGGGTGGAGGATATGTGAAATCACAAGATATCTTAATGAAAACAGTGTAAAAACCCAGAACGGAAAACAGTTCAGTCCATCTTCAGTGAGCCGGATCCTGCACAATCATGCATATAAAGGAGATTATATCTGTCTGCGTTATTATGTGGATAATCAGCGCAGACTTGTAAAAAACAAAGGGGAAAAGCCTATGTATTACATTCGGAATGATCATGCGGCAATTGTCTCTGAGGAGTTATGGGAAAAAGCTCAGAAAGGTCTGGAAGCAGTTCGTTTTTCCCCCATCCGGCATGAGAATATCCAGTCGCATAAAAAGCGGATTGCCCATGTACGTCCGGAAATTCCTCGGCTAACTTATGTAAACTATCCATACAAAGACCGGATTTTTTGCAAATATTGCGGCTCGAGGCTGCGAAGAATCATAGCCAGAAATGGTTCTGTGTGGTGGATTTGTGATCTGCTCAGCCGTAAAGGAAAAGCTTTTTGCAAAGGAATACGTGTCCCGGATGAGAAATTACTTTCCCTTTGTACCATTAATTTTCCAGTATACATAGGAAAGGAGGCGCAGATAAATGGAAAAGAAGCTTACGGTTATTCCACCAAACCAGATGAATAAAAGTGGCAAAGAAAGAGATCTGAAAAAGCTCCGGGTGGCGGCTTACTGCCGTGTCTCTACAGAGCAGGAGGAACAGTTAGGTTCCCTGATCAACCAGGTGGTTTATTATAGGGAATATATTGGTGAAAAAGAGGAATATCAGCTGGTTGAAATTTTTTCAGATGAGGGTATTTCCGGTACAGGAACCAGAAAAAGGACAGGCTTTCGAAGGATGATCTCAGCCTGCGAAGAGGGAAAAATAGACCTGGTGATCACCAAATCTATTAGTCGTTTTGCCCGGAATACCCGTGACTGTCTCCATTATGCAAGACATCTGAAAAGCCTTGGAATTCCTGTGATTTTTGAAAAGGAATGCATTAATACCATGGAATCCTCCGGCGAGCTTTTGTTCACTATTCTTTCCAGTCTCGCCCAGGAAGAATCACGAAATATTTCGGAAAATACAAGATGGGGAATCCGTTCCCGCTTTCAGCAGGGAATCCCTCATATTAATACAGAATGCTTTCTTGGATATGATAAGGATAAAAAGGGAGGACTGGTTATTAATCCGGATCAGGTTCAGACGGTCCGGCGGATTTTTCGGGAATTTCTGGAGGGCTGGCAGCCTTCAGAAATCGCCAGGCGGCTTAATCAGGAAAAAATTCCCGGCGTGCATGGGGAGCCTCGCTGGGCGGCTGTTTCCATTTTGCGTATGCTGCGAAATGAAGCTTATAAGGGTGATCTTCTGATGCAGAAATATTACGTCCAGGATTTTTTGACACGGGAAATACGGTCAAATGATGGCAGATTGGCGCAATATTATGTGGAAAATAATCACAAAGCTATTATTAAAAGAAGGACATGGGATGCGGTCCAGCTGGAGTTAAAAAGACTGGAAGAATTGCGGGAGTTCCGCCATATTCGCGAGCTTGGAAGCTGTACAATGGAGCCATATTATGGGAAGCTTTTTTGCGCGTGCTGCGGTGGAAAAATAACAAAAAAGTCAGGAAAAAGCATCTGGAAATATAAGAATACAGGAAAGAAGGGGGATATGTGCTTCAGCCAGCCCGTTGAGGAAGAGCACATCACTGCCGCTATTGGAGATGCCTGGAAAAAGCTGGTACAGCAACGGGAAAATCTGCTCACAGAATGGGGAAATGCAATAGAGAATGGTGACGCCCTCGAGAGTATTCGTGCGGAACAACTGCAGGAGCTGACAGGAAAATATGCACAGTGGGAGGATGTGAAAAACCTGACAAGAATGCTGATTCGGGAAGTTTTGATAGATGACTGTGGCAATTTAAGAATTAAATTTATGGATGACACCTGTCTGCAAAGTGCTGACTTCCAGATAGGGAATTCGGGTGTTCAATAGTTCGTATAACCGAATTAAGCAAGTCCCCTGCTGGGGTTGCGCAAAGCAATAAGCAGTGGGTTGGGACTTGTTTGTATCAGGAGTGGTGCAAGTCACTCCTGATAAGCTGCGAAGCAGCATTCGGTTATGAGCAAGCAGCGAAGCGGACCTGGAATATCCGCTTGACTCAAATTGGGCGAGAATTAATTACTAAATGGATGTGATTTTGCAAGCTATGGGAATACAGTATGGATGATAATCTATTACTCTTTTATCTTGTATTCTGAAATTTGTCATGCTACTATAAATATGTAAATATCTTTTGATCTGTGAAACGTTTCCTGCATAAGGAGGATTAATGAGCAGAAAAACACAGAGCAAAAGAAAAAGAGACACGATCTATCATTCCGGAATGCACGTAAGGGATGTAAACAGTCGGGAAATTTTTAAAAACAGTACTCTTGCAAGTCAATTTCTGAGAAATTACACAAATATTCCATTGTTTGCAAATGTCCAGCCGGAAGATATCACGGATGTATCTGGCAAATATCGGGCATTTCTTGGAGTGGAATATGAAGCCGATACTATAAAAAAGGTATACATTCGGGACACAGAGGGAATGCTTGAAAAGGAAGTTTATGTCATCTCTCTCATCGAACATAAAAGTGATATCGACTATGATGTGGCAATGCAGCTTCTCAGATATATGACTGTTATTTGGCAGGATTATAAAAAGACTCAGGATAAAAAAATAAAAAATAGTAGTAAGCGGAAGGATTTCCGTTATCCTCTGATTATTCCTATCGTTTATTATGAGGGGAGTAAAAAGTGGACGGCAGATTTCCATTTGAAAGACCGTATAGAATTTGCGGAACAGATGGGAAAATATATTCCGGATTTTTCTTATGAGGTAGTAAGTGTCAGCCAATATACAAATGAAGAACTCAGTATGAAACGAGACGAGATGTCTCTGATCATGATGATCAACAAAATACAGACACCAGAGGATTGTGAAAATTTCCGAAAGCTATCGGAAGATCTTGTAAATTCTATTTATGGCAATGCCCCGCAAGCAATAAAAGAAATTTACCAAAAAATTTTATGGGCTTTACTAATAAAGATGAATGTGCCCGTGGACGAAGCTGAGGAAATGATGGGCGAGATTGGAGGTCGGGGAATGGGATATCTATTTGAAAATATGGAGAAAATGGACATTCAGGCTGAAAGACAAAATACGGAAAGAGAGAAAGAGCGCGCAGATGTAGAGAAAGAGCGCGCAGACGCAGAGAAAGAACGTGCAGATGTAGAGAAAGAGCGCGCAGATGCAGAGAAAGAGCGCGCAGATGCAGAGAAAGAGCGCGCAGACGCAGAGAAAGTTCGCGCGGATGCAGCAGAGCTGGAAATTCAGCGATTAAAAAAGGAACTTGAACGCAGATAAGCATTCCCCCCGTTTCAAGTGCGCGGAGCACTAAGCGGCGGATGAGGGGGATGCTTATGTCAGTGGGAGCCTTCAGATTCCACTGACAGATCGCGAAGCGACTGCGTTCATGAGCAAGTAGCGAAGCGGACCTGGAATGTCTGCTTTACAAACATTAAGTGTAACCAGGAATTAAATGAAATGAGTGTCAAAAGGTCTTTTGACACTCATTTGATACCCGGATTGCTACGCAGCTACGGCTGCTCCCGCAATCCTCCAAATATTCGAAATCCGCTGATTTACTGCGTAAATCGCTACTTTCTCATATTTGGCGTGTCCCAAGTTCAAAAGCCTTATCGTGCAAGCACGAACAGCTTTTTGACCTTTTGACACTGGTATCATTAGATTTCAGTAAAAGGAAACATATCACATCTAAAGGTATTGATAAAAATCGGGGCTTGGCCCCGATTTTTTGAAAATTTTCCAGGAGGAATAATATGCAAAAGAAAAATAAACGAATAGCCACAGCCGTTTTGTCGGTAATCCTTATTGTCATGCTGACTGGATGCAGTAAAATCGGCTCTATTATCAACGAAATCCACGGTTCCCTGATTGGAAATAATTATACGGTATATACCTATGATAATTATGGGAATCAGACCTTGAAGACGTCTGGAAAGAAAATCAGTATTACTGGAAACAAAATCGAAACAGTCAGTTACGACAGCGATGGAAGAGCAGTAACCGGCTATGATTTATCCTCAGTAATTACCATTACAATAGATGGAAAAGAAATCGAAAGCTGTGGTGATACCTGTGTATTTGTTCAGAATGGTTTGAAGCCTGAAGTGGATTTTTCGCTTGACGAGGTTAATAGTGATGGGGGAAATGGAATCACGGATAATGCAGCCCTGGCAAGAGTGCTGAACAGATACAAAAATGACTTTGGAAAATCCAGAGTCGTGGTCATTAAATCCCAGCTTGGACAGCCAATCGCCGCATTTTCCGGAGACAATGTATACTGGGAAATTCCGGATGACCTGCCGAAAATGACAAAGCTTATGGTCGATGGCAAGGCCTTGTACATACACCGGGCAAATTACCAGATTATTGATAAAGAACTGCTATAATAAAGCAAGCTGCTCTTTTAAGTGTAAAAATTTTTGCACTATGAGGGCAGCTTGTTTTTTTGCTTTTAAAGTATTTGTAAATGCTATTGACAAGCTTCACCACAAGCCGTATACTAAACTCACTTTCACTACAGAAAATCTCACAGAAAAATCTGTGTCCGGTCATTCGACCAGGTGATTTCATATTTGTTTTGTTTGTTTTGCATTGTTGGAAAATGATGGGTGTATAAAGAAATAAATGAAAAATATACTAATACTTGAAAAATAAAACAAAATTAAGTATAATTATATTATAAAAATATTCTTGCAAATATATTTTTCGCTTCTTACATACCAACGTCATATTTCAGAGGGGAGTGTGTATGAAGGAAGAGAACGCCACATCAATTGAGTGTTTTCGGGATTTTGCTCGGGTTGCAGATTTACTCAACGGTGTTATATTTCATGGAAAGCAGATTGTCAGAGAAAGTGACATGCAGGAATTAAATCCGGTTTTACATAATGTTTCGAGAAAGAATAATAGAATATCTGCAGTAGAGAATACTTTGGATTTATCTATGATGGTGACAGTCGGTGAGGTGAAATTTCGGCTTATGATTCAAGGGCAGACAATTGAGCATTATGTGATGCCAGTGCGAGTGCTGCATGAAAAAGGAACTGATTATTATAACCAGTGGAAAGGCTTACAAAAAATACATAAAGAAGCTCAGGATTTGAAAAACAAAGAAGCATTTCTTTCCGGAATTACTTGCCAGGATAAATTTTACCCGGTTATTCATATTATAATATATTTTGGAAAGAAACGTTGGAAAGCAGCAAGAAAAATGGATGATTTATTTCATACAGAAAAATTTCCAGAAGAGCTAAAGAGGCTGTTTACAGAAAAATCAATTCTGATTTTTGATATGCGTCATTTTTCCAATGAAGAATGGTTTCGAACAGATTTACGTCAGGTTTGTGGCTTTTTACAAAGAACCAATGACAGGACAAAGTTAAAAGCATACATGGAAGAAAATCAGGAAATCTTTGCTGCGTTACCAGAAGATGCCTATGATTTTCTGGCAGTAATGGCGGGAATCCGGAATCTGCAATTAATCAAAACAAAAGTACAAACGGAAGGAGGCGAGTTTGATATGTGTAAGGCAATTAAAGAAATGCTGCGCGACAGCAGACAAGAAGGAAGACAAGAAGGAAGACAAGAAGGAAGACAAGAAGGAAGACAAGAAGGAAGACAGGAAGGCCAGGAGAAAATGGCGGCCTTAAGCGAGAAACTTATTTTGTCAGATCGTATTAGTGAACTGTTAAAAGCCAGTACAGATAGAGCATATCGAGATAAATTACTGGAAGAATTCGGCCTGGCATAAGAAAATAGCGATTTTTTGTTACAGATATGCCCGTATCTGGACGAATAATTGATTCTGGGCTATAATAGAGTCAATAAAACGCTTCAGAAGCAACTGACAATAAGGAGTGCATATCGTGGAAAAACAGAAATGCTTGAAAACTATACAGAATTGTGAATTTCATAATATAAATACGGAACAGAAAGCGGGAAAAATTCCGCAAATATCTGTGATCATGCCTGTATATAATGGCGAGAAATATATTGCCCAGGCGGTACAGTCTGTTTATGACCAGAATGTTCAGGTGGAGCTGATCGTCATTGATGACGGATCTACTGACGGGACAAAGACTGTCCTTGCCCCTTGGGAGAATAGACCGGATTTTGTTTATATAAAAAATGAGCACAATTTAGGTGCGGCCGGTTCCCGTAATCGAGGAGTAGCTGCGGCGAAGGGCGAATATGTGGCATTTCTGGACGCTGATGACTGGTGGGAGAAGGGGAAACTGGCGGCCCAGCTTGCTGCTCTTGAAGCAACCGGTGATGTAATCTGTTCTACAGGGCGTGATCTCATGAAGCCGGATGGTACTTTTACAGGCAGATATATTCCGGTTAAGTCCAGACTGGACTATCGTCAGCTCTTGAAACATAACAGCATTAACTGTTCCTCAGTTCTGCTGCTTCGTGAAGTGGCTATGGAATTTCCGATGGAGCATGACGACAGCCATGAGGATTATATCACCTGGCTGAAGGTAGTGCGCAAATATGGACATGCCACAGGAATTAACGAACCATATCTGAAATATCGTCTTTCTGAAGGTGGTAAATCCAGAAACAAAGCTAAATCTGCAGCCATGACATATCAAGTATACCGCTATGTGGGCTACGGACCGTTGAGAAGCGCCTGCTTCTTTTTGTCATATGCACTTCATGGAATCTGGAAATATCGTTAGCATGCTCGTCACAGGGACTCTCCTGGTTTTTTGCGCCACTGCGCCGGAGAGTATCCCGTCTGTTTCTTAAAATATCTGCTGAAATGGGAAAAATCTGAAAATCCGCACATCTGAGCAATGTGTTGGACAGTTAGCGCTTCATTGGTCAGCAGATTCTTTGCCTTATCCATACGAATCTGAAGTAAATCTGAGTGAGGAGTGCTCTGGAAAAATTTCTGATAACAGGAATAGAACTGGCTTTTTTCCAGACTGACCTTTTTACAAAGGGCTGTAGTGTCCCATGGTTTTGCGTAATTTGTCAGCATTTCCAGGCGGAGCTTTTGAAAAGCAGAATAAAGATTATCTCCTTCTGTTCCATTGCCATGTATCTGGTGACTTCTAAGTCCTCTTGCAATGGTGATCATAAGCTGCTGAAAGAGAGTATACTCATATTCATCGGAAAATAAATCATTTGAGATGTGTTCCTTGTGAAGCAGTCGGATACAGGCGTCGATTTCTTCGTAGTTTCCCGGATAAAAAACAGTATTAATGGGAATTCCATATTGCTTTTCAGGATTTGCTTTACAGGAAAAATGAAGATAACTGTTTCGAAACCTGTGAACAGCCTTATAATGCTGTTCATAACCGGGAGCATAGAGAATACCTGCGTTTTCCTTTGAAATCTCCAACCCTTGCTCCAGATAAACCTTCATAGGTGTTTTAAAAAGCAGAAATAGATAGTCGCCGCTTCCGTTAGGGCGGTAAATCTGGTCATAGTCAGGGTTTAAATAGTTATATTCACAGAACTGAATGGAAAAATTTCTGTCTGAAGCATCGGAAAAATTCATAGTCTGTCCCCTTTTTGTTCTTTTGTTTACTGTAATCATTATCGGAAAAAAAGTCAACTATATCGGAAGAAAAAAACTGGTAAAAAAAACGTGTGCCATTAAAATAATAAAAGAGCAGAAAAATGTTATATAACCGGCACAATATAAGGAGGACATCTATGAAAAAAGCAACGATCATTATTGATAAATATTTTCTCATTGGAAAGACAGATAAAAGAATTTTTGGTTCTTTTATAGAGCAGCTTGGACGAGCTGTTTATGGAGGAATTTATCAGGAGGGAAGTCCCTTATCAGACGAACAAGGCTTCCGCAGGGATACACTGGAGCTGGTAAGAGAGCTGCAGGTTCCTATTGTCCGCTATCCAGGCGGGAATTTTGTTTCCGGCTTTAAGTGGGAGGACAGTGTTGGCCCCAAGGAGTTAAGACCTGCCAGACCGGAGCTTGCGTGGGGCGTGATCGAGAATAATCATTTTGGTCTGGATGAGTTCGTGGATTGGGCGAAAAAGGCAGATACTGATGTTATGATGGCTGTGAATCTTGGCACAAGAGGTCCGGAGGAGGCGAGAAATCTTCTGGAATATTGTAACTTCAAGGGTGGTACCTACTACAGTGATATGCGTAAGGCAAATGGCCATGGGGAACCCCATAATATTAAGACCTGGTGCCTTGGTAATGAGATGGATGGTCCCTGGCAGATGGGGCATAAGACAGCCTATGAATATGGAAGAGCAGCAGCTGAAACCTCCCGCATTATGAAAATGCTGGATCCGGAGATTGAGACTGTTGCCTGCGGAAGCTCATTCCTTGCTATGCCCACATTTGGAGACTGGGAGTATACTGTTCTGGATGAGTGCTATGAATTGGTGGATTATATGTCTCTTCACCAGTATTACGGCAATGCTGCCAATGATACACCTGATTTTCTTGCCAATTCTAAAGGAATGGATGATTTTATCTCCGGTGTGGTCAGCATCTGCGATGCAGTGCGTGCCAAAAAGCACGGGAAAAAGAGGATCAATCTTTCCTTTGATGAGTGGAATGTATGGTATCACAGCAATGAGTCTGATGAGAAGCTGGAGAAATGGGGACAGGCGCCTCATCAGCTGGAGGATATCTATAATTTTGAGGATGCCCTTCTGGTTGGAAGTATGCTGATCACCCTGCTTCGTCATGCCGACCGCGTAAAAATGGCGTGCCTGGCACAGCTGGTGAATGTTATTGCGCCTATTATGACCTCCGATACAGGGGCATGGCGCCAGACTATCTTTTATCCATATATGTATACCAGTGTTTTTGGACGTGGAACTGTATTGAATACACAGATTCTGGCACCGGTATACGATAGTAAGAATTACTGCGACGTTTCTTATCTGGATTCTGTATGTGTCTGGGATGAAGAAAAGGATACCCTCACTATTTTTGCAGTGAACAAGAGCCTGGAAGATGATCTTGAGGTAAGCTGTGACCTGCGCCAGTTCGAGGGCTATCAGGTGAAAGAACATATCGTGCTTACGAATGATGATATGAAAGCAGTGAATACTGAAGCGGCTCCTGATAATGTAGTGCCTGTGAAATCTACAGCAACGAAGATCAGCAGTGGCAGATTAAATACTGTTCTTGGCAAGCACAGCTGGAATATGATTCGTCTTGGAAAATAAAACCTGCGTGTAAAATAATAAAGCTGCGGCGGGATGCTCTAAGTAACATCTTTTCCGCCGCAGCGTGATAACATTATCAGCTTATTTCTCTATTTCTGTAAGTCCTCTTTGATCTGTGTAGTGGAGATCTCCGGTGTTCTCGGCAGATACACCACATCGCAATAAGGCTTCAGGAAATCAAATTTCCCCTCCCAGTCATCTCCCATAACAAAGGTATCTACATGGTATTCTTTAATATCACTTACCTTCTGCTCCCAGTTCTCCTCGGGAATGACCAGATCTACATAACGGATGGCTTCCAGCAGGGATTTCCTTTTCTCATAGGAAAAATAACACTTCTTGTGCTTCTCATTCCAGTTAAACTCATCTGTAGATAAAGCTACGATCAGGTAGTCACCATAGGCCTTCGCCCTGCGGAGAAGATTAATATGTCCATAGTGAAGCAGATCGAAGGTTCCGTAAGTAATTACTCGTTTCATGAATTGTCTGCCTTTCATAAAATATCTGAAAATAGTCAGGAAGCCTGCCTGCGAACAGGTTTCCGCCGGTGAGAAATTTCCCGGTGATTTATATACAGACATTTTACCACAGTCTTTATAGAAAAGAAACGGGAAAATATAGAACTCGTACATGCCAAGGCCGGAAACCATGTTGTAAATAGTATAATTTGATGTTATGATGAAATAATAACAGAGCGGGCTGCCGGAGATGGAAGGGAGTCCGCTTCTGAATAAATGGAAGAGGAAAGTAGATATGAATGTATTTGACATTCTTGGTCCTGTTATGATCGGACCATCCAGTTCACATACTGCAGGAGCAGCCCGGATTGGTCTTGTGACCAGAGCCCTTCTGGGGAAGCCTCCCGTGAAGGCTCACATTTTTTTACATGGTTCCTTTGCAAAAACATATAAAGGACATGGTACGGATAAGGCTATTGTGGCTGGAATTCTGGGAATGAAGACAGATGATGAACGCATCCGCTTTTCCCTGGATGTGGCTAAGAAAGAGGGACTTGAGATCCGAATCGAGACAGGTGAACTGGATGGGGCGCACCCGAATACCGCACAGATCACGCTGACTGCAGCAGATGGAGAAAAGGTATCTCTTCGGGGCAGCAGCATTGGTGGGGGCAATATTCTTATTACCCGGGTAAACGGAATGGAGGTTTCTCTTACAGGTCAGAATCCGGCTTTGATCGTGCTTCATAAGGATGCGCCGGGAACCATTGCGGCAGTGACAGAATTGATGGCAGAATATGGTGTAAATATCTGTAATTTCCACCTGTCCAGAGAGACTAAGGGGGGACTTGCGGTAATGACCATTGAAAGTGACAGCCATTTTAGCCAGGAGCTGAATGAACGGATCAACAGGCTGGAAAATATCTACTCCAGTACCATGCTGGAGAGAGTATAGATAATTTTGATAAAGGAGAATTTATCGTGGATTTAAACTACCACTCAATAGAATCCCTGCTAAAAGCCGCGAAAGAAAACGGCTGTCGTTTATCTGCGCTGGTTCTGGAGCAGCAGGCAGAACAGATGGAGATGACGAAGCAGGAAGTATACGAAAAAATGAGAGACAACTACCGGGTTATGGCTTCTTGCATTCAGCCGGGAAGTGCCCCGGATCTGAAAAGCACCAGCGGTCTTACCGGTGGAGATGCTTATCGTATGAGAGAAGCAGTAGAACAGGGCAGAAATCTTACCGGACCGCTTCTGGGTGGAGCGCTTTATCGTGCCCTGGCTGTATCAGAGCTGAATGCCTCTATGGGAAGAATTGTAGCAGCACCTACAGCCGGAAGCTGTGGGATCGTCCCGGCGGCAGTGCTCACGATGCAGGAGCAGTATCAGCTTACAGAGGAAGAGTGTGTCATGTCTCTTTTTACTGCCTCAGCAGTGGGAATGGTGATTGCCAATAATGCCTGTCTTGCAGGTGCTCAGGGCGGCTGCCAGGCAGAGTGCGGATCTGCCGCTGCCATGGCTGCCGCGGCTATCGTGGAGCTTGCAGGAGGCACTCCGGAGATGATCGAAGCTGCAATAGCTACTGCCCTTAAGAACATTCTGGGCCTTGTGTGCGATCCTGTTGCCGGACTGGTTGAGATCCCCTGCATTAAGAGAAATGCCTCTGGTGTGGCCGGTGCATTTGTGGCTGCGGAGCTTGCTCTTGCGGGAATCAGAAGTGCAATCCCTGCAGATGAAGTGATCTGGTCTATGAAAAAGGTTGGCGATGTGATGCCGGCTGCCTTGAAGGAAACTGCCGAGGGTGGTCTTGCCGCAACACCTACAGGACGTAAGCTGCATCAGCAGGTGTTTGGAGAGAAGTAACAGGCAAATATTTCAATTTATTAAAAAGTTGTTCCAAAATTCACAAAAGTATGTTATCCTTTATTCATAAAATTGACATGACTGCCAGATTGGTTGTGTCAGAGTATAAAGGTGGCTAAAATGAGCAAGAATACGAAGGAACAGGAAATCCCATATTCTTATCTTGTAGACAATATAAAAATATTTTTGATTTTCCTGGTGGTTTTTAATCACATTATTGCATTCCAGCTGGTGAAAGCAGATCAGGTCGTGCGCTTTGTCTGGTATGGGATCACTATATTTCATATGCCGGCATTTATCTTTATTTCCGGCTATCTGTCCAAGAAACCTCAGGATGTGTTAAAGAATGTTAAGAATTTATTGCTTCCCTACATTCTGGGCTACACACTTACCTGGGCAGCACAGATATGGCTTGGAAATAATATGAGCTATGAGCTTCTCAGACCATCAGGAACGGTTATGTGGTATGTACTGGCACTGTTTGTGTACCGTCTGACTATCGAAGCCTTTGGCAGAATCCGGTTTATAATACCGCTGAGCATTGCATTTGCATTGTGGGCAGGTACCAGAATGGAATTCAGTACATTTTTATCTGCTTCCAGAATTGTGGTATTTTTTCCCTTCTTTGTGGCAGGCTATCTGTGGAAGAGCGAATATACTAAGGTGATCCGCAAGTTTAAGGGCAAAATTGTAGTAGCGCTTTTTGTGATCATTCTGTTGTTTATAGCAACTAACTATATGATCGGAAATAATATCCCGGTAGATCTTTTCCGTGGCAATCATTCATATCTTGCCAGCGGGATGGATAATGTAGAGGGAATGGTGGTGAGAGGTATGATGTATCTCATATCTTTTACTGTCATCTTTGCATTGCTGGTACTGATGCCGGATAAGCGGCACCCATTTATTTTTCTTGGACGCAATACAATGGGAATATACTTTTTCCATTATCCTATTTTGATCCTGATGAATGGGCTTAAGATCCTGAATATCCCCCAGCTGATGAATCTGTGGGCACTGTTTGGAGTATCAGTGCTGCTTGTACTGATTCTTGGAAGTCTTCCGGTAGACTGGATCTATACTAACATTATGGGACTGATCACATTCCTTCTTTTTAAGCGTGAGAAGAAGGTAGAGGATGAAGGTCTGGAAGACGAGTATGATAACGATGAGGAAGATCGGTTTGAAATACTGGCGCAGCGGCGTATGGCTATTGAGGAGCTGGCTGCAACACTGGATACAGAGGAGAAAGAAACGCATGGAGAAGGACAGTCCTAGTCAGGGATTGTCTTTTTTCATAATGACTTACTATGCAAATTGTGTTATACTTAACATATTTAAGGTTATCGTTTAGAGGGGAGTTGTCTTTACATACGCCTGGGAAACGTATGGAACGGTAACTGCTTCGGATTTCTTACAGGGGAAAATAATATGAAAAAAGTAATTACCTATGGAACCTTTGACCTGTTCCACGAAGGGCATTATAATATTTTAAAAAGAGCGAAGGCACTGGGCGATTATCTGATCGTGGGCGTGACCAGCGAGAGCTACGATATAGAACGTGGTAAGCTGAATGTGCGTGACAGTCTTCTGAAGAGAATTGAGAATGTGCGCCGTACCGGTTTTGCTGACGAGATCATTATAGAGGAATATCAGGGACAGAAGCTCAGTGATATCATTAAGTATAAGATAGACCTTCTTGTTCTGGGCTCTGACTGGAGGGGCAAGTTTGATTATCTGAAGAACTACTGCGATGTGAAATATCTGGAGAGAACCAAGAATATTTCCAGCACCAAGCTGCGTGGGGAGGGCACTACCTATACAGTGGGCGTAGTCACAGATGATGACCAGGATAATGGCATTGTATGGGAGACTAAATATGTCAGCGGCCTCCATGTGGAATGTGTTTTTTCTGAGAATGCAACGGCGGCAGAGTCCTTTTGTGACAAATATGAGCTGGACTCCTATTACAGTGTGAAAGGGGATACCAGGGAATGGGAAGAAGGCTTTGATTGCTTTTTGTCCCAGGTTGATATGGTATATATTAAGACCGAACAGAAGAAACGGGAGAAATATATCCGCAGAGCCCTGGAGCGTGGTAAATATGTGATCAGCGATGCGCCCATGACTGGGAATAAGGAGAAGCTGAAGGATCTGTTTGCCCTTGCAGCAGCGAAGCAGGTGCTTCTCGTTGAGAAGATCAATCTGGTGTATCTCAGGGCGTTTAATCAGCTTGTATGGCAGACTCACAGTGCGCTTGTGGGAGATATTGTGTGTGTGAAATGCTCTATTTCCCAGGATCACTTTGAAGGTGGGAGAAGCTTTCAGGAGACAGCGGTGCTGCCCTTATGTGCCATTATCAAGATATTAGGGCAGGATTACCGGGAAGTGAAGTCCAATGTAGTGAAGGATAAGTCCGGAAACTGCATTTACGATATGATTACCATGAAATATAAGGATGCGCTTGCTACTATTGAGATTGGCACCACAGTTGATGTGGAGGACGAATTTGTTGTGATCGGCACGAAGGGGCGTGTTACCATTCCGGGAGACTGGTGGAATACAGGATACTTTGAGGCGAAAATTGATGATAGCAAGGGCTTAAAGCGGTTCTGTTTTAACTTTGAAGGAAACGGGCTTCGTTACCTTTTACAGGAGCTGCTTATTATGATCAGTGACGAGAGAACAGAATGTACCAGACTTTTTAATGAGGAATCAGAGACACTGGCAGACATTCTGGAAATCATAAACCAGAGAGGATAACCAATGACAGAGAAACAGGAACATCTGTTGCAGCTTTTTCGTGAGCTGGATGAGATCTGTAAAGAGAATAATCTGAGATATGTTATGGCAGGAGGAACAGCTATCGGCGTTGTCAGGAATGAGGGCTTCATACCCTGGGATGATGACGTGGATATCTATATGCCAAGAGATGACTGGAATAAGCTTGTGGAGATATCAGGCTCTGTGCTTCCGGAGCACCGCGCCCTTCAGTGCGTGGATGTGGATCGTAATTATACCAATACCTTCCCCAGATATGTTGCCACAGACAGCTGTGCCCTGCATAAGCATCAGATCATCGGGCGTGACAGTGCCGGTGAGATCATTGATGTACTGACTCTGGATCCTATTCCGGCAGATGACAGAGAATATGAGAAGTATCGTACTCATATGATGATCTATTCTGAATTGGTAAATCTTGTAGTTGTTTATGGGGCGCGATGGGAGATCCCTGTGACCACTTATCTGCGCTGGCTGTTTTCCTACACCTTTCTGGGAAAAGACCGTACTTTGAAGAAACTGGAGAAGATCATGTACTCTTATCAGGAGGCTGACTGTCCGCGCTATGCCATGCGCTGGGGTGGCTGTCCGTTCCTTTTTGATAAGGACATGATGTTCCCTGTGAAATACATGAATTTTGAGGACACCAGGGTGATGGTGCCTAACAGAATGAGTGATTATCTGATCTGGCATTATGGAGATGAGTGGTCTTATATTCCGCCTCATGGAGAGAGAGAATCACATGATGCGGTTACAGTAGAGGGAATCACCTACAGAGAGCTTCGTGACGATTATCTGCCTGGAATCCGTAAGGGCAAGCTGCGCAGGGATTCAATCTGGAGAAAGATATACGCCCTGGCAGGAGCGAAGCGGAATCACCGTCTTCAGCATAAGCGCAATCTTTTGCTGGCGAAGAGTACAGTGATGGATCTGGAGGCGCATATTTCCAGCAGCAAGCGCAGTGTAAAGCAATTGTTGGAAGAGCGTGATTTTACAGAATTAAATGAAATATTCACCAAATATTTTCAGGTCCAGCTTAGTGCTGCATTTATCGGCAGGGAGGATTTCGGAGGAATCTATGCCTTTTATCATCCGGTTTTGCTGGAGATCAGTGACGAGTTATTTTATGCAGCAATGCTGACTCTTGTTTATACAGAGCGGATAGGTAAAGCCTGGAGAATGCTGGTTGTGAAGGAGCAGACAGGTACCTTCCCTACAGAAATGGCCCGCCTGAAGGCCGATATTGAGCTTTTCAGAAGAGCTGTCTGTGATTATGAATTCAAGCGCTTCCGTGAGGCAGAGGAGACAATGGAGCCGCTGATGGAGCGTTATCCAAAGGTTCCGGGCTTTGTGAAATTTAAAAGCCGTTTTCTTATGGAGCGTGCACGCAATGGAATTGGTATTGTGGAAGCTGAGCTTTATATGGACGAGGCGTTGCGGGACTTCCCGGAGGATGGATATTTCCTGAAATATAAAGGAGAGCTGCTTTGGATGAGGGGCAGATGTGCAGATGCCCTTGAGGTTTTTGCAGATGCCCGTGAGAAGACGAATAATGGAATCACTCAGCTGGAGCTGGATAAATTCCTGAATCCTTATGGCAAAGAGACAGTGAAGACCTGTCAGCAGCTTCTGGATTTTGGACAGAAGGATGGGGCAATGCGGCTTATGGGGCTGTGGTACCGGCTTTTACCAGAGAATCTGGCAGTACGGGAGTATTATTATCTGGCAAGAGCCAGTGTCGCCAAAACACGCTCTGAGATGGAGGAAATTATTCAGGAGATTCAGGAACGGATCGAAAAGGAGAGCACAGAAAGTCCTGGTGACAATAATGATATTCAGATTTACAAACGTGCCCTGACAAAGGCATGGGAGCGTCTCGGTTATCCTGGTGAGCTTGCGAAGGTTCGGACAGAGCTGGTTTATACCAGCGAGCCGGATGAGCTGGAATGGCTGGCAGAGCGTGCGAAGGATAGTCAGATCCGTAAGGATAAGCGCGCTCAGGTATATAAGGTGATCGGAGATATAAAAAGAAAAGAGGGACAGACCGGAGCTGCTTTCGAGAATTATATGAAGGCATTTGGTCAGAATGGAAACGGATTTGTAAGGACTGAGCTTTCCAGGATTTTTCTCACGGATTTATATGAGGGAAGCCGTAAATCTTCGGTTTATGCCAAAGCAGGAGATGCTTCTGATTTTATGGACCTGTGGCTGAAAAAATACGGAAGCATAGAAGAACTGCAGCAGTTTGTGAAAGAGTGCATGTAGTGTTACTGTGAACGTTATGTCAGTGGGAGCTTTCAGCTCCCACTGACAGATCGCGAAGTGACTGCGTTCATGAGCAAGTAGCGAAGCGGACCTGGAATGTCCGCTTTACTAGCAGCCATGCAGGCCAATTTCAGTAAATGGATAGATGGGAGCAGACATACTTTGAATAGAGAAATTAAGGAAGTTGTAAAGCTTCTGACTGAAATAGACAAAATATGTAAAAGAGAAGGGATTCCTTATTATCTGGGACCGCAGCTTACGCTGTGCTGTGTGACAGGGCAGGAGATCACCAGTCCCCATGCAGGCGTAGTTTATATGAGAACTGCTGATATGGAACGTTTTCGTCTGGCTGTGGAACAGGAGACTCCAGAGGGCAGAATTGTGGAATCCATGAATAATAATAAGCGTTTTTATGGATTTTTCCTTCGTTATACGGATCTGGATACGCTTTGTTTCCGTCTGAATGAGGGGCGGAATTATAAATATCCGGGTATGGGTGTGGATATTGTGCCTTTACGTGGAAAACAGCGTTTCCGCCTGGCTCATTTGTGGACAAGAGCCCAGGAGGTTGGCTGGAATGAGCTGGCAGATCATTATGGAAAACGTGTGGGAAAGAAGCGGGCAATCTGCCGTTTTGCCATGCGGATCCGCCTGATCACAGGCCGTGCCCGTCTGGGAAAGAGCCTTTATCGTATGCTCTGCAGGAGAATGGATGTGGAGGATACCCAGGAATATGTAGTACGTTTGAAGAAAAAGGCAGTATATTTTCCGAAAGAGATTTTTGATGAGACAGAAACCATGGAAATTGACGGGAAGAAATTTCCGGTGCCGGAGGATACTTACACGTATCTTCAGAAGTATTACGGGGAAAACTATCAGGAGAAGATCCTGGATAAGTATACGTTTAAGTTATCTGAGATGGTCAGTGCCCGTGTTCCTTTCCAGGATTTTTTCCAGGAAGTGGGAAGTCAGAAAAGCCTGATACGTAAGCGGAACCGTGCTCGCAGAAAGTCAGGACATGCCAGCAGAAAGAAGGAGTATCTGAACTGGAGCTGGAATTATGTAAAGTTCTGTGCATCTAAGATCCAGCTGGAGAAGTATTATCTGGATAATAAGGATTATATTACGAATTTATATAAGAATAAGGACTATCCGGCCTTAGAGCAGATTTTCATTCCATATACGAGGGCTATGGTGAAGAGCCTTAAGAATGACGAGATATTTATACCGGACGAGGAACTTCAGCACATTTATCTGATGGTTCTGGAGAAGACCGGACGTACTAATCTGAAGAAAAAAGTGGAGAAATTCTGGAAATGAAATTAACTGATTATATTGTTGAGTTTTTACAGAGAAAAGGAATTCATGACTTCTTTGGATACCAGGGAACCATGATTGCCCATCTGGTTGATTCTATAGAGAAAAATCCTCATACAAAAAGCCATTCCAGCTACAATGAGCAGGGAGCTGCATTTGCGGCCTGCGGTTATGCACAGGCGGGAGAGAGATGTGCCTGTGCGTATGCCACAAGTGGTCCCGGGGCGGCGAATCTCATATCAGGAATTGCAGATGCTTATTTTGATTCCCTGCCGGTGATTTTTCTTACCGGTCAGCTGAATACTTATGAATATTCAGGGATTCGAGGTCTTCGCCAGCAGGGATTTCAGGAGATCGATATTGTTGCCATGGCGAAGCCGGTGACGAAATATGCAGTGCAGATCCGGGAAGCAGAGGATATTGTAAAGGAACTGAATAAGGCTTATCATATTGCTAATTCCGGACGTAAGGGACCTGTACTTATTGATCTGCCCATGAATATTCAGCGCGGGGATGTGAAGAAGCCAGTTTATGAAATGAACCTGGAGGCGCTGGGTGCAGAAGCTGAGAACTGGCAGGCTGGCGGCGAGACGGCAGGGGATGAGTGTGAAAAGGCGGCTGCAGCGATCAGCAAGGCACTTGAGATGGCACAGCGTCCGGTAATCATGCTGGGGCACGGTGTCAGCGACAAAGCTGTCCGTGATGAATTGTTTACTTTGGCACGCAAGTGGAAGATTCCGGTAATTACAAGTGTTCTTGAGATGTCCGCTCTGCCGTGGGATGATCCTTTGAACTTTGGCTGTATCGGAGGCGCTTACGGACATCGTTATGCAAATATGATCGCCAATGTAAAAAGCGATCTGCTTATCTGCCTGGGAATTTCCCTTTGTACCCGTCAAATTGGTACGAAAGTACATGAATTTGCGAAAAATGCGAAAATTATCCGGGTGGATATTGATAGTTATAATTTACAGAGAGATATCCATGAGAACGGAGTTAATGAATTAAAATTCTGTGCAGATGGTGCTGAAGTTGTGAAGGCGCTGGCAGATGGAGCTGTTGACGTAGCAATGGAGAGGAAATTTGCTGATTCCGAAGCATGTGATTTTGGCGACTGGCTGGCTGTATGCACGGATATCCGTACTTCACTGCGCCAGGTTGATGATTCCACTCCGGAGCGATATCCCAACCGTATGCTTGCAGATTTAAGTGATTCTCTTAGGACTACATCTGCGGTGGCAGTGGATGTAGGACAGCATATGGTATGGAGCTATCAGTCTTTCCATAATCAGAGAGATCAGAAATTACTTTTTTCCGGGGGACACGGAGCTATGGGTTACGCACTTCCCGCAGCAATCGGAGCTTATTATGCTACAGGCAGGCCAGTGGCCTGTATTTGCGGTGATGGTGCTTTCCAGATGAATATCCAGGAGCTGGAATGGGTGAAACGTGAGAACCTTCCGGTTACCATGGTGGTTATGAACAATCATGCTCTTGGAATGATCCGTCATCTCCAGCGGGATTATTTCCAGCAGGTTTATGCTGACACTTCAGAAGGAAGCGGCTTCTCATCCTGTGATTTCGCAGAGGTAGCCAAAGCCTACGGGATAAGAAGTGCTTGTATGAATGCAGAGGAAGTAAAGGATAAAGGGACAGCATTTTTACAGGAAACAGATGCGCCGAAGCTTCTGGAGATCCGCATGGAGCCAGGTACCTTTGCTTATCCCAAGACCTGCCTTGGTGAGCCAATCCATAATCAGCAGCCATATATTCCTAAGGATATTTATGACAGATTAATGACTTTATGATACCAGTGTCAAAAGGTCAAAAAGCTGTTCGTGCTTGCACGATAAGGCTTTTGATACTCATATCATGAATTTATAAAACTAAAAAAAGATGATAAGAACCAGGGGATTTTCAATAAATGTTGGAGGTGCGACCTGGTTCTTGCTATATAAAATGATACCAGTTTACAAAAAAGAAAGGGGATGAATCCCATGAGCAAAGTTATTATAATCACCGGCGGAACCTCCGGGATCGGACGGGGCATCGGAGAGAAAATCCTTGGAAATACTGCGCCGGAGGATGTTTTATATGTAAGCTATGGACATAACAAAGCACAGGCGGAAGAATTTCTTCATGCCCAGTCAGAAGAAAACCAGAAGAGGATCCGCCTGATCCAGGCTGATATGTCTTCATATGATGAGATGATGAAGTTCGTTTCCCGGATCAAAGAAGAAGCAGGACATGCAGACTGGCTGGTAAATAATGTAGGGATCAGCACCTATGCCAAATTCGAGGACTATACCTTCGAAGAATGGTCTAAGATCGTAAATACTAATCTGTCAGTGCCGGTATTTCTGGTGAAGGAGCTTCGCCCTATTATGAGTGAAGGCGGCAGTATTCTTTTTACCGGTTCCTATGCAGGTCAGCAGGCTTACTCATCTTCGTTAGTTTACGGTGTTACCAAATCTGCTATACATTTTCTTACCAAATCTCTGGTAAAGGAGCTGGAGCCCAAGGGAATCCGCGTCAATGCCATTGCTCCAGGTTTTATTGAAACCAGCTGGCATAAAGACCGAACTCCGGAAAGCTATGAGAGGATCAACCGCAAGATTGCCCTCCACCGCTTCGGAGAGATCTCTGAAGTGGCAGATATGGCTTATGAAATTCTGAAAAATGGATATATGAACGGAAGCGTTGTGGATATTCATGGAGGATACGATTACTTTTAAAGAATTTACCAAGCTGTATAAAAATTTCAAAGTAATTGATTTTACAAGAATAGTGTGCTAAAGTGTCTATATTGTTATGTGAAAGTGAGGATAAAGCCTTGCAGAAAAATGATAAAAGATATCAGGATTATGTACAAATCCTGGAAGAAGAACTGATTCCTGCAATGGGATGTACAGAGCCTATAGCAATTGCCTATGCAGGTGCTGTGGCAAGAAAAACTCTTGGTGAGCTGCCGGATACCCTGGATATTAAGGTAAGCGGAAATATTATTAAAAATGTTAAGAGTGTAATTGTCCCTAATACAGGTGGAATGAGGGGAATTGCCGCAGCCTTGTGTGCAGGAGTGATCGCAGGAGCGGCAGAAGCACTTCTGGAAGTTATTGCAGGGGTTACGCCCAGCCAGAAGGAAGAGATCAAAGCCTATATGGAGCAGGTAAAGCCCAGGATCACTCCAGCCTCCACAGAGCATGTATTTGAGATTGACCTGACAGTGGGAAAGGGCGCTGACACTGCCCGCGTCCGCATTGTGGACACTCACACCAATATTGTTCTTATTGAGAAAAACGGTCAGCCTGTTTTCCAGAAGGAGGCCTGTTCCGAAGAGAAAAAGACCAAAACTGACCACTCTATATTAAATATTGAAGACATTATTGATTTTGCCAATACTGTAGACATAGAAGATGTGAAGGAGGTTCTGGAACGTCAGATCCGTTACAACATGGCTATTTCAGAAGAAGGTCTTCGGGGAAATTATGGGGCGAACATTGGAAAAGTGCTGCTTCATACCTATGGCGATAATATCAAGATCCGTGCCAGAGCTAAAGCAGCAGCAGGCTCTGATGCCAGAATGAATGGGTGCGAGCTTCCTGTTGTGATCAATTCCGGAAGCGGTAATCAGGGAATGACTGCTAGTATCCCGGTCATTGAATTTGCGAAAGAGCTGCAGGTTTCCCATGAGAAAATGCTTCGTGCACTGGTGCTTTCCAATCTTGTGACAATCCATCTGAAAACAGGTATCGGAACTCTTTCAGCCTACTGCGGAGCAGTAAGCGCAGGATGTGGAAGTGGTGCGGGAATTGCGTACCTTTATGGCGGTGATTATGAGATAATTGCACATACAATCGTGAATTCCCTGGCAATTGTTTCCGGAATCATCTGTGATGGAGCGAAGGCCTCCTGTGCAGCCAAGATTTCTGCAGCTGTAGATGCCGGAATCATGGGCTATGAGATGTATATACAGGGGCAGCAGTTCTATGGCGGAGACGGAATTGTTACCAATGGGGTAGAAAATACCATCCGGAATGTGGGACAGCTGGCAAAAGACGGCATGTGCGAGACTGATAAAGAGATCATCCGGATCATGGTAGGAAAAGGAGATGAAGAGAAAACACTATGAGGTGGAAATACATATTAAAAAGAATACTGGTTGCTATTCCCACTTTTTTCGGAATCACCATATTGGCGTATTTCATTTTGAATATGGCGCCAGGTTCCCCGCTGGATGCGCTTCTGGCAGATCCGGGAATCACCCCGGCGGAGCTGGAGCGTAAGAGAGTAGCGTTGGGATTGGATCAGCCGGTGATCATCCAGTATTTTACCTGGCTGAAGCAGCTGCTCACAGGAAATCTGGGATTTTCCTACAGTACACAAAGACCGGTTGCAGCTATGATCATGGAGAGACTTCCTGCTACTGCGATACTTGCAGCAAGCTCCATTTTATTGTCATTGATCGTATCTATCCCTCTTGGGATTTTTGCAGCATCCAAGCCTAACTCAGGAAGAGATTATTTCTCTGGTGGACTTTCCATGCTGATGATGGCCACACCAAATTTCTTTGTTGGTCTGGTATTTATTTATCTGTTTGCGATTGTGTTTAAGATCCTGCCATCTGGCGGAATGTACAGCTCCAGTGGTGCTCATTCCTTCGCAGATTTGATGAAGCATATGATCCTTCCCTGTCTGGTACTTTCTTTCCAGCAGATCGGAGGCTGGGTGCGGCACATGCGAAGCAGTATGCTTGAGGTTATGCAGGATGATTATATCCGTACCGCTAAGTCGAAGGGACTTGGCAAATGGAAGGTGATCATGAAGCATGCCCTGAAAAATGCTCTCACACCGGTTGTTACAGTTGTGGGAATGTCCATTCCCTCTATTGTTGGCGGTGCGGTAGTAACAGAGCAGGTTTTCGGCTGGCCGGGGATTGGTTCCTTAATGGTAACAGCTATTAACGGACGAGATTATCCGGTGATTATGGGAATTACCGTTATGATTGCTGCCGCAGTATTGATTGCAAATATTCTTACTGATGTGGCGTACGGAATCCTGGATCCGAGAATCAGTTATAAATAAGGGAGGATAGAAGACAGAAATGAAAAAACAGAAAAACGAAAATGTAAGCTATCTTTCCGAGGTGCTTGATAAACTGAAAGAGCATAAAATGGCTATGGCAGGTCTGGTAGTTCTGATCGTGGAAATCCTTATGGTGGTTTTTCTTCCGATGATCATGAAGCTGGATCCCTATACCTCCGATTACACCGCCTTTTCCGCTGCGCCGGGAGGGGCACATATCCTTGGAACGGATGCTATCGGACGTGATGTATTTGCCCGTCTGATGTATGGCGGAAGAACTTCCCTTCTGGTTGGTTTTGTCTCTACACTGATCAGCTGTGCCATCGGTGTACCTCTTGGGCTGGTAGCCGGTTACGCAAGAGGGAAGGTTGAAGCAATTATTATGCGAATTGCAGATATTTTCATGTCTTTTCCATCAATTGTACTGATTCTGGTATTGGTTGCAGTCTTAGGACCATCCGTCTGGTCTGTAACCTGTGTTATCGGTGTACTTGGCTGGACACAGTTTGCCAGACTGATTTATGCAAATGTACTTTCTGTATCAGAGAAAGAGTATGTAGAATCTGCAAGGGCGATCGGAACCTCCAATTTCAAAATCGTGACAAAGTATGTTCTTCCCAACTCCTTTGCCCCGATTCTGATCGCGATCACTTTCCAGATGGCAAGTGCCATCCTTTCCGAATCATCCTTAAGCTTCCTTGGTATGGGTGTGCAGCCGCCGGGAGCAAGCTGGGGAAATATGCTCTATGATGCACAGTCCATCACTGTGCTTTCCCAGAAGCTGTGGATCTGGCTCCCACCGGGACTTGCGCTTCTGATCACTGTATTGAGTATTAATTTTCTGGGCGATGGCATCCGCGATGCTCTGGACCCGAAAATTAAACTGTGATATCAAGGTTGCAATGTTAAAGGCCGCTCGTGCTTGCACGAAAAGGCATTTAACCTTGCAACCTGCCGGACATGAGGAAGTAGCGATTTACGAAGTAAATCAGCGGATTCCGAATGGACGGAGGATTGCGGGAGCTGCTTTGCAGCGGAGCAATCCGTAGATATCGAAATCGTAAAGTTAAAGGCCGCTCGTGCTTGCACGAAAAGGCATTTAACCTTATAAAATACGCCCACGGGCAAAAGGAGGAAAATTATGAAAATCAACATGAAAAAAGCCGCAGCTCTTCTTCTCGCCGGAACTATGGTAACAGCATTTGCTGTGCCGGCAGCCGCTGAGTCAGAAGAGAAAGTGGTAACAGCAGCTATGGACCAGGCATGGGATACCATGATGCCACTGAACACCACAAGCAATTACACACGTTTTATCTGTGACCAGATCTATGATCGTCTGACCCAGACAAACGCTGACGGTTCCATCGAGGGACGTCTTGCTGAATCATGGACTGTAAACGATGCCAGTGATGCAGTAACCTTCAAGCTTCATGAAGATGCAGTATGGTCTGATGGTGAGCCTGTTACAGCAGAGGATGTTGTATTCAGTTATCAGATGTACTCAGATCCGTCTGTAGATGCAAAGAGCCGTTATCATCTGGAGTACATTGCAGGTGTTGATGAGTCCGGTGCTGAGCTTTCTGAAGACTCTATCGAAGTAACAGCAGATAGTGATTACGAAGTAACCTTTAAATTAAAAGAAGCCATGTATCCGGATACCTTCCTTCAGGATATCGACACTGTTTTCATCATCCCGAAGCATGTATTTGAGGGAAAAACAGCAGAAGAGATCAATGCTCCTGACCTTTGGGCAAACCCGGTAGGCTCCGGCCCATTTATCTACGACAGCGAGATCAATGGTGAGCGTATGGAGTTCACAAAGAACGAAAATTACTATCTTGGAGCTCCGAAAATCGACCGCCTTATTATCCGTGTGGTACCGTCCGCAAACGTTCTTTCCGGTCTTATGAACGGCGAGCTTGACATGATCGGATTCGGTTCTGTACTTACAGATGACTGGGAAACAGCTAAAACCCAGGATAATCTGGTAACAGAATCTGTTCCTACAACCTCTTATTCCACTCTGATCTATAACACTCAGAAGGAATACCTGACTCAGGAGGTACGTCAGGCGTTAAATATGGCAATCAATCGTGAAGTACTGGTAAATGGTCTTCTCATGGGAGAGGGAACACCTATCATGACACCGATCGCACCGGTAAGCCCATATTACAATGACAAGGTTCAGGTTCAGTATGATCCTGAAAAAGCGAAAGAAATGCTTGCAGAAGCAGGTTTCCCGTCTGACCAGACACTGAAATTCTTCATTTCTTCAGGAAACAGCATTACTGAAAGATGTGCAGCATTGATCGTCCAGGATTTTGCTAATATTGGCGTAAAAGTAGAAATCGAACAGATGGATTTTGCAACACTGATGAGCCGTATGCTTGATGGTGAGCATGATCTTGGAATTATTGGCTCCGGCGGAACACTTGATCCAAGTGAAAGCCGTGAGATGATCTATCCGGGAAGCTCCTGCAACTTCTGCCAGCTTCAGGATACAGAGCTTTCCGATCTGATCGATAAAGGAAATGCAGAGCTTACCTTTGATGCAAGAAAACCATACTTTGATGAGTATCAGGAAAAAGTTGTGGAAAAAGC
>CAKRVL010000004.1 GCA_934408705.1 uncultured Blautia sp. | reverse complement strand
ATCAACGTTATGGTATTCGATACAGAGGTTTATTCTAACACAGGTGGACAGTCTTCTAAGTCTACACCTACAGGTGCAATCGCACAGTTTGCTGCTGGCGGTAAAGAGACTAAGAAGAAAGATATGGCTTCTATCGCAATGAGCTATGGTTATGTATATGTTGCTCAGATCTCTATGGGAGCTGACTTCAATCAGGCTATTAAAGCAATTGCAGAGGCAGAGGCTTATCCGGGACCATCACTTATCATCGCATACGCTCCATGTATCAACCATGGTATCAAGAAGGGTATGTCCAAAGCTCAGACTGAGGAAGAGCTTGCTGTTAAGTGTGGATACTGGCACAACTTCCGCTTCAATCCTGCTGCAGAAGGAAGCAAGTTCAGCCTTGATTCCAAAGCACCGGATATGACAGATTATCAGGAATTCTTAAATGGTGAGGTTCGTTATAACTCCTTACAGCGTCAGAATCCTGAGAAGGCTGCAAGACTGTTCGCTAAGAACCAGTCCGAAGCTAAGGCAAGATATGAGTATCTGCAGAAGCTGATCACTCTGTACGGAACAGAGGAATAAGATTTACCCGCGGTGAAGCCGCATTATAAATAAATAGTATAAGCACATAGTGTTTATCGTGTCGTAGCGTAAAGTGGGCCTGTGATATCATCTGAAAAGGTGGTATTGCAGGCCTTTCTTGTGTGAGTGAAAATTACTCTGTAAAGATAAGAGATTATGGAGAATGCTGATTAAGGTTGCCTGCAAAATAGTTTTGTTATATAATGGGAGCGTTGAAAAAATGAAAGAATGAGAAGAGGATGAAAAATGAGCAGATTATCAGTGGTTCTGCCAGCTTATAATGAAGAACTTATGGTGGGGAAAACCTGCAGAGTTCTGAATGAAATATTATCAGAAGCTGGCATTTCCTATGAATTAGTTGTTGTGGACGATGGCTCAAAAGACAAAACCTGGGAGGAAATCACGAAAGCCGGTGAGAAGGACCAAAATGTACTTGGCGTTCATTTTTCCAGAAATTTTGGAAAAGAAGCAGCAGTATATGCAGGCCTTGCGCAGGCAACAGGTGATGTGGTTGCGGTGATGGACTGCGATCTGCAGCATCCGCCGGAAACTTTAATATCAATGTATCATCTTTGGGAACAGGGATGGGAAGTGATCGAGGGTGTGAAGAAGTCCAGGGGAACAGAGAGCCTGCTGCACAAAGAAAGCGCCGGATTCTTCTATGGGATCATGTCCAAGGCAACAGGTGTAAATATGCAGAACGCTTCTGATTTTAAGATGATGGATCGTAAGGCGGTAAACAGCATTCTTTCCATGCCGGAACGAAATATGTTCTTCCGTGCAACTTCCTCCTGGGTTGGTTTTAAGACTACATATGTGGAGTTTGAGGTTCATGACAGAGAAGCAGGACAGTCCAAATGGTCTACCTGGTCACTGGTGAAGTATGCTTTTACTAATATTGTGGCATTTACCACAGTGCCATTGCAGTTTGTGACTGTTGTTGGCGGAGCCTGCTTTGGCTGTTCCCTGATTTTGATCATATATTCACTGGTGCAGTTTTTTGCCGGGAAGGCAGTGGAGGGCTACACCACAACCTTGATCGTGCTTTTGCTTATCGGAAGTGCCATTATGCTGAGTCTTGGGATTATCGGCTATTATATTGCAAAAATATATGAAGAAGTTAAACGACGTCCCCGCTACATTATTTCCCAGATACTTCGCGGAAAAGAGGATGTATATAAGGAGGTAAATCATGACTGCTCTCATTAAGAAACTGTATGCCAGTGATGTTGTGCGCTATGTGTTTTTTGGCGGTTGCACCACGATGGTGAACCTGGTAAGCTTTTTTCTTCTGCGACAGGCGGGAGTACAAAGAGATGTTGCAAATGTGATTTCTATTATCCTGGCAATTCTGTTTGCATATGTTGTTAATTCAAAGTTTGTTTTCCAGGATAAATGTGAGACACTTAAAGACCATATTCAGCCATTCTGTAAATTTATAGGGGCAAGACTTGTTACTATGGTTGTTGAAATAGGCGGTGTGTGGTTCTTTGCGGAAATCGTACACATGAATGACATGGTGGGAAAATTTATTACTCAGTTTGTGGTTCTGGCGTTAAATTACATATTCAGCAAATTTCTGGTATTTACCAGTGGGAGGAAATCATGACATTAGAAGAGACCCTTAAGAAAATAAAGCCACTGGATAAGGAAAAAATGGTTACTGCCAGAAAGCGCTGGGACAGCATAGCCAAGCCTCTTCATTCTCTTGGAAAAATGGAGGACCTGATAACTCAGATCGTAGGTATCACAGGTGAAGTGAAGGTGGATATTGCAAAAAAAGCCCTGGTTGCCATGTGTGCAGACAACGGTGTAGTAGAAGAGGGAGTGACACAGACTGGCCAGGAGGTTACTGCGATTGTGGCAGATAACTTTGTGAAAGAAACTACTACTGCATGTGTGATGTGTCATCAGTGCGGTGTGGCAGTAAAACCGGTGGATGTGGGAATGGTCCAAGATACCACAGCGCGTACAGACTTGAAGGTTATGTATGGAACACATAACATGGCCAAGGAACCTGCAATGACAAGAGATGAGGCCATAAGAGGGCTGGAAGCAGGAATTGCCATGGCAGAGGAATTAAAAAATCAGGGATATCGTCTTCTTGCTACCGGCGAGATGGGAATTGGCAATACTACAACCAGCAGTGCTGTTGCATCTGTACTTTTGAATCAGCCCGTGGAAACCATGACTGGCCGGGGAGCCGGACTTTCCAGTGATGGTCTTATGCGTAAGATCAATGCCATCAAAAGTGCGATCACTTTAAATAAGCCAGATCCAGAGGATCCGGTAGATGTGCTGGCAAAGGTTGGCGGTCTTGATATTGCCGGAATGGCAGGTGTATATCTTGGAGGAGCCGCGCTGCAGCTTCCGGTTCTTATTGATGGCTTTATTTCCGGAGTTGCCGCTCTTGTGGCAGCAAGGCTTTGTCCCCAGGCAGTGGATTATATGATTGCAAGTCATGTATCTAAAGAACCGGCAGCCCGCCTTGTTCTGGATACACTTGGGAAAGAAGCTGTGCTTCATGCTGATATGTGCCTTGGGGAAGGAACCGGGGCAATTGCCCTTTGTCCGTTTTTGGATATGGGAGCGACACTTTACAATACATTAAGTACATTTGATGATATTCATGTAGATCAGTATGAGGAGCTGAAATAATATGATGACAGTTGTGACCGGAGGAAGCGGAAGCGGTAAATCAGCTTTTGCCGAAGATAAGATTCTGTCCTTTGGACCGGGAAAACGGCTTTATATCGCCACAATGCATCCATATGATGCGGAGAGCCATAAACGGGTGGCGCGTCACCGGAGGATGCGGGCTGGAAAAGGTTTTGAAACAGCAGAATGCTATACCGAGCTGAAGAATCTGGAAGTTCCGGAGGATTCCGTGATCCTGCTGGAATGTATGTCTAATCTGGTGGCGAATGAGATGTTTGAGGAATCCGGTGCTGCCGAAAAAACAGTGGAGGCTGTTCTGGCGGGTGTGGAAAAAATAAGAAATCAGGCCCGCCATCTGGTGATCGTCACCAACGAGATTTTTTCAGAAGCAGCAGTTTATGAAGGTGATACTGTACGCTATCAGGAATATCTGGGCAAAATCAATCAGAGCATCGGAAAAATGGCAGATGAGGTGGTAGAGGTGGTTTACGGGATTCCACTCTGGCATAAAGGGGGAAAAAGCTATGAAAATGTTATGGAATAATTTCAAAGTGGCTTTTGCAATGTATTCAAAAATTCCTATGCCAAGAGCTGACTGGAACAAGGAGAATATGAAATATACCTTCTGCTTTTTTCCGTTTATTGGCCTGGTAATTGGAGCGCTATCTTATTTTGCAGGCTGGCTGGGAATGAGATTTTATTTTAATCCTACTTTTATTTCTGTGATACTGGTGCTGATTCCGGTATTTGTGACTGGGGGAATCCATGTAGATGGACTTCTGGATACATCGGATGCTTTAAGCTCCTGGCAGGAGAGGGAAAGGCGTCTGGAAATCCTGAAGGATTCTCATGCAGGAGCCTTTGCTGTGATCACAGCCTGCGTCTATTTCCTTGCCTGGTATGGTGCTTACAGTCAGCTGTGGATGAATGCGTCTGCGCTTAAGCTTATGGCTCTGGGCTTTATGGTTTCCAGATGCTTTTCCGGAATCAGTGTCATGACATTTCCAAAAGCGCGGAAAGATGGAACTGTAGCAGAGTTTTCCAGAAAAGCAGAGGAGATAACAGTAAGAAATGTTCTTATCGTTTATCTGGGGATCCTTTTGGTGGTGATGGTGTGGATCCAGCCTGTGCTGGGAAGTCTGGCATTTGCAGCAGCTGTACTTATTTTTCTTTATTATCGTTACAAGGCTGTAAAATATTTCGGCGGGATTACAGGCGATCTGGCAGGCTATTTCCTCTGCCTTTGTGAGGTGGGAATGGCTATAGTAATGGCTGTTGCTTCTGTATGGTTTTAAAGCCTGTAGAAAGGAAGGGAAAGCTACGTATGGAGATGATCATTGGTGGTGCATTTCAGGGGAAAAGTACCTATGCAAGAGGATGCCATCCCGGGATCTGCTGGAAGAATGGGGCTGATCTGGGAAAAGAAGAGCTTATGCGGGCAGAAGGGGTTTTGGATTTTCAGGAGTTTATCAAAAAAGAATTAAAGGCAGACAAAGATGTATCCGGACTGGCGGAAGAGTTATGGGAGAAAAATCCTGATGTGATTCTTGTGAGCCAGGAGGTGGGCTATGGTGTTGTCCCTATGGATGCGTTTGACAGAAAATACCGTGAAGCAGTGGGAAGAGTATGCACCGGCCTGGCTGCAAAAAGCACAAAAGTAACACGGGTTGTCTGTGGGATAGGGACGGTGATCAAAAATGCTTAAGCTTCTGTTGATCCGTCACGGAGAGACGGCCGGAAACAAGCTGAAAAGATACATAGGAAAGAGGACGGATGAAGCTCTTTGCCAGGAGGGAATGGATGAACTGGAGAAGCTGGATTATCCCAGCGTGCAGGCAGTTTACGCAAGTCCGATGCTTCGCTGTACCCAGACTGCGGGAATCCTTTTTCCAGGGAAAAAACTGAACATCATAGATGAGCTTGCGGAATGTGATTTCGGAGAGTTTGAAAATAAGAATTACATGGAGTTGAACGGAAATGAACTTTATCAGGCCTGGGTGGATTCCGGCGGACTGCTGCCGTTCCCGGGAGGCGAGAGCCGGGAGGAATTTAAACGGCGCAATGTGATTGGTTTCCAGAAGGCTGTAAATGGCTGTATCCGGGATGGACTCAGTATGGCGGCTGTGGTGGTACATGGTGGCACCATTATGAATGTGATGGAAGAATATGCAGATGAAGAATGTTCTTTTTATGACTGGCATGTAAAAAATGGAAAGGGCTATGAAGTGGAAATTGATCCTCGATTATGGAAAAAAGGAAGAAAGTTTTTGCATAAGCTCCGGGAACTATGATGATTAAAATTCAATATTTGTATCAGAAAAAGACAAGCGGTTCGCATAAATAGCGGGCTGCTTTTTTTATCAAAAGAAATTACAGATCAGCTTAAAACAAAGTTTTTAAGAAAGCCAAAAAATTATTTAGATTTACTATTGAAATTTACATGGGAATATGTTACATTAACTGTATAAAATATCCTAAAAAATGCTGAATTGTGCATTTTGATTCAACAATTTTAACAAGTAAAGGAGGACTCCATATGCTTATTATTGGTAATGGAAGAATGATCACACGGGACGCATCCAATGCATTCATAGAGAACGGTGCAGTTGCAATGGATGGTAACACCATAGTTATGGTGGGGACAACAGATGAAGTGAAGAGAGCATATCCGGACGGAGAATTTGTGGATGCCAGAGGCGGAGTAATCATGCCTGCATTTATCAATACTCATGAGCATATCTACAGCTCTTTTGCCAGAGGGCTTAGTATTAAAGGCTATAATCCTAAAGGCTTTCTGGATATTCTGGATGGACAGTGGTGGACCATTGACCGTCATCTTACACTGGAGCAGACCAGACTTTCTGCAATGGCAACATATATCGACAGTATCCGTAATGGTGTAACTACTGTATTTGACCATCATGCAAGTTTCGGACATATTACCGGATCTCTTGCTGCTATTGAATCTGCTGCCAGGGAACTGGGCGTTCGTACCTGTCTTTGCTATGAGATTTCTGATCGTGATGGTATGGATAAATCCAGAGAATCTGTAATGGAGAATGTGAATTTTATCAAACATGCACTTGCAGATGACAGCGATATGCTTGCTGCTATGATGGGTATGCATGCATCCTTTACAATTTCTGATGAAACCATGGAGCTTTGTAATGAATTGAAGCCGGATGGCGTAGGATATCATATTCATGTTGCTGAGGGAATCTATGATCTTCACCAGTGTCTGAAGGAACACAGTAAGAGAATTGTTGACAGACTTTATGACTGGAATATTCTTGGACCGAAGACACTTCTGGGACATTGTATCTATATTAACGAGCATGAGATGGAATTAATTAAAGATACAGATACCATGGTTGTGCATAATCCGGAATCTAACATGGGAAATGCCTGTGGATGTCCGCCTACCATGGAGCTTGTTCATAAGGGAATCGTTACAGGACTTGGAACAGATGGGTATACACATGATATGATGGAATCCTGGAAGGTTGCAAATATCCTTCACAAACATCATCTGTGTGATCCTAATGCTGCATGGGGTGAAGTTCCGAAGATGCTCTTTGAGAATAATGCAATTATTGCTAACCGTTACTTTAAGAAACAGCTTGGCGTTCTGAAAGAGGGAGCAGCTGCAGACGTGATCGTAATGGATTATAATCCGCTTACACCTATGAGAGCTGATAATGTAAACGGTCACCTTCTGTTCGGAACTACCGGACATGATGTAGTAACTACTGTATGTAATGGTAAGGTTCTTATGAAAGACAGAGAAGTGCTGGTATGTGATGTGGATAAGGTTATGGCTGACTGCAGACAGTCTGCACAGGAGCTTGCAGAGGATATTAACGGAGGAAAATAAGTATGAGTGATATTATGACATGTATGCCTTTCGGGCAGCTGGTGGACTGGGTTCTTCAGGAGAAGAAGAGTCAGGATACTGTATTTGGAGTGCATCGTCCGTATACAGCTGATGCGAAGAATGATATGACCATCTTTGGCAGAAATCTTGAGACACCTGTAGGACCGGCAGCAGGCCCACATACCCAGCTTGCACAGAACATTATTGCTTCCTACTATGCAGGGGCACGTTTCTTTGAGCTGAAGACAGTTCAGAAGATGGATGGCGCAGAGCTTTCTGCATGTGTGAATAAGCCTTGTATCCTGGCTGATGATGAAGGCTATAACTGTGAATGGTCTACCGAGCTTACAGTTCCGGATGCCATGGGAGAGTACATCAAGGCATGGTTTATTCTTCATGTGATGGCTAAGGAATTTGGTCTTGGCGCACAGGATGGTTTCCAGTTTAACATTTCTGTGGGCTATGATCTTGCTGGAATCAAGGGCAATAAAGTAAATACATTTATTGATGGAATGATGGAAGCCAGGGATACTGCAATTTTCCAGGAATGTAAGAAATGGCTTCTGGATAACGCTGATAAATTCCATAATTTTACAAGAGAAGACATTGAAGCAATTCCGTCAAATGTCTGTAATTCTGCTACTATCTCCACTTTACATGGATGTCCTCCACAGGAGATTGAGAGTATTGCAAATTATCTTCTCACTGAGAAACATATCAATACATTTGTAAAATGTAACCCAACTCTTCTTGGTTATGATTTCGCAAGAGAAACCATGGATAAAATGGGATATGATTATATGGTATTTGGTGACTTCCATTTCAAGGATGATCTACAGTATGAGGATGCAGTTCCAATGCTTACCCGTCTGATGAAATTATCTGAGGAGCTGGGACTGGAGTTTGGCGTGAAGATCACCAATACATTTCCTGTTGATGTTACCAGAAGCGAGCTTCCAAGTGAAGAAATGTATATGTCTGGTAAGGCATTGTTCCCGCTTTCTATTTCTCTTGCAGCTAAGCTTTCGGCAGAATTTGCAGGAAAGCTCCGGATTTCCTATTCCGGAGGTGCAGACTATTACAATATTGACAAAATTGTTGGATGCGGTATCTGGCCGGTAACTATGGCAACTACCCTTCTGAAGACTGGCGGATATCAGAGATTTACCCAGGTGGCAGATAAGGTAGAGGGAATTTGTCCTGAGAAATGGGATGGAATTGATGTTGATGCACTGAAAAAGCTGGCAGAGGATGCTATTACAGATGCACATCATGTTAAGAATATCAAGCCGCTCCCGAACAGAAAGAGCACTAAGGAGGTTCCGCTTCTTGACTGCTTCTATGCACCATGTTCAGAAGGATGTCCGATCCATCAGGATATTCCGCAGTATATTGCACTTACAGGAGAAGGTAAGTATAAGGAAGCACTGGAAGTGATCCTGGAGAAGAACGCTCTTCCGTTTATTACAGGAACCTTATGTGCACATAACTGTATGACGAAATGTACTCGTAATTTCTACGAGGAATCTGTTAATATTCGTGGAACCAAGCTTACAGCTGCTGAGCATGGCTATGAGCAGCTGATCGATGAGATTAAAGCAGGGGAGCCATGTGGCAAAAAGGTTGCAGTGGTAGGCGGTGGTCCTGCTGGTATTGCAGCAGCTTATTTCCTTGCAAGAGAGGGCGCAGCAGTTACTGTTTTTGAGAAAGAGGAGAAAGCTGGCGGTGTAATCCGTTATGTGATCCCGGGCTTCCGTATTGGAAATGAAGCTATTGATAAAGATATTTCTTTCATCCAGAAAATGGGTGTAGAGATCCGTACAAATACTGAGATCACATCTGTGGCTGATCTGAAAGCGCAGGGCTATGATGCTGTGATCCTTGCTATTGGAGCTGGTAAGCCAGGCACCTTGAAACTGGAAAAGGGCGAGACTGTGAATGCGCTGAAATTCCTTCGCGATTTCAAGGCAAATGACGGTAAGCTTGATATTGGCAGAAATGTTGTGGTTATCGGTGGTGGAAATACTGCTATGGATACAGCCAGAGCAGCCAAACGCACTGAGGGTGTAGAGCATGTTTATCTTGTTTACAGAAGAACCAAACGTTACATGCCGGCAGCTGAGGATGAGCTTCTGGAGGTTCTTGAGGAGGGAGTAGAGTTCAAAGAGCTTCTTTCCCCGGTAAGCCTTGAGAATGGCAGACTGATCTGCAAGAAGATGGTGCTGGGACAGATGGACGCTTCCGGACGTGCCAGTGTAACTGAGACCGCTGATGTGGAAGAAGTTCCTGCAGATACTGTGATCGTAGCAGTTGGTGAAAAGATTGACACTGATTTCTATACTTCAAACCAGATTGCGGTTGATGAAAGAGGAAAAGCGAAGGTTAATGATAAGACACTTGAAACAAGTGTAAGTGGTGTCTATGTAGCCGGAGATGGTGCAAAGGGTGCTGCAACTATCGTAGAGGGAATCCGGGACGCACAGCTGGCTGTAAAGGATATTCTCGGCAAAGAGATTACCAAAGACGCTGCTGTAACAGGTGATGAGAAGGATTGCTTTGGAAAGAAAGGTATCCTGAAACACAGTAATGAGGCAAAGACTGAGGAAGAAAGATGTCTTACATGTAACAAGGTTTGCGAGAACTGTGTTGATGTCTGCCCTAACCGTGCAAATATTTCCATTAAGGTTCCGGGTATGGAAATGAACCAGGTGATCCACGTAGATTATATGTGTAATGAGTGTGGCAACTGTAAGAGCTTTTGTCCATATGCAAGTGCACCTTATAAAGATAAATTCACTCTGTTTGCAAATGAAAAAGACATGGCTGACAGTACAAATGATGGCTTTGTAGTCCTGGATAAAGAGGCTAAGACCTGCAAAGTAAGATTCGTAGGACAGATTACAGACTGCAAGGCAGATGATCCTGCTGATAAGCTGTACGATGGTTTGAAGAAGCTGATCTGCGCAGTGATCGATGATTATGGATATCTGATAACAAAATAAAATGAAAAGATCGTTGTCCACAGCTTAGGGGCTGTGGACAGCGTCTATAATGGGGTGTAGTAGAAAGGAGGATCCAATATGGCAGTATTTACAGTTAATGGCCAGAGAGTAGAGGCGAAAAAAAATCAAAAGCTTCTCAGATTTCTCCGTGATGAGTTACATTTAACTTCTGTAAAAGATGGCTGTAGTGAAGGTGCCTGTGGAGCCTGTACAGTTATTATTGATGGTAGAACCTGTAAGGCCTGTGTGCCGGATACAGATCTGCTGGAAGGCAGAAACATCATTACAGTAGAAGGATTGACCGAGTGGGAGGAGAAGGTATACACCTACGCATACGGAAAAGCCGGTGCAGTACAGTGCGGATTTTGTATTCCTGGCATGGTGATGTGTACGAAAGCCCTTCTGGATGTGAATAAAGAGCCAACTGATGATGAAATCAAATATGCCCTGCGCAACAATTACTGCCGTTGTACCGGGTATGTAAAAATTATAGATGCAGTACGAATTGCAGCCGGAATTATGAGAGAGGGAGTATTTCCGGAGGAGAAAGACGACAATTGGAATATTGGATCACGCGTGGCAAGAATTGATGTGGGGGAAAAGGTTCTTGGCACAGGTAAATATCCGGATGATTTTTATCCGGAAGGCATGCTTTACGGCTCAGCACTTCGAAGCAAATATGCTCGCGCCAGGGTGCTTTCCATTGATACGACGAAAGCTCTGGAGCTGCCAGGCGTGGAGGCTGTAGTAACAGCAGAGGATATTCCCGGGGAAAATAAAATCGGGCATCTGAAGCATGATCAGTATACCCTGATTCCGGTAGGCGGGCTTACCCATTATCTTGGTGACGCCATTGCACTTGTAGCTGCGAAGGATAAAGAAACAGCAGATAAGGCGGCCAGACTGATTAAAGTAGAATATGAGGTTCTGCCTCATGTTCATACCATAGAGGAAGCGGCAGCGCCTGATGCACCAAAGGTATTTGATGAGGAAGAGAATAATATTTGTGCACATAAGCATATCAGCAGAGGAAATGCTGATGAGGCTATTGCCAATTCCAAATATGTGATCTCTCACAGGTTTGAAACACCATGGACAGAACACGCATTTCTGGAACCGGAGTGTGCAGTTTCATTCTATGATGAGGAAGGGGATATATTTGTTTATTCTACTGACCAGTCGGCCCATCAGACACTGCATGAGTGCTGTATGCTTCTTGGCACAGACAAAGTGAAGGTTCAGAATGCTCTGGTAGGAGGCGGCTTTGGCGGTAAGGAAGATATGACAGTGCAGCATTTAAGTGCACTTCTCACTTATATAACCAAAAAGCCGGTTAAGATGAAGCTTACGAGAGCAGAGTCCTTGCTTGTCCATCCGAAGCGTCACCCATTTTATATGGATGTGACCATGGGCTGTGATGAGAATGGAAATATTATGGGAGTAAAAGCAAAGGTAGCTTCTGATACAGGTGCATTTGCATCTCTTGGCGGTCCGGTTCTGGAACGAGCATGTACTCATGCGGCGGGCCCATATCATTATGAAAATTTTGAGATTGAGGGAACTGCTTATTACACCAATAATCCACCTGCTGGAGCTTTCCGCGGATTTGGAGTTACCCAGACCTGCTTCGCAACAGAGACACTTCTGAATATGATGGCAGATAAAGTTGGGATCACTCCCTGGGAAATCCGTTACCGTAATGCCATCCGTCCAGGAGAAACTCTTCCTAATGGTCAGATTGTAGATGAGTCTACCGGACTTGTGGAGACTTTGGAGGCGGTAAAAGAGAAATATGACGCTGCGCTTGCTGCAGGCAAGGCTGTGGGACTGGGCTGTGCCATGAAAAATGCAGGCGTAGGTGTGGGAATCCCGGATACCGGACGGGTGAAACTGATTTATGAGGAGGATAAGAAGCTTCACATTTATTCAGGTGCATCCTGTATTGGACAGGGACTTGGTACGGTGCTTACACAGTTGATCGTAAGTAACACAGATATAGAAAGAGAAGATATTGTTTATGAGAGAAGCAATACCTGGGTAGCCCCGGATTCCGGAACCACATCTGGCTCCAGGCAGACGCTTGTTACAGGTGAGGCATGCAGAAGAGCCTGCGAGAAGCTGATGGAGGATAAGAAGGCAGGCATGACAGTGGAAGACATGATCGGCAAGGTCTACTATGCAGAGTATCTGGCAAAGACAGATCCTCTTGGTGCAAATGTGCCGAATCCGGTTTCTCATGTGGCTTACGGCTATGCAACCCAGGTGTGTATTCTGGATTCCAAGACCGGTAAGATCGAGGAGATGGTGGCAGCCCATGATGTGGGAAAAGCAGTCAATCCTTTGTCCTGCGAGGGCCAGATCGAGGGTGGCGTAATAATGTCTGTAGGATTTGCCCTCAGGGAAAAATATCCTATTGATGAGAATTGTAAACCTATTTCCAAATATGGTTCCCTGGGATTGTTCCGTGCACATGAAGTTCCCAAGGTTGATGCCATTGTCATTGATAAACCAGGGCTTAAGGTTGCATGTGGTGCTATTGGTATTGGGGAGATTACTTCAATTCCTACTGCACCTGCAATTGCGGATGCCTATTTCCGAAGAGATGGTGTAAGGCGTTACAGCCTTCCTCTTAGTGGAACACCATATGAAAGGAAGGGATGAAAGATGGCAGTAAAGAAAAAATTTCCGTACAGATCAGCAGTTGTGGCATGTAATGGGGGTTGCAGAGCCACAACCGGTGATGAAGGGTGCAAAGATGGATGTATTGGCTGCAAAGCCTGCGTGGAAAAATGTAAGCTTGGCGCTATTTCCCTGAATGAATACGGGGTAGCACAGGTAGATGAGGAGAAGTGTATCGGTTGTGGAGCCTGTGCGAAGGTTTGTCCTCAGAAAATCATCCATGTTCATGAATGTGCCAACTGGATCGTTGTGAAATGCTCCAATAAAAATAAAGGAGCAGAGGCGAAAAAACAGTGCCAGGTCAGCTGTATTGGCTGTGGTATCTGTGAGAAGACCTGTACGGCAGGTGCAATAAAGGTTATAGATAACTGTGCGGTGATAGATGAAACTATTTGCTTAAGCTGTGGAATGTGTGCAGTGAAGTGTCCGAGACATGCAATTTATGACCTGCATGGAATCTTAACTAAGCAAAATTGAGAAATAGCTGGAATTATTTCAAAAATTTCAAAAAATTAACAATAAAATCTTAAAATAATCTATAAAAATGTTGCAAAATCCCTAATAAATGTGATACAATAATTTTGCATAAAAAGAATATTTTGTACAATATTTTTTAGATTAAAGGAGACGCGAATTACAAAGGCTGCTGTTCACAGGGACAGGAAGCAGTAATGAAAAGGCCGACGACCAGTTCAAAGAAGAACCGTAAATTTGTTTTTTGAACGGCGTCGGCTATTCTTTTATGGGGCGGTATCATCTTGTACAAAGATACAGGAGGCAGCATTTGCTGTACGGATTTTCTGCGGATTGGAGGCATCTGCGGATAAAAAATAAAAAGAAGGTGAAGCATATGATTGGAAAGAGAGTTCCAAGAGTAGACGCTTATGAGAAAGTGACAGGTCGTGCGAAGTTTACAGATGACCTGATTTTGAATAAGTGCCTGGTAGCCCGGGTTTATCATGCGAAGATCGGAAACGGCGTGGTGAAATCCATTGATACCAGTGAGGCAGAGGCTCTGGACGGCGTAGTAAAGGTAGTTACCTTTAAGGACGTACCGAATCATTGTTATCCCACACCGGGACATCCCTGGTCCGTGGAGCCAGCTCATCAGGATGTGGCAGATCGTAATCTGCTCACAGGAAGAGTGCGGTATTATGGCGATGATATTGCAGCTGTTGTTGCTGAAGACGAAGTGACGGCATCAAGAGCGCTGAAGCTGATCAAGGTAGAATACGAGGAATATCCAGTGGTGTTAAGTCCAAGGATTTCCATGAGGGGAAGTGAACATCCTATTCATCTGGATAAGAAGGATAACATTCTGGCCCGTTCAAGCTTTGCAATCGGGGATGTTGACAAAGGTCTTGAAGATGCTTCTGTAAAGATCGAAAGAAGCTACAAGACACCTATAGTCCAGCACTGTCATATCGAGAATAATATTTCTTATGCCTATATGGAAAAGGGGCGTATTGTTGTGGTTTCTTCCACACAGATACCACATATCGTACGTCGCGTGGTTGGTCAGGCATTGGGAATCCCATGGGGACAGGTTCGAGTGATCAAGCCATATGTAGGGGGCGGTTTTGGAAATAAGCAGGAGGTGCTTTATGAGCCACTGAATGCTTTTCTTACCATGCAGGTAGGCGGCCGTCCGGTGAAGATAGAGCTGACTCGTGAGGAGACCTTTACGAACACCAGAACACGCCATTCTATTGAATATGATATGGCAGCAGGCGTAGATGAGGAAGGACATCTTCTGGCGAAGGAGATGACTACCTATTCTAATCAGGGAGCTTATGCGTCTCACGGACATGCCATTGCAGCCAATGGACTGACTGCCAGCAGGCTTCAGTACGCCTGTCCGAATATCCGGGGAGAGGCTTATACAGTTTACACTAACTGTCCTACAGCCGGAGCGATGAGAGCTTACGGTATTCCGCAGGTATGCTTTGCAACAGAGTGCTTTATGGATGATATTGCATTTGAGATTGGCATGGATCCATTGGAATTCCGCAGAAAGAATCTGATACATGGTTATTATGAGGATGCTTATCTGAAACCTATTGCAGCGAATACAAATGGTATTTTTGAGTGCCTGGAGAAAGGTGCAGAATATATTCACTGGGAAGAGAAACGAAAAGCTTACCAGAATCAGACGGGTTCTGTCAGACGTGGTGTGGGTATGGCACTGTTTTCCTATAAGACAGGTGTATGGCCTATTTCCCTGGAAATCGCAGGAGCAAGACTTTCTCTGAACCAGGATGGAAGTGTACAGCTTCAGGTTGGAGCCACAGAAATCGGACAGGGCGCAGATACTGTATTTTCCCAGATGGCAGCAGAAACCCTGCATATGGATATTTCAAGAGTACATATTGTGAGCCAGCAGGATACGGATGTAACACCGTTTGATACCGGTGCTTATGCATCCAGACAGTCTTTTGTAACGGGTACTGCAGTGAAGGAATGTGCACAGCTGCTGAAGCAGAAGATCCTGGATTACGCCAGAACGCTTGTTCCTGGAAATGTAGACCGTCTGGAGCTGGAGGATGGTTATATCCTGGCTGATGGAAAGCCGGCAATTTCTCTTGAGGAGCTGGCAATGGAGAGCTATTACAGCCTTGGTAATTCCTCAGTTCTTACTGCAGAGGTTTCTAAGCAGGTGAAGAAAAATACAGTTGCCAGCGGTTGCTGCTTTGTTGATATTGAAGTGGATATGAAGCTTGGCAAGATTAAAGTTCTGGATATTATAAATGTTCATGACAGTGGAACCCTTCTCAATCCTCAGCTTGCAGAAATGCAGGTTCATGGAGGTATGTCCATGGGAATGGGCTATGGACTTTCTGAGCAGCTTTTGCTGGATGAGAAGACTGGAAGACCTTTAAATGGTACTTTGCTTGATTATAAAATGATGACCACCATGGATACTCCTGATCTGGCTGTTGAATTTGTAGAACTGAATGATCCTATGGGCCCATACGGAAATAAGGCTCTTGGAGAACCACCGGCAATTCCTGGTGCACCGGCAATCCGTAATGCAGTTCTGCATGCCACTGGCGTGGGCTTTTCAGAGATTCCTCTTACGCCGCAAAGACTGATTGAAGGCTTCACAAAAGCCGGACTGATCTGAGAAAGGGGGCATGAGGAATGTACGATATTGAAAAATATTATAATGCAGAAACCATTAAGGAAGCGGTGACTCTTCTGAAGGAGCATCCGGATGCCAGGGTGATCTCCGGTGGAAGTGATGTGCTGATCAAGATTCGTGAGGGAAAAATGGCAGGTACATCTTTGGTAAGTATCCGTGATATCAAAGAAATCCGCGGAATCCAGCTGATGGAATCCGGTGATATTTTTATTGGTGCGGGAACCACCTTTTCCCATGTGACAAATGATCCGGTGATCCGGAAGCTGATCCCTGTTCTGGGTGAGGCTGTAGACCAGGTAGGTGGTCCCCAGGTGCGTAATATTGGAACGATTGGTGGAAATGTATGTAATGGTGCTGTCAGTGCAGACAGTGCGCCGACTTTGTTTTCCCTGAATGCTATGCTGCGTATTGCAGACGGAACAGGCGGACGAATGGTTCCGATCAAGGACTTTTACCTGGGACCTGGACGGGTGGATCTTCATCAGGGAGATGTGCTTACCCATATTGTGATTCCGGGAAAGGATTATCAGGGATATCATGGCTTTTATATTAAATATTCCATGAGAAATGCAATGGATATTGCGACCTTAAGCTGCAGTGTAGTCAGCAGGATCGATCCTCAGAAAAAAATTCTGGAGGATGTAAGGATTACCTTCGGTGTAGCTGCGCCTGTGCCTTACCGCTGCCAGAAGACGGAGGAGGCTCTGAAGGGCATGGAAATTGGCGAGGAATTATATCAGAAGGTAGAAGAATTGGTAAGGGAAGAAATCAATCCACGAGATTCCTGGAGAGCATCAAAGGCATTCCGCCTTCAGATCGGCGGAGAGATTGCCAGCCGTGCACTGAAGGAGAGCATCCGCCGGGGTATGGTATCAGGTGTTGTAGTTGCGGATGATCATCTGGATATGGCCAGAGATAAAGTAACAGGAGGTGAGCAGTAATGAAAAAGGATATGCGGCTGGTACAGTGTACCGTAAATGGAAAAGAGGTAGCTGAGTACGTGGACGTCAGAGAGTCCCTTCTTGATATGCTGCGTAACCGCCTGGGACTTACTTCTGTAAAAAAAGGCTGCGAGGTAGGAGAGTGTGGCGCCTGTACTGTAATTATCGACGGCGAGACCATCGATTCCTGCATTTATCTGGCTGTCTGGGCAGAGGGCAAAAATATCCGTACTTTGGAAGGGCTTGAGAAAAACGGCGAGCTTACCAGGATCCAGGAGGCATTTATTGAGGAAGGTGCTATTCAGTGCGGCTTTTGTACACCTGGGTTTGTAATGTCTGCCACAGTGCTTCTGGAGCGGGGTGAGGAGCTTACAAGAGATGCCATCCGTAAGCATATGGCAGGAAATCTTTGCCGCTGCACAGGATATGAGAATATTGTGAATGCAGTGGAGAAGGTAAACAAAGAAAATATGTCAGCTGAAAAAGAATGATATGAGAGGGCGGGGAGCTTCCCCGCCTTTTATAAAACAATTAGACGGACGGGATAAATAAATGGATGATAAATGTATAATCGTCCGGGGCGGCGGCGATCTGGCAAGTGGTGTGATCCACAGACTGTATCGCTGCAGCTACCGCGTATTGATTTTAGAATGTGAAAAACCTAGTGCAATCCGAAGAAAGGTTGCGTTTTGCGAAGCTGTGTATGATGGAGAGGCTGTTGTAGAGGGAGTAACCTGCCGGAGGGTAAATTCCCTGATGGAATGTGAAAAAATCTGGCAGAATGGCGAGATCCCGCTTATGGTGGATCCGTCAGGTAAAAGTATTGGTGAATTGTCTGTCACAGGAAGAGTTTCCGCTCTTGTGGATGCCATTCTGGCAAAACGGAATCTTGGAACTGTAAGGGCTATGGCGCCTCTTACCATCGGTCTTGGCCCTGGATTTCTGGCAGGTGAAGATGTAGATTATGTTGTGGAGACTATGCGAGGCCATGATCTGGCAAGAATTATCAGCGAGGGCCCTGCTGTACCGAATACAGGTGTACCCGGGATGGTTGGCGGTGTGAGTAAAGAACGTGTTATTCATTCCCCAGGTGCGGGAAGGATTCGTAATATTGCCCATATTGCTGATATTGTAGAGAAGGGACAGATTATTGCCTATGTGGGTGAAATGCCTGTAGAAGCCTCTATAACGGGTGTTCTAAGAGGAATTATACGAGAGGGCTACGATGTTCCCAAAGGAATGAAGATTGCCGATATAGACCCGAGAAAAGAGGAAAAAAAGAACTGCTTTACTATTTCAGACAAGGCAAGATGCATTGCCGGAAGTGTGGTGGAGATTTTGCTAAATCAGGGTGTTTTACCTGAAAAATAAATTGAGCCAGGATTTTTGAAAATGCTGTGTAGAGGAGGCGGGGATGAAAAAAAACGGATATTTTCTTGATTTATTAAAGCTGGATATAGAGAAATACCCAGTGATCGCTGTAGTGGGCGGCGGAGGAAAGACCAGCCTGATTTATCGGCTGAATGAAGAATTGCAGGCTATAGGTAAGAAGGTTATTATTTCAACAACAACCCATATGGCTTATGATCCTGTGCTGCCTCTGGTATGCAGTACAGAGCTTGAAAAAGTTCCGGAAATACTGGAAAAACACGGATTTGCAGCAGTTGCTGATATTGAAGCTATTTCCGGAAAAATGTGTTCAATAGAAGCAACAGACCTTCAGACGCTGATTCCTTTATGTGATGTAATGCTAATTGAGGCTGACGGATCGAAGCGGAAACCCTTGAAGGTTCCCGCTGACTGGGAGCCTGTAATTCCTGATTTTGCAGATGTAGTTGTAAGTGTGATCGGGTTGGACTGCCTTGGTAAGCCTATTTGTAAAACTGCCCACAGAGCAGAATATACCAGTTCTTTCCTTAAGAAAAACCTGGATGCACCTGTTACCGAAGAGGATATTGAGAAGATAGCAACTTCTGTTCACGGTCTGTACAAAAATGTGGATCATAAAGTTTATCGTGTATACTTAAACAAAGCAGATGTATTGCCGGATCCCCGGTCAGCGCAGCATATCGTAGAAGATCTTAAGAGGCAAGGCACAGTTGCTGCATACGGAAGTCTGAAAGAGGCAAATGAGTTATGAAAATTGCATTGATCATGCTGGCAGCAGGGAATAGCCGGCGGTTTGGAAGTAATAAGCTTTTATACGAAATAGACGGCAAGCCTATGTACCGGCATATTCTGGAGAAGCTGGCGGTTGTGGCAGAAAAGCTTCGAGAGCAAAAGTGTTGTTATGAAATGATCACTGTTGTTACCCAGTACGAAGAAATAGAGCTGGAAGCGAGGGCGTTAGGTGCTAAGGTATATATTAACCCACATCCTGATGAGGGAATATCTTCATCCTTAAAAATAGGCCTGAAAGCAAATCTGGATATGGATGCCTGTCTTTTTACAGTATCTGACCAGCCATGGCTTACTGCTGAGACAATTTGCAGGCTCATTGAGCTTTTGGAAACATCCGGTAAAGGAATAGCTTGTGTTTCCTGGGAAGGAAAGCTTGGAAATCCATGTATCTTTACAAGGAAATATTATGATGAACTGTTTTTGGTCACTGGCGACAGAGGTGGAAAATCTGTGATAACTGCACACAGAGATGATACTGCGGTTTTGAAGGTGAAGGATGAAAAAGAGCTCACAGATATGGATGTTAAGCAATAAGCATAAAACAATGCAAAAATTGAATATATTTGCAAGAAAAATGTGGGATTGTGTTGGGTGTTGTGAATTTTTGTGAGATTATAGCTAAATATGGCTTGTAATTATGATAAAAACAAGGTATACTGATGTAAAAGACAGCAGTCGGGAGAACCATTTTCCCGTCTCATAAGGAGGATAAAATGGCAGAAAACTATAATGGTATGGCAGTTGGGGTATTTGAGCTGGATAACCTGGTAGCTTGCTTTGTTGCTCTTGATGCAGCGTCTAAGGCTGCAAATGTAACAATTCAGAGTGTAGAGCGTAACCGACTGAAAAGTGGCGCATGTGTGAAAATGCGCGGCAGTGTATCCGATGTAAATGCAGCGATGGAAGTAGCATTAGAGACAGCTAAGTCTCTTGGTGAGGTGGTTTCCCATACTGTGATAGCATCACCTACCGCAGATACTGAAGTGGCACTTAAGATGACCATTAATAAATAGAATATGTCAGGAGGAAATAGAAGATGTCATATGGAGCATTAGGATTAGTAGAGGTTCTGGGAAGCTGTAATGCAGTGGTTGTCCTTGACCAGATGCTGAAAACATCAGAAGTGGAATTCCGTACCTGGCATACTAAGTGCGGAGGCCATGTAACAATATTTATAAATGGTGATGTAGCAGCAGTGAAGGCTGCAGTAGATGCTGCGAAGGAGAACCCATTCTGTAAGGTTGTAGCCGCAGCTGTGATTCCTGCACCGTCAGAAGAAACAGCAAGACTGGTGAGAGAAGAGGAAGAGAAACACCACAAATAATAAAAAAGACTTTCTGCAGATATTATAGGTATCGTGCAGAAGGTCTTTTTATATGGAAAATCCGCTTTATTGTGAGATTATAAATGAATCTGTGTTCCGGTATTTCCTTTAATACCATCTTTTGCTTTCTCAAGCAGAGTGATCATAGCTGTTCTTCCGGCTCCGGAGCTTGCGAAATCCACGCAGGCCTGAACCTTTGGTAACATGGAACCGGCAGCGAACTGTCCTTCTTCAATATATTTCTTAGCCTGGGTAACGGTGAGGTCATCCAGCCATTTCTCGTTTTCTTTTCCAAAGTTGACAGCAACCTTTTCTACAGCAGTAAGGATGATCAGCATATCTGCATCCAGCTGTTTTGCCAGCAGGCAGCTTGCAAAATCCTTGTCAATTACTGCAGAAGCTCCCTTCAGATGATGGTCATCCAAAGTAACCGGGATTCCGCCACCGCCACAGCAGATAACGATTTTGTTCGCATCTACAAGGCTGTTAATGGCATCCAGCTCCACGATTTCAACAGGCTTTGGAGATGCAACTACACGGCGGTAGCCTCTGCCAGCATCTTCTTTCATAATGTGGCCATAAGCCTTTGCCTGGAAATCAGCTTCCTCTTTTGTTAAGAATTTACCTATAGGTTTACTTGGATTCTCAAATGCAGGATCTTCCGGATCTACACGTACCTGGGTAACGACTGTAACAACCGGTGTTCTCATAAAGCCACGTTTGCGAAGCTCTTCACGAAGAGCGTTCTGAAGATCGTAGCCGATATAAGCCTGGCTCATTGCAACACAGACGGAAAGTGGTGTGTTTGGCTGCGCTTTATCCTCATGTGTGAGGGCGGTCATGGCATTGTTGATCATGCCTACCTGTGGTCCGTTGCCGTGAACTACTACTACCTGATGACCTTCTTCGATAAGATCGCAGAGAGCCTTTGCTGTAGACTTTACAGCAATCATCTGTTCGGGAAGTGTATTTCCAAGAGCATTGCCGCCAAGAGCAACTACAATACGTTTTCTTTTATACATGGTAAAAACCTCCTCCAATAAATGTTTATGAAAAAAGGGCTGTATTCCTACAGCCCCCAAAAAAAGCCTTATTCCATAATTCTCGGAGCAGCTTTTACTTCCAGTTTTTTCAGGATATCCTGTGGATTTTCAAATTTGGAGAGCATGATCATTGCTGCGATTACATATGGTTTGAAGCTTGCTTCTTTGTAAAGCGGGATACGGTAACGATCGAATACGCTTGCATCAACCTCACCGGTCTCACAGCTTACGCCTGTGATATCAGCTGGCAGACAGTGGAGATAAAGAGCCTTGCCGTCCTTGGTAGTCTTCATAAGCTCTTCTGTGCAAGCCCAGTCTTTGTGGTTTGCGTTCTGAGCAAGAAGCTCTTTCTCAAGCTTATCGATTCCGTCGAAGTCGCCCTCGCCATAGAGATTGGTACGTTTTTCCATTGCTGCGAATGGAGCCCAGCTCTTAGGATAAACGATATCAGCATCCTTGAAAGCTTCTTCCATGCTGTTTGTTTTGGTGAAGGATCCGCCGGAAGCTTTTGCATTCTTCTTAGCAATCTCCTCAACCTCTGGCATTACGTCATATCCTTCCGGATGAGCCAGAACAACGTCCATACCGAAACGTGTCATAAGTCCGATAACACCCTGCGGAACGGAGAGTGGTTTACCATAGGATGGAGAGTAAGCCCATGTCATAGCAAGCTTTTTGCCTTTCAGATTCTCAACACCGCCGAACTCGTGGATGATGTGGAGCATATCTGCCATACACTGTGTAGGATGATCAACGTCACACTGAAGGTTTACAAGAGTAGGTCTCTGCTCAAGGATACCATCTTTATTTCCCTCTGTTACAGCGTCCATGAATTCTTTCTGATAGGTGTGTCCTTTTCCGATGTACATGTCATCACGGATACCGATCACATCAGCCATGAAGGAAACCATGTTAGCTGTTTCACGAACAGTTTCACCATGTGCAATCTGAGATTTTTTCTCATCCAGATCCTGTACCTCAAGTCCGAGAAGATTGCAGGCAGAAGCAAAGGAGAAACGAGTACGTGTGGAATTGTCACGGAAAATGGAGATTCCAAGTCCGCTCTCAAATACTTTTGTGGAGATGTTATTTTCTCTCATGAAACGAAGAGCATCAGCAACTGTAAATACTGCTTCCAGTTCGTCATCTGTTTTGTCCCATGTCCAGAAGAAATCGTTGTTGTACATTTCTTTGAAGTTAAGGCTGTTAAGTTTGTCAATGTAATCCTGTAATGTTTTCATGAATGTTCTCCTTTATATTTGTTTTTTTAGTGGAGGTATGGAGCAGATAAATCCGCTCCATACTCAATAAGAGTTGAAATAGGCGTTAATTGATTATTTGCAATATGCAGTAGGAAGTGCTGCGTAGACAGCTGCACATCTTACCAGATCGTCTTTCCATGTTTTTTCATTCGGAGCGTGAGCCTGTGCCTCTGCACCAGGTCCGAATCCGATACATGGGATTCCGTTACGTCCCATAATAGAAACACCATTAGTAGAGAAGGTCCATTTGTCAGTAAGAGGACGGGCTTTTCTCATAGCCTCTGTCTCAGCATTGCCCATACGCTCTGTTCCGTACAGGTTGTGGTAAGCTTCCTCAAGAGCAGCGGTAACCTTGTGATCCTTCGGGATTACCCATGTAGGGAAATAGCACTCGATTGGATATACAAGATCTGTCCAGGATGGACGGGAGTATTCGTACATGGAAACCTTAACATCATCACCATATTTTTTAACAGATGGAAGTGCACGGATCTCATCCAGGCAGCTCTCCCAGGTCTCACCAGCTGTCATACGACGGTCAAGGGAAACAGCGCAGGAGTCAGCAACAGCACAACGGCTTGGGGATGTGAAGAAAATCTCGGAAGTAGTAACAGTACCTCTTCCAAGGAAGTTTGCCTCTTCCCATTCCGGATTGTATTTCTTATCCAGCATTTTTACAAGACCTTTGATCTCAGTCTCATCTGCTGCATCGTTTTCATTTAATGCGCGTACATCCTGAAGAATGTCAGCCATTTTATAGATTGCGTTGTCACCACGCTCTGGAGCAGAACCATGGCAGGAAACACCCTTTACATCAATGCGGATTTCCATACGTCCGCGCTGTCCACGGTAGATACCACCATCTGTAGGCTCTGTGGAAACTACGAATTCCGGACGAACCTTATCTTCGTTGATAATGTACTGCCAGCAGAGACCATCACAGTCCTCTTCCTGAACAGTTCCGGTAACAACAACCTGGTATTTGTCATTGAGAAGACCAAGATCCTTCATGATCTTAGCACCATAAACAGCGGATACGATACCACCCATCTGGTCGGAAGTTCCACGTCCACCGATTTCAGTTTCGGTCTCAAAGCCTTCGTATGGATCGAATTCCCAGTTGTCTCTGTTTCCGATACCTACAGTGTCAATATGTGCATCAAAGCCGATCAGAGTGCTTCCGGTTCCCATGTAGCCAAGGATATTTCCCATCGGATCAACTACAACCTTATCAAAACCAAGCTTTTCCATCTCTTCTTTAATACGCATTACATGGTCTTTCTCGCCGCAGCTCTCACCTGGGAAATGAACCAGGTCACGAAGAAATTTAGTCATATCAGCTTCGTAATTCTGTGCAGTTTCTTTGATTTTGTTATAATCCATAACAAGTTACCTCCATATTCTTGTGAAAAAATATAATATTGTTATAAAACTTATTTGCTTAAAGATTCATCTGTTCCATATAAGCCGTCCCATACGATCTCGCGGTAACGGACAGGATCAGTGTCACCCTCTGTAGAGATTACCAGAATGTTGGAATTCTCATCCAGCTTCAGAGCTTCCTTCAGGTCTTTGGCGTCTTCATCATGAAGAGCGGTGTACGCAAGACCAAGTGGAACAGATCCGGACTCACCAGATACAATATGTGGATCATTCTCAAGTGGATTAGCATAAATACGTGTTGCTTTAGCACTCATCCAGTCTGGGCAGGAAGCGAAGACAGTAACATGATTCTTAAGGATATCCCATCCGATGGTATTTCCCTCGCCGCATGCAAGACCTGCCATAATAGTCTGAAGATCACCTGTAACATTTACCAGGTTACCGTCAGCCTGAACTGCGGAACGGTAGAGGCAGTCAGCTGCACTTGCTTCGCAGACAACCATTACCGGAGGATTTTCTTTATATTTGTGGGCGAAATATCCAACAACTGCACCAGCCAGGGAGCCTACACCAGCCTGTACAAATACGTGGGTAGGACGGTCAACACCGTTCTCCTTCAGCTGCTTGTCTGCTTCCAGAACCAAAGTTCCGTATCCCTGCATGATCCAGGAAGGAATCTCTTCATATCCATCCCATGCAGTGTCCTGAACGATGATTCCATGCTCTGTCTTAGCTGCTTCAGCAGCTGCCATTCTTACACAGTCATCGTAGTTTACTTCCTCGATCGTAACAACAGCACCTTCCTTGGCAATGTTGTCAAAACGTGTCTTGGTGGTTCCCTTAGGCATTCTGACTACAGCCTTCTGTCCAAGACGGTTAGCAGCCCATGCAACGCCGCGGCCGTGGTTTCCATCTGTAGCAGTGAAGAAAGTAGCCTGTCCGAATTCCTCTCTTAATTTATCGGAGGAGAGAACATTGTAAGGAAGCTCGCTGATGTCGCGACCAAGCTCCTGGGCAATATAACGTCCCATTGCATAGGAGCCGCCAAGTACCTTGAATGCATTCAGTCCGAAACGATAGGATTCATCCTTGCAGTAGATACCCTTTACTCCAAGATAGGAAGCAAGAGAGGAAAGCTTCTGCAGTGGTGTTACGGAATACTGGGGAAAGCTTTTGTGGAATTCATTTGCTTTGGTTACGTTTTCTTCGGACATCAGGTCCAGGAATTTGTCATCGGATCCCGGTACATGATTGACCGTCCATTTCAGTCCGTCTGTCATGGGGAAAACCTCCTTCGTGGTTATTGTTTATTTCGTTGCTTTTTAAATACGTTTTTGTTTTCCTAATAGTATAATAACACAAATAAATCAATTTGCAATAGAAAAATACAAAAATATTTAGCTTTCTCAAAAAATATTTAGTTTGATTGCAAGAGGCTTGTATTTGTGATAAAATATAGGTTACGACACAAAAAAACAGAGCGGATCAGAAGGGTGAAATTGCTGATTTGACATATGTGGGCAGAAAGGGGCAGATTATTTATGGCAGTATTTCGTGCGTTTAAGGCACTCAGACCTACAGAAGGGAAGGTGGCACAAGTAGCGGCGCTTCCATATGATGTTGTAAATAGAGAAGAAGCAGCGGCCATTGGGAAAGAGAATCCGGAGTCTTTTCTTCATGTAGACAGAGCAGAGATAGATCTGCCAGCAGATACAGACCTGTATGATAAGAGGGTTTACCAGATGGCAAGGGAGAATCTTCTCCGGATGGAGAAGCGTGGTATTCTTGTCCAGGATGAGAAGCCTTGTTATTATATATACGAGCTTGTGCGAAGAGGTAAGTCTCAGACCGGCATTGTGGGTTGTGCATCTATTGATGATTATCTGAATGGTGTGGTAAAGAAGCATGAGCTTACCAAACCGGAGCAGGAACAGGACAGGATCGACCATATGGATGTGTGTGATGCAAATACAGGTCCCATTTATTTTGCCTGCCGCTACACAGAAGCACTGGCAGCCTTTCTTGAACAATGGAAAAATGAGCATAAGGCAGTCTGTGATTTCACTGAAGAGGATGAAATCACACATCGGGTATGGGTGATCGACCAGGACAATGCCATTGATCTGGTCCGGACAGAGATGGAGAAGATTCCTGCATTTTATATTGCAGACGGACATCACCGGGCAGCTTCTGCTGTGAAAGTAGGGCTGAAGCGTCGTCAGGAGAATCCTGGTTACACAGGAGAAGAGGAATTTAATTATTTTCTTTCTGTTGCTTTTCCGTATGAGCAGCTTACGATCCTGGCTTATAATCGCGTTGTGAAGGATCTGAATGGTCAGAGCGTTGAGCAGGTTCTGGAGAAGATCAAAGAGAAATTTGATATGACTATTGTACCTGGTTTTCCGGCTAAGCCGGTGGAGAAGCATTGCTTTGGAATGTACCTGGATGGTTTCTGGTATCTTCTGAAGGCGAAGCCAGTGATTTATGAGGGGAAAGCTGTGGCAGACCAGCTTGATTCCCAGATTCTTCAGGAGAATGTATTAAAGCCGATCCTGGGTATTGATGATCCGGGTACAGACAGGCGTATTTCTTTCGTAGGTGGAATTCATAAGCTTCGGGAGCTTCAGTCTATGGCAGATGAGACTGGCGGAATTGCATTTGCACTTTATCCTGCATCCATCGAGGAACTGATGCAGCTGGCAGATGAGAACCGTCTTATGCCACCTAAGTCTACATGGTTTGAGCCTAAACTGCGAAGTGGGATATTTATTCATAAACTAAGCTGATGCTATAATAGCTGAATAAGCCAATTTATCAATTGGAGAGAGAAGAATGGAAATAGAAGAGTTTATCTCAGGTTTTTGCAGAACATGTAATGGAATCCAGACAGTATGCTGCGAATATGAGGAAAAGGATGGGGGAAGAACTCTCACCTTTATGGACTGTGCATATAAGCGATGTGTGAATCAGAGTGCCTGTGAAATTTATAAAGAGGCACACAGACTGGAGACTGCCGGGCAGGCGGATGTATAAATGAAATAAGCCATATAATGTACTTATATAACTGATTTACAGGAAGGTACATTATATGGCTTTTGTATTTATTTATTTACATCAATATAACTGTAAAGTGTATATTTGGAAATTCCAAAATAATTAGCAACCTTATCTCCGGATTTCGTAATGAGAAAAGCACCGGAATCATTGAGAAACTGGATTGCAGTGACCTTGTCTTCTTTATTCATAAGTGCTACCGGTTTACCTACAAGATTAACGGATTCTTCAATCAGGCGATCCAGAAGATCATTAACACTGTGTGTGATCTGCTTCGGCTTCTCTTCTTTGTCCTTCGGTGTGATCAGGTCATCAAGCGCGCTGTTGATCAGTGTCAGCTTGGTAATGTCATAATTTATGCCAAAAACATAGTGCAGACTGCCATCGTCATCCTTTATATATGAAGTGCTGCATTTCAGAATCTTGCCGTCAGCAGTCTTCATCAGATAACCATTATGATCGGCCGGAGTACAATTTTCTCCACGTCTCTTCTGTCGGATTCCGTCAAAAACAGCATCAGACGGGCCGTCGCCCACATTTCGGCCGGTTACATGGCCATTTACAATATAGATAATGGAATGCTCTGGCTCTTTCGTTTTCAGATCATGGATTACTACTTCGCAGTCCGTTCCGAATTCTGCTGCGATATCTTGTGCAATCTGCTCTAAGACAGTTAATCTTCCCATATTTGTTCCCTCCTGTTTTGGATTTGATTTTCATATTGTGAGCAGGAAAAACCTGCCATGGGTCGATGCCTGAAATTACTGCATGTATTTGGGGCATCCTGTCTGTATTCGTATGTTGCAGATATTAACGAATGACTTCTTTCCTTTATAATAACATGTGCGAGAAGAAATAAAAAGACAAATTTACAAAAAAATTATTGGATGCTGAAAAAAATTCGTACTCTTTGTTGAAGATGTGAAAAAGTTGTGTTATATTTACATTAAAATAAAGAGTGAAACGTGTAAAGTTGGTTATTTTGTACATGAATGAAAGGGGATATGGAATATGAAATATCTTTTGAAAAATGGGACAGTTATATCAGGTTCCTTATCGAAAAAGCAGGATGTGCTGGTGGAAGGTGAGAAGATCGTAAAAGTAGGAGAGAACCTTTCCCAGCCAGATGCGGAAGTGATCGATGTATCCGGTAAGCTTCTTTTTCCGGGATTTATTGATGGACATACTCATTTTGATCTGGAGGTTGCAGGTACTGTAACAGCAGACGATTTTGAAACCGGCACCAAAGCTGCCATTCTTGGAGGCACTACGCTAGTCATTGATTTTGCTTCTCAGGATAAGGGCGGTCATACGTTAAAGGAAGGCCTGGAGAAATGGCATGAAAAAGCAGATGGAAAGTGCTCTTGTGATTATTCCTTCCATATGTCTATTGTAGAATGGAACCAGGAAACGAAGAAGGAAATTCAGGACATGATAGATGAGGGTATCACCAGCTTTAAGCTGTATATGACTTATCCGGCCATGATCGTAGATGATGAGGACCTTTATAAGATTATTAAGGCACTGAATGAAAAAGGCTGTTTTGCCGGAGTTCACTGTGAAAATGCAGGAGTGATCGATGCATTGATCCAGGAGGCAAAAGAGCAGGGCAGATTTGGACCTGAGAACCATCCTCTTGTGCGCCCTGATACTATGGAAGCAGAGGCAGTTCATCGGCTTCTGGTCATCGCCAGGGAGGCAGGAGCTCCGGTTATGGTAGTTCATCTTACTAACCGCAAGGCATATGAAGAAATCGTACGCGCCCGTAAAAACGGCCAGACTGTATTTGCAGAAACCTGTCCTCAGTATCTTCTTTTGGATGACAGTGTTTATTCAAAACCTGATTTCGAAGGTGCAAAGTATGTGTGTGCACCGCCAATCCGTAAAAAAGAGGATCAGGACTGTTTGTGGAAGGCTCTTGCAGAGGGCAATATCCAGACGGTGGCAACAGATCAGTGCAGCTTTACTCTTGCCCAGAAGGCTATGGGAAAGGATGATTTTACCAAAATTCCAGGTGGACTGCCGGGTGTACAGACCAGAGGAACTCTTCTGTATACTTATGGTGTGTGCACCGGTAAAATTACAGTTGAGAAAATGTGCCAGCTTCTTTCTGAAAATCCTGCGAAATTGTATGGGGTTTATCCGAATAAAGGAGCTGTGGCAGAAGGCAGCGACGCGGATATCGTAGTGTTTGATCCTGATAAGGAGAATGTAATCTCTGCTAAGACACATGCCTATAATACTGATAATAATCCATACGAAGGCTTCAAAATCCATGGAGATATTGACAAGGTATTTCTCAGAGGAAAGCTGGCTGTGGATGGAGGCAGACTGGTTCAGGAAAAATTGGGAACTTATATTAAGAGAGGCTTAAGGCAGCCATTAGTTTAAGCCATGCTTCTTTGCATATCCGGTAAGAAGCAGAGCGATTGCTCCGTTGCAGGTCATATTGCATGCTGTGGCAAATGAGTCATGGAGTGCAAAAACAGCAAACATCAGTGCAATTCCGGAATCACCAAATTTTAAAATTCCAGTCAGAGTTCCAAGAGATACCATCACAGTTCCCCAGGGGAGTCCCGGAGCGCCAATAGAACAGGTGGCAAGCAGGATACAGAAAATCATCATTGTACCAGGCGCCGGAACTGAGCCATAAAGAATACGGGAGATTATCATAGCGAAAAACACTTCTGCAAATACAGAACCGCAGTGATTGATCTGTGTAAAAAGTGAAATTGTTTCTTTTGTAAATTCAGGCTTCAGCTGGCTGCATTTTGCAGCAGCCTCCTGTGCATATTTTTCTGTTGCAGTAGAAGAATGGGTTTTCAATGCTTTTTTACAGACCGGTATATGGTTTTTCAAAATTCCCCATGGATTTTCCCCGGCGTAAGCTCCTGCAATATAATAAAAAACTACTACCCAGAGAGCATAAGCCGGAATAAGGATTAAAAGGGACAGAAGCAGTAACGGTACATATTTAATGAAATAACCCTGATAAGCCAGCGCACAAAGAGATAATCCAATATAGAAAGGCAGCAGTGGCAGCAGGATTCTCGACATCAGGGAAAGTGTGATCCCTCTGAACTCATTTAAAAGCTCTTTGGTGCGGACTGCGTTTGTCCAGCAAGCTCCAAAGCCAAGGAGGAGCGCAAGCACCAGTGCACTTAGGCCTGAAACCGGAGCAGGAATAGGAAGCTCAAATAAAGTGTCCGGCAAAAAGCGGAAGGACAGGCTGTCTGTGGATACAGGAAGTCTCGGTATGAGCAGATAGCCGGATACCATTGCCAAAGCAGTCGCTCCCAACATAGAAAAATAGGTGATTCGGATGGCTGGAGCTGTGGATGGTGCAGGCTCCTTTTTTGCAGAAACAATTGAGGAAGCTACAAATCCGATAATGATCAGAGGCGCCAGAAATGTGATCAGCTGGCTTAGTACATAACGGGCTGTGACTACCAGATTCAAAGCTCCTGAGGTCAGTCCAAAGGTTCGTGTGGCATTAAATAGCAGGCCTGCGAGCAGACCGGGTATACTGACAGCCAGAATCCGGATGGGAAAACTGGCCATAATTCTTTTTTTCTTCATTGTGAAAATTCCTCCGGATGTATTATAATATATCAGAAAGAAAACAGCAATGAATTTCTGAGAATGAGGTGAAGGACTATGTACAATAAAATTTACCAGAGCCTGGATGAAAAAGGCAGAGTAAAAACCGGGATTTTTCTGGATGGACCATATATGGGTAAAAAATGCATCCTGGATCCTGGCGCACAGTTGATCCCGGAAAATCCAGATGACAGATCTATCTGGAGTAATTATCTGAATATTCTGGATGAAACCAGGGAAACGAAGGTTGTAGAAGCGGATGGTCATCGTCTTTTTATAGAAGATTATCGTAAAAATCCCCACCTTGTCATATTTGGTGGCGGTCATGTATCACAGCCCACCGCTCACCTTGGCAAAATGCTTGGTTTTCATGTAACCATCATGGATGACAGAGAGGATTTTGTAACAAAGGAGCGTTTTCCGGAAGCAGATCAGCTGGTTTACGGCGATTTTAAAGAGATTGATAAATACATTGCTCCTTACGATAATGTTTATTATGTGATTCTTACCAGAGGTCATCTTGGGGATGCAGACTGTCTTCGCCGTCTTCTTGGCCGCCCCTATGAATATCTGGGTATGATCGGAAGCCGAAATAAAGTGCGAATCACCAGAGAGAATCTTCTGAAGGAAGGCTACACTCAGGAGCAGTTAGATGAGGTTCATGCTCCCATCGGGCTTCCTTTGGGTGGTCAGCTGCCGGAGGAAATTGCGGTTAGCATTATGGCAGAGATCATCAAGGTAAAAAATCAGCATTATCTGGCGTATTGCGATGAAAAGATCGAGGCTGCAGTGAAAGAGGGGCGCCATGGAGTTATGGTCACTATTGCTGAGAAATCGGGTTCCTCTCCAAGGGGTGTTGGAAGTAAAATGTTCGTAGAGCCTTCTGGTCATATTACAGGCAGTATTGGCGGTGGTAAAGTTGAATATGAAGCTATTGGACACTGCAAAGAAGTAAGAGAAAAAGAAGTAAGGCACTATGCCCTTACAGCAGATGGACAGGACAGCCTTGGTATGATCTGCGGCGGTCAGGTGACAGTGGTTTTTGAACGCATATGAGATGAATCATATGAGATGGTAATGAAGCATTGTAATGAATCATATACTTAGGGCTTGCAAAAATTGTAATAATACTGTATATTAATTGTAACGATTCGCAAAAAGAGTACATTTTTGTAATAATTATTAAAGAGAAGATGAATCAATTCAAAGCACTGGTGCTTTGTAAAGGAGGAATATTATTATGAAAAAAGCAGGTTTAGCCGTTTTGCTTCTTGGCGCAGCACTTTGCATTCCGGGATGTGGATTTGAGGAAGGTGCAGGAGCAAGCGTTACTGTTATACAGGCAACCCCAACCCCGATTCCAACTCCAACTCCAGAGGCAACTCCTACACCTGAGGTTACACCTACTCCTGAACCGGTTGTAGAGCAGACTGCAAGTGGTGTGAATGTAACTAAGCAGGATGGTACATATGTTGCAAATGCAGATGTGAACCTTCGTGCAGATGCAAGTGCAGATGCCACTCTTATTGCCGGTGTTGCTAATGGCACCCAGCTTACAAGTACAGGTGTATGTGATAATGGCTGGATCGAGGTTTCATATGAAGGACAGACTGCATATGTATCAGGAGATTATGTAAGTGCAGTGGCTGCAGAAGGTGCAGCAGAGGGAGCTGCAGATCAGACAGCTACAGATCAGACAGCTACAGATGGTAATGCTGAAGCAGCTGCAGATCAGGCAGTAGCAGGTTGATAGCCGAAGCCTAGAGAATAAAAAAGACGCTATGTAAATGAACTATTATGGTACATTTACATAGCGTTTTTTGATAAAACCGGAATATATTACTCCGGATAAACCAGTCTGTCTGGTTTAATATCATACAGCACTTCATCCAGAAACTTCTTAGCCAGATACTTTGCCATTCCAAGATTCATATCCAGATAATTTCCACAGTCCTTTGCAGAAGCTCCGGGAACTTCACCTTCAAAATCACGGATAAACTCAAAGGTTTCGATCATGAGAGGAATAATGTCTCTGGACTCATAATCCCCATTCAGCAGCAGATAATTGCCGGTGCGGCAGCCCATTGGTCCCCAGTAGAGCATTTTGGAACCGAATTCCTTATGGTTTCGGAGAAAAGTAGCAGCGAGATGCTCAATAGTGTGAAGCTCTGCTGTGTTCATAACAGGCTCCTCGTTAGGGGATGTCATACGGATATCAAAGGTGGTGACCACATTGTTTCCAACCGGATCCTTACGGGAAACATAAACTCCTGGCTGAAGCTTAATGTGATCTATTGTGAAACTGGTAATCTTTTCCATAAAAAAACCTCACTTTCCATAAATATAATGATTTGAGTGTCAAAAGGTCTTTTGCCACTCATTTGATACCCGGATTGCTACACAGCTACGCTGCTTCCGCAATCCTCAAAATATTCGAAATCCGCTGATTTACTGCGTAAATCGCTATTTTCTCATATTTGGCGTGTCCCAAGTTCAAACGCCTTATCGTGCAAGCACGAACGGCTTTTTGACCTTTTGACACTGGTATCATATAATTACTGTCTTCCATGATTTTAGCAGACATTACACAATGTGACAAGATGTAGGATTAATTTGTACTTGACAATTAAGGCTATTCATCATATCATCTTTGGTAATTGGGAAAACAGGCTGTCTTTTGCTGGAGCATTGCAAGTGATCTTTGCGAAAGAGGGCTTTTTTTACGGAAAAAACTGTAAGAACTTTATATGCAGAAAATGGTTGGAGGAAAGCACAGATGAGAAACTGGGAAAATGTAAGACTGGTCAGAGAATTTTCTGAGCAGGGCGTAGACTGCTACAAGCTGGCAGGAGGAGACTATGTAAATGAATACTATGTGGTATCTGAGGCTGAGACAAGAAAGCTGATGAACACTCCGGAGGTAGTTGGCTATGAAGTATATCATTGCCTGATTCCATCTACTTCACAGATGCTCTATTATTTTAAGGAGCAGAAGAAGGTGACAACTGCAAATATTTTATCCATTCTTAGAGGTGCATTAAACTATCCTCTGGAAGAAAGCTGCTACAGAGAGCATATCCGTGTACACGATATCAGTTTTTTATCCAGCGAGCGTGTGTTTAAGGAGGATGAGATCGCAGGACTGGAGATCAAATACAGTAAGCTGACTATGGTACCGGACAGCACCTTGCTCATTGGTGATATTATCGCTTCCGGAGAGACTTTGATTCATTGTCTTCGCTATGTGACAGATTTTTACCGTGCTCATAATGCACAGCTTAGAAATATCATTATTTTCACCATTGGCGGCACCAAGGGAATTGAAATTCTGGAGAAGCTGACTGGTGAGATCAGGGAATACTGGCCTGATTTTGAAGGATTTATCACAGTATACTATGAGGGAATTTTTAGTACTTACCAGGATAAGGGTGTCTCAGGCATCAACCTTCCGGATGTGGATTTCTACTGGAAAGATGGTATTATTGCACCGGAATTCAGAAGAGAAACTCTTTCCATGCGTAATCCGCTGTTTGAGAAATGTATTATTTACGATGGCGGTGCCAGAAGATATGAGATCCATGAGCATGTGGAAGAGGTTCTTGATTTCTGGAAGGGCATGCTGGACCGCTGCGATGTGATCAGTATGCATGATTTGATCCGGGAAAAACTGGGCTACAGTCTTCCAATCAGTTACGAGGAATGGATTGCATGTAACCATTTCCAGGAAATCCAGTCTCCGGAGACAAAGTGGCTCTATGAAATGGAAATGCGTTTCGCAGACTGCCTTGAGAATGTAACCCTGAAAGAAATTGCAGAACAGAGAATTGAAGAATTTACAAACGCATTGCGTAAATACATTCTGTAAAATGGTAAATCGGGGGACAGGCAGAAACAAAAAGCTGACTGTCCCTTGACTATATACAAAAAAGAAAGGGAAAGGTTGCTGGGGAAAAATCAGTAACCGGGTAAAAAAATGGCAAAAGAGAAAAAAGATGTAGACTTTGCGGGTAAAGCTGTACCGTCAGACAGTCGCAAGGGATTGGTTACCATGTTTATGATCATGCTGGGATTTACATTTTTCTCAGCAAGCATGTGGGTAGGACAGCAGCTGGCAGAAGGTCTTGATTTCTGGGGCTTTGTGGAATCCCTGATCCTTGGAGGCTTGATTCTTGGTGCTTACACCGGACTTCTTGGCTATGTTGGTGCGAAGACAGGTTTATCCCTGGATCTTCTGGCAAAAAGAGCATTCGGTGAGAAAGGCTCTTACCTTCCATCTGCAATGATCAGCTTTACACAGATTGGATGGTTTGGTGTAGGTCTTGCCATGTTTGCGATTCCGGTATCAAAAGAGCTTCTTGGTGGAAGTGATGCTGCAATGTGGGGCTTGGTAATCCTGGCAGGTGTGTGCATGACAGCTTCTGCATATTTTGGAATTGACTCCCTTACGATCGTAAGCTATATTGCAGTACCTCTTGTAGCAGTTCTTGGTACTGTAGCCATGATCATGGCAGTGAATCAGGGAGATGGAACCATTATTGACCAGTTCGCAAAATCCAGCGGAAGCCTGACTATTATCGGTGGCGCAGGACTGGTTGTAGGTTCTTTCGTGTCTGGAGGAACAGCAACCCCTAACTTTGCCCGTTTTGCAAAAAATGGTAAAGCAGGAGCGGTTACTACTGTAGTTGCATTTTTCATTGGAAACTCTCTGATGTTCTTCTTTGGAGCAGTGTCCTCTATTTTTGTAGGTGGAAATGATATTTTTGAGGTTATGCTTCGCCTGAATCTGTTTTACCTGGCAGTGCTGGTACTTGGACTTAATATCTGGACAACCAACGATAATGCATTATACACAGCAGGACTTGGACTTGCCAATATCTTCCATCAGAAAAAGAAACCAATGGTGCTGATTTCCGGCCTGATCGGAACAATAGCTTCTGTATGGCTGTATTACAATTTCTGTGGCTGGCTGAATATTCTCAACTGTACCCTTCCGCCAGTTGGTATTATTGTTGTAATTGACTATTTTATGAATAAGAAAGACTATGAAGCAGAAAATCCCCGTTTAAAAACAGTAAACTGGTACTCTGTTGCAGGTGTCATCCTCGGTGCAATCGTGGCAAATGTGCTGGATTGGGGAGTTGCTTCTATCAATGGTATGGTTGTAGCTGCTGCATGCTATGCTGTGGGACAGCTGGTGTTTAGCAGAAATAATGGAATGATAAGACAGAATTAAGAACCGGAATAACTTAGAATTGGAGGCATAATACTATGAAGAAAAGAAAAATTCTGGCAATGCTTATGGTAGCAGCTCTTTCAGTAGGAATGCTGACGGGATGTGGAACAAAAGGTTCTGAAAACGCAGACAATACAGCTGAGGCTTCTAAGCAGGATGAAGCTTCTGAACAGGATGAAACTTCTAAGAAGAATGAGACTTCTGAACAGTCTGAGAAAGCGGATGAGGAGGTTTCCGGTTTTACAGACGGCTCTGAGGATGAAGCTAACGACAGTGCAGAGGCAACTAAAGAGGATACCAGTGCAGTTCTGGATACCTCAGAACCTCTTACAGGCCTTCATCATGCAGAAATTGAAGTGAAGGGTTATGGCACGATCAAGGTTGAGCTGGATGCAGATACCGCACCTATCAGTGTTACAAACTTTGTAAAGCTGGCTCAGGAGCATTTCTATGATGGACTTACCTTCCACCGTATTATTGACGGATTCATGATCCAGGGCGGAGACCCGGAGGGAACCGGAAGAGGCGGATCTGATAAGACCATCAAGGGTGAATTTGCTGAGAACGGTGTACAGAATGATATTTCCCATGAGAGAGGCGTTATCTCTATGGCAAGATCCTCAGATCCGGATAGTGCAAGCTCACAGTTTTTCATTGTACAATCCGATAGTACTTATCTGGATGGACAGTATGCAGCCTTCGGTCATGTAACAGAGGGCATGGATATTGTGGACCAGATCTGTAAAGATGCAAAGCCTACAGATAATAATGGAACCATTTCCGCAGAAAATCAGCCAGTGATGACAAGTGTTACCATTCTTGACTGATAAGGCAGGATCCGTGAAACAGGGAGGTTCATAGCTTCACTACAAGCACAGGCATAGGCGGGTTGTTGGGGCGGTTATAATATTCAGTTTTAATGACCAGATATTTTCCGGAATCCAGTTCCTTCAGCCATTTAAGCAGTGCATCTCGCTCTTCGAAGCCGGAATCCCCACCGCTGTAAATACAAAGCATCAGGATTCCGTTCTTTTTTAGAAGCTCCAGGGATACGTTCAGGGCCTGGATACTGGATCTGGCATTAGTAGCAAGGCTGTGATCGCCACCTGGCAGATAACCGAAATTAAACACAATGCAGCTTACACTCATGGGCTCTGCGTATTTTCCCATATTTATGTGGGAATCCAGAAACAGCTCATAATTGTAGGCTGCTTTTTCTTTTTCCAGACGATTTCTGGTATTGATAAGGGCCTGCCTTTGGATGTCAAAGGCAAGCACATGTCCTTTTTCTCCGCAAAGACGGGAGAGCAGCAGAGTGTCATTTCCGTTTCCCATAGTAGCGTCAATGCAAAGCTCTCCTTCTTTTACATGCTTTGTGATAAAGTGGGCGCACCACTGTGTGATCTGGTAGTTCATAGTTTTCCTTTCTTTCCTGCAAAATATATTGATGTGGGGGACAAAGTCTCAGACTATCACTAGATGATTATAGCAAACTTTGTACGAAAAGTTAAACATATAAAAAATACATTGCAATCTGATAAGGATTTGCTTTATAATAAGCGTTACGGATAAAAATACGAAAATCAAAGATGTTCTTTTATCCGTCAAGAGTTCAGAAAGAGATGAGGAAAGATAATGTTAGAGGGAAAAACTATTCTTCTGGGAGTTACAGGAAGTATTGCAGCATATAAGATTGCATATCTGGCAAGTGCCTTAAAGAAGCAGCACGCAGATGTTCATGTGCTTATGACCAGAAATGCCACTAATTTTATTAATCCTATTACTTTCGAGACACTTACCGGGAATAAATGTCTTGTGGATACCTTTGACCGGAATTTTCAGTTTCAGGTAGAACATGTGTCTATTGCCAAGAAAGCTGATGTGGTGATGATCGCACCTGCCAGTGCTAATGTGATCGGTAAGCTTGCACATGGGATTGCAGATGATATGCTTACAACCACTATTATGGCATGCAGATGCAGGAAATTTATCTCTCCGGCTATGAATACCAATATGTATGAGAATCCTGTTGTCCAGGATAATATTAAGATTCTGGAGCATTATGGTTACGAAGTGATTGATCCGGCTGTAGGTTATCTTGCATGTGGCGATACCGGCGCTGGTAAAATGCCGGAGCCAGAGACTCTTTTAAATTATATTTTAAGAGAGTGTGCCTGCGAAAAGGATATGAAAGGACTGAAGGTACTTGTTACAGCAGGCCCTACGCAGGAAGCTATTGATCCGGTACGTTATATCACCAACCATTCTTCAGGAAAGATGGGTTATGCCATTGCAAAAATAGCAATGCTAAGGGGAGCAGATGTCACACTGGTAAGTGGACGTACTGCCCTTACGCCACCTCCATTTGTGAAGCTGGTTCCTGTGGTAACTGCCAGAGATATGTACGAAGCAGTGACAGCAGCCGGTAAGGAACAGGATATTATAATCAAAGCAGCAGCCGTGGCAGACTATCGTCCGGCTACGGTAAGTGATGAAAAAATTAAAAAGAAAGATGATGACATGTCTATTGCCCTTGAAAGGACAGATGACATTTTGAAATATCTGGGTGAAAACAAACCAGAGGGACAGTTTCTGTGTGGCTTTTCCATGGAAACACAGAATATGTTAGGTAATTCCAGAGTCAAGCTTACAAAGAAAAATCTGGATATGGTAGCAGCCAATAACGTTAAGATGGCAGGTGCCGGCTTCCAGGGGGACACCAATGTTCTGACTCTGATTACACAGGACGAGGAAGTATCACTCCCGCTTATGAGCAAGGAGGATGCAGCCGTCAAGCTCCTGGATAAAATACTGCAAAAGAGAGCATAGATTTTTTGCAGATCGTAACACATTAATTTCAGAGTGGCGGGTAAATAAAAAGAGCATGCCCGCTGTTCCATACCGTATTGTATCCCCATATGGGGAACGATAACAAGGAGGACAATATGAACAAAAAATTTACAACATCTCAGATCACATTACTTGGCCTTATGATCGCAATTCTGCTTCTTATGGCTTACACACCTCTTGGCTACCTGAATATCGGGCCTCTTGCCATCACTCTTAATATGATTCCCGTTGCTATCAGCGCTATCACTATGGGACCTGTAGGCGGAGCTGTTGCCGGAGCTGTATTCGGACTTACCAGTTTCGGTCAGTGTATCGGTATCGGCGGTACAAGTGCTATGGGTGTTGCTTTATTTGGAATCAGCCCGTTTCTGGCATTTATCCAGAGATTTATTCCAAGACTTGTTGACGGACTTCTTCTTGGATTTATTTTCCAGGGACTTCGCAAGAAAACAAAAAATATTTACGTTTCCTGTGCTGTTACAGGTTTCCTTTCCGCATTCCTGAACACACTGTTCTTTATGGGACTGCTGGTTGGCCTTTTTGGAAATACAGAGTATGTACAGGGGCTTATGGGCGGAAAAAATGTAATTCTGTTTATCTGTACATTTGTAGGAATCAATGCAGTATTTGAAATGATTGGTGCTACAGTTGCCACAGGCGCTGTAGGTGCGGCACTTTATAAAGCAAGACTTCTTCCCGGAGCAGAGAAAAAGACAGAAAAAGAAACTAAGACAGCTCAGGCTTAAGCTGCCTGACAGGGAAAAGACACTATGGAGGAAAAATATGATTTTAGCAATTGATATTGGAAATACAAACATTGTAGTGGGATGTATTGACCGTGAAAAAACTTATTTCATCGAGAGACTTTCCACTGTCCGTACAAAAACAGAGCTGGAATATGCCGTTGATCTGAAAACTGTGGTAGACATTTACCATGTAAAACGGACCGATATTGATGGCTGCATTATTTCCTCCGTTGTTCCCCAGATCACCAATGCTGTGAAGCTTGCAGCTGAGAAGGTTCTGAAAAAAGAACCTATGGTTCTGGGACCGGGAGTAAAAACCGGGCTTAATATCATGATGGATAATCCTGGACAGCTGGGTGCTGATCAGGTGGCAAATGCAGTGGCGGGAATCGCAGAATATCCGGTGCCTCTTGCACTGATAGATATGGGAACTGCAACTACCATAAGTGTTGTGGATGAGAAGAAGCATTATGTGGGAGGCATGATTTTTCCTGGAATGGGAGTGTCCCTGGATGCCCTTACAGCTCGCGCATCCCAGCTTAGTGGTATTAGTATAGATGCACCTAAGCGCATCATTGGTAAAAATACCATTGAGTGCATGAAGAGTGGTGTGATCTATAGTAATGCAGCGGCGTTGGATGGAAGTATTGACCGGATCGAAGCTGAGCTTGGTCAGAAGATCACCGTCGTAGCTACTGGCGGTCTGGCAAAGAAGGTAGTTCCACATTGCAGAAGAGAGATCATTCTTGATGAGGATCTGCTGTTAAAAGGATTACTGGTTATCTATGAGAAGAACCGTAAGATTTGTTAATTTTTATACAAAATAAGAAATAAAGGACAGGTCAGAATTTGCGTGATGAACGTGATTCTGGCCTGTTTTGACTGTAAAAGAGATGAAGTAAAGGTTATGCTGATGTGAATGCATTTCTGAAATCCTCCGGGACAGGTGCCATAATGCACATATCCTTTTTGGTAACGGGATGGGAGAACTCCAGCTGGAAGGAGTGCAGCGGCTGCCTTTTAATGATCCGGTAATCAGGATTATAAAGAAAATCGCCTGGTAACGGATATCCAATATGCTTCATATGCACCCGGATCTGATGGGTGCGTCCGGTTTCCAGGTGGAGCTCAATAAGTGAGTAGTCAGGGGTATTGTCTAATCTTTCGTAATGAGTGACCGCCCTTTCCCCATTTAAGAAGTCAACCTGTCTTTCAATGGTAGAATCTGCTACCCTTCCAATAGGTGCATCGATTGTTCCCATGTCCGGAGTAATTCCCTGTACAATTGCCAGATATGTGCGCCGGATCCGGCGCTGCTTCATCTGAGCGGAGAGTACCGCTGCGCTGTATGGGTTTTTCGCCAGAATGAGAGCTCCTGTGGTGTCTCTGTCCAGGCGGTTGATACATCGGTAAATAAAATTCTGTCCTTTTTCCTTAAAATACCATGCAACACCATTGGCAAGTGTGTTGTCATAGTTTCCGATTGAAGGGTGTACAGGCATATCAGCAGCCTTATTTACCACCAGTATATCTTCGTCTTCATAGAGGATGTGAAGATTTATTTCTACAGGAAGAATGTTATCGCTGGTGTCAGTTTCAGGGATATGGATGCGAAGCTGGTCACCGGTGTGAAGTGTGGATTTCCCAAAGCCTCGCGTCCCATTTAACTGAATAGCGTTTTTATCCGGCTTCATGGAGGAAAGAATTCCTCTGGAAAATCCCTCATTTCGAAGAAAATCAAGAAGCTGTGTTCCGTCCTGTTCCGGTTGTATGGTATATGTTAAAATTCTGTCCAAATTAAAAACTCCTTAAATTAATTACTGCATTTTTCGTGTCTAAGGTGTATAATATCACAGATAATATACCCATGGAAGTAGTAAGTCCTTTTTGGATGAAAAGAAATCTGTGGGGAGGAGTGAATGATTCAGAAAAAGAGGAAGTGTATGGAACAACAGCAACATCTTTTTACAAACAAAATGCTTCGGGCGCTTCTTGTGCCTATTATTATGGAGCAGCTTTTAAATGCACTGATGGGTACTGTGGATACCATGATGGTCAGCAATGTAGGTTCTGCAGCAATCTCAGCAGTTTCACTGGTAGATGCCATTAATGTGCTGATCATTCAGGCATTTTCTGCACTTGCTGCAGGAGGAACGATTATCTGTACCCAGTACCTGGGGCAGAAGAACTACAAGATGGCTAATAAATCTGCCAGGCAGGCACTTTTTATCATAACAGCTATTTCTGTCTGCATTGTTGTTATGGGGCTTATTTTCCGGGCACCATTGCTTAGCTTTATTTTCGGAAAAGTGGACGCTGATGTTATGGATAACTCTATGGTCTATTTCTTCTATACAGTGTTGTCTTATCCTTTTATTGCACTTTATGATGCAGGTGCCTCTATTTTTCGTGCGCAGGAAAATACAAGAGGTCCTATGGTGGTCTCTATTATTTCTAATGTGATGAACATCGCAGGTAATGCAGTGCTGATCTGGGGATTTCATATGGGAGTTGCAGGAGCCGCGATTTCTACTCTGGTTTCCAGGGTATTCTGTGCTGTGGTAGTGCTGTATCAGCTGCGAAAGGACAGACAGCCTATTGTGGTCAGGGATTATCTGAAAATCCGCCCGGATGGGAATATGATCAAAAGAATTCTGGGACTGGGAATCCCTTCTGGAGTAGAGAACAGTATGTTCCAGCTTGGTAAGCTGGCTATCCAGTCTACAGTTTCGACTTTGGGCACTACGGCCATTGCTGCCCAGGCGATGACAAATATTCTGGAAATGCTTAACGGAACAGCAGTTATAGGCGTGGGAATTGGACTTATGACAGTGGTTGGACAAAGCATTGGTGCCGGCCGCAAGGATGAGGCAGTTTATTATATGAAGAAGCTGATGGCTTTTGCGGAAGTATTTCTGATTGCCTGTTGTGCTATTGTATATGCCCTTTCAAAGCCTATTACCATGCTTGGGGGTATGGAGCCTGCAAGCGCAAAAATGTGTCTGGACATGATGTTCTGGATCACTATTATAAAACCAGTCGTGTGGATGTTTTCCTTTATTCCGGCATATGGCATGCGGGCTGCTGGAGACGTCAGGTTTTCTATGATCACTTCCTGTGCCAGTATGTGGATCTTCCGTTTCTGCCTGTGTATCTATCTGATCCGCTGCTGTGGCATGGGACCTATGGCTGTGTGGATTGGTATGTTTACGGATTGGACTGTCCGGGCAATTATCTTTGGACTACGGTTTAAAAGCAGGAAATGGATGGAGCACCAAGTTGTGTAAACATTGACTTTTAGAATGCAAAATTATATAATTTTATTCTATTTATGGTTTGCAAAACGATTGATTTGGAGGCAGAGAGTATGGTACACAAGACCGGACTGGAAGATTATTATGTGATCCGGGGACAAAAGAAAATGCGTTTTGGATACACCACAGGTTCCTGTGCGGCAGCTGCCTGTAAGGGGGCAGCGCTTATGCTTCTTGGGAAAGAAAAGCTCGCATCTGTGCCTCTTATGACACCAAAGGGAATCCTCCTTGATCTGGAACTTCATGATATTCAGATTGGTGAAAATCAGGTTATCTGTGCAGTGAAAAAGGATGCAGGGGATGATCCTGATACAACAAACGGTATTCTGGTGTATGCCACTGTTTCAAAGACTGATACTGCCGGAATTATTATAGATGGCGGCGTTGGTGTAGGCAGAGTTACAAAACCGGGGCTCTCCCAGAAAATCGGGGAAGCAGCAATTAATCCGGTGCCTCGTGCCATGATCCTTCGCGAAGCTGAGGAAGCTGCAGCTGCCTGTGATTATGAGGGCGGCCTGAAGGTGGTGATCTCAGTGCCTGAGGGTACAGAAATCGGCAAGAAAACTTTTAATCCCAGACTTGGGATCACTGGCGGGATTTCCATTCTTGGAACCTCCGGGATTGTGGAGCCAATGAGCGAAAAGGCTCTTGTAGAGAGTATTTATGTGGAGATGAAGCAGCATTTCACCCAGGGAGAAAAGTATCTTCTTGTGACACCTGGTAATTATGGTGCAGATTATCTCCGAGAGCATATGACACTGCCCTTTGAGAGGAATATTAAGTGCAGTAATTATGTAGGTGAGACCATTGATATGGCTGTGGATATGGGCGTGAAGGGAATCCTGTTTGTGGCTCATATCGGCAAATTTGTAAAGGTGGCAGCAGGAATTATGAATACACATTCCCATAGTGCAGATGCCCGCATGGAGGTTCTTGCGTCGAATGCTCTTAGGGTAGGGGCAGATGGGGATACTGCCAGAGCCATTCTTAATTGTAATACCACTGATGAAGCTTTGGATATATTACATGAAAAAAAGCTTTTACAGCCTGCAATGGAACAGATCATGGAGAAAATCCAGTTTTATCTGGATCACCGCTCTTATGAGCAGATAAGGCTTGGAGCTGTGGTTTTTAACAATATATATGGTTATCTGGGAAAAACCAGGGATGCCGACGAGCTGATCTGTGAAATCCAGAATCAGGATAAAGAGTTAAATACAGAGATGATAAGATAGATATCATTTCGGAAAGAGAGTAGTATGACAGGAAAATTATATGGGGTAGGAGTAGGTCCCGGAGATCCGGAACTGGTTACTTTAAAGGCTGTAAGACTTACGAAGGAAGCTGATATACTGGCTTTTCCGGGAGAAAATCCTACAGAATCAGTTGCCTATAAGATTATGAAGGGTGCATATCCGGAAATAGACAGCAAGCAGATGATTTCTCTGCCAATGCCTATGATCAAGGAAGCAAAAGAACTGAAGCGCGTCCATGATGAAGGGGCAAAGATCATTGCACAGTGGCTTGAAAAGGGAAAAAATGTGGTGTTTCTCACATTGGGAGATCCTACGGTATACTCCACATACATTTATGTACATAAGCGGATACAGCAGTTAGGATATGACACTGAAATTGTAAGTGGAATTACTTCTTTTTGCGCAGTAAGCGCCAGATTTAATGAGGGCCTGGTAGAAAAAGCCCAGCAGCTGCATGTGATCCCTGCATCTTATCAGATTGAAGAAGCATTAAAGCTTCCCGGAACCAAGGTTTTAATGAAGGCCGGCAAAAAAATACAAGAAGTAAAAGCCCAGATCAAAGCTTCCGGAAATAAGGCGGTGATGATAGAGAACTGTGGCATGCCGGATGAAAAAATATACAGAAGCACGGATGAAATTCCGGATAGTGCAGGTTACTATTCACTTATTATTGTAAAAGATGAGAATTAAAAAGGAGAAAAAATATGATTCATTTTGTAGGCGCAGGTTCCGGAGCTCCGGATCTGATCACAGTAAGAGGTAAGAAATATCTGGAAGAGGCAGATGTGGTTATTTATGCAGGATCATTGGTAAACCCTAAGCTTTTGGAGTATACGAAGGATATCTGTACAATTTATAACAGTGCAAAAATGACGCTGGAAGAGGTTCTTTCCGTTATGGAAAAGGCAGAGGCAGCAGGCAAAACAACAGTCAGACTTCATACAGGTGATCCATGTATTTATGGTGCTATCCGTGAACAGATGGACGTGCTGGATGAAAAGGGAATTTCCTATGATTATTGTCCGGGTGTCAGTGCATTCTGCGGCGCTGCAAGCGCATTAAACCTGGAATACACTTTACCTGATATTTCCCAGAGCGTGATCATTACCCGTATGGAGGGCAGAACTCCGGTTCCTTCAAAGGAAAGCATCCAGTCTTTTGCAGCACATCAGGCAACTATGGTTGTTTTTCTCAGCACAGGAATGCTGGAGGAATTGAGCAGAAGACTGATCGAGGGCGGTTATACAGCAGATACTCCGGCTGCCATTGTTTATAAGGCTACCTGGGAGGACGAGAAGAAATTTGTCTGCACAGTGGGAACCCTGGCACAGACTGCGAAAGAAAATAATATTACGAAGACTGCGCTTATGATCATTGGGGATTGTGTAAATGCTGCACATTATGAGCGTTCCAAATTATACGATCCGGGATTTACAACTGAATTCCGGGAAGCAGTCAAACAGGAAGACTGAGGATAAGCTGATGAAGATTTCCATGATATGCTATACTCTTACAGGACAGCAGACCGGTGAAAGATTAAAAAAAGGAATGGAGAAGCTAGGGCATACAGTTTCTCTTTTTACAAAAAGCAAATACATTCCGGGCTCTATAAAGGGAAGCTGCATGGAATGGACAAAAGAACAATTTGAAAGTTCAGACAGCATTATTTTTATTGGTGCTGCCGGGATCGCAGTGCGCAGTATAGCTCCCTTCGTGCAGAGCAAAAAGAGAGATCCTGCTGTGCTTGTGACTGACGAATGTGGGAGGTTTGTAATTTCCTTGCTTTCAGGTCATCTTGGCGGTGCCAATGAGCTTACACATCTGGCTGCGAATATTTTGCAGGCAACTCCTGTAGTTACCACTGCCACAGATTTAGAGGGGAAATTTGCAGTAGATGTGTTTGCAAAGAAGAATAATTGTCACATTTTCCATATGAAGGAGGCAAAGGAGGTTTCCGCTGCGCTGCTTGCAGGAGAGCCGGTTGGATTCTACAGTGAGTTTCCCTGGGAGGGAGAACTGCCGGAGGGACTGATATTATGCAAAGAGAAACCGCTTACCAGAATCGGAATTGCAGTGACAGTACATAAGGACTGTAATCCCTTTGAATCAACTACTCATGTAGTTCCCCCTGCTGTTATTCTTGGAATGGGCTGCCGGAAGAACAAGGAACCGGAAGCTGTGGAAGAGGCTGCAATGGAATGCCTGAAGGCGAATCAGATATATCCGGAGGCAGTTGGGATTCTGGCGAGTATTGACATAAAAAAAGAAGAACCCGGATTTCTGGCTCTGTCTCAAAGGCTTGGAATTCCCTTTGAAACTTTTTCAGGGGAAGAGCTTTTGGCGGTAGAGGGGGAATTTACCCCGTCTTCCTTTGTCAGCAAAACTGTAGGTGTGGATAATGTATGTGAGCGGAGTGCTGCGAAGGCAGCAGAGCAAATGTCTGCAGATACGGATATATTTTTTATACAGAGAAAACATGGGGCAAACGGAGTGACAACTGCCCTGGCGCTTGGAGAATGGAGGATGCATTTTGAATAAAGAAAAGAAAATATATGTAGTAGGTATTGGTCCCGGCTCTTATGAGGGAATGACAGGTGCAGCAGCGGCGGCTCTTGAAAAAAGTGATGTGATTGTAGGATATACTGTTTATATTGATCTTGTGAAGGATCATTTTCCGAAGAAAGCTTTCCTTACCACACCAATGAGAAAAGAAGTAGACCGTTGTGTGATGGCATTTGACGAGGCTATGAAGGGACAGACCGTATCTATGATCTGCAGTGGAGATGCAGGGGTTTATGGAATGGCTGGTCTTATATATGAAATCGGTGCAAATTATCCGGATGTAGAATTGGAAGTAGTAGCAGGTGTTACTGCTGCAACTGGCGGGGCTGCTGTTCTTGGTGCACCACTGATCCACGATTTCTGTCTTATCAGCTTAAGTGATCTGCTTACGCCTTGGGAAAAAATTGAAAAACGTCTTCTCCTGGCATCAGAAGCTGATTTCGTGATCTGTCTTTATAATCCATCCAGTCATAAAAGACATGACTATCTGAAAAAAGCCTGTGAGCTTATGCTTCAGCATAAATCTCCGGAGACAGTATGTGGCACGGTACAGAATATTAACCGTGAGGGAGAAACTGCCAGGGTTATGACCTTAGAAGAGCTTAAGGATACGCAGGTTGATATGTTTACCACAGTTTTTATCGGAAATTCACAAACCAGAAATATTAATGGAAAAATGGTAACACCAAGGGGATATAAAAATGTCTGATGCTGTTGTATTTGCAGGCACTACAGAGGGCTGTGAGATATGCAGCTTTCTGGCAAAGCATAAGGTAAGTGTGCTTGCATGTGTTGCTACTGATTATGGCAGCAAATCTTTAAAAGAAGATCAATATCTGAAAATCCATGCAGGGCGTCTTACAGAGCCGGAGATGGAAGAAATGTTAAAGGAGCTTGCGCCTGATCTGGTGCTTGATGCCACCCATCCTTATGCTTCTGAGGTGACTAAGAACATACGTACTGCCTGCGAAAACACAGGCTTTTCCTATGAGCGTGTGTTGCGGGCAGCAGGTGCCCATGCGGACAAGGCTGTCTATGTGGAGAATACAGAGGCTGCTGTAAGCTTTCTGGAGGGAACAACAGGAAATATCCTGCTTACCACAGGCAGCAAGGAGCTGGGAAAATATACGGCTTTAACTGATGCAGGGGAAAGAATCTACGCCCGTGTTCTGTCTTTACCCTCTGTGATGGAGACATGTAAAGAACTGGGCTTTGAGGGAAAGCATCTGATCGGAATGCAGGGACCTTTTTCCCAGGAACTGAATGTGGCCATGCTTCGCCAGTATGATTGCAGATATCTTGTGACGAAGGATACAGGAAAGGCCGGGGGATTTCAGGAGAAAATCGATGCGGCGCTTAGCTGTGATGTGATTCCTGTTATAATCGGCAGACCGCTGCAGGAAGAAGGGCTTTCTGTGGCAGAATGCAGGCATATGCTGACAGAACGATTTGGGCTTGTGGTTAAACCCCATATTACACTTCTTGGCATCGGCATGGGAAGTGAACAAACCCTTACAATTCAAGGGAAAAAGGCAGTTCAGATGGCGGATCTGATCATTGGTGCCAGAAGGATGGCAGATGCAGTCTGTGAGCCTGGACAGGCGGTGCTATATGAGTATCGCAGTGAGGTGATCGCCGGTTATATTAAGGATCACCCGGAATATGAGAATATTGTTATAGCACTGTCCGGAGATGTGGGATTTTACAGTGGCGCAAGAAAGCTTCTGGATGCACTGCGGGGACAGGATGTGGAGGTCATCTGCGGAATTTCTTCAGTAGTATATTTTATGTCCAGGATCGGACTGTCCTGGGATGATGCAAAAATCACCAGCGCTCATGGTAAAAACTGTAATCTGGTTTCCATGATAAAACAGAATCAAAAGGTATTTTCTATTCTGGGAACAGGAAGTGCAGTAGCAGAACTTGCCAGGAAGCTGGTAAAATATCAGATGGGAGATGTGATTCTATATATAGGGGAGAATCTTTCTTATCCTGATGAAAAGATTTGTCAGGCAAAGGCCAGCGACCTGGTTTCTTATGAAGGCCAGGCCTTAAGTGTTGTCTGTGCGTATAATGAAAATGGGAGAGCAGCTTTTTCCACTCATGGGATTGCAGATGAGGAGTTTATCCGTGGGAAAGCGCCTATGACAAAGGAAGAGGTGCGATGTGTTTCCCTTTCCAAACTAAAGCTTCACAGGGATTCAGTATGCTATGATGTGGGAGCGGGAACAGGCTCTGTTTCGGTGGAGATGGCCCTTCGTGCAGATCAGGGACAGGTTTTTGCCATTGAGAAAAAGGAAGATGCTGTAGAGCTCCTTTATGAAAATAAACAGAAATTTGCAGTGGATAATCTGGAAATTATTAAAGGTGAGGCTCCTGAAGCACTTAAGGAGCTACCGGTTCCTACTCATGGGTTTATTGGAGGTTCTTCAGGAAATCTGAAGGAAATAGTAGCCCTGCTTCTGGAGAAGAACAGGGATGTAAGAATTGTTATTAATTGTATTACTCTGGAAACCATTAGTGAAGGGCTGGAAGTGCTTAAGGAATATGATTTCGCAGAGCGCGAGGTGGTGCAGCTTGCAGCATCCAGATCCAGAGAGCTTGGAAGGTATCATCTGATGATGGGAGAGAATCCAATATATATCATTACCTGCCAGAAGCCTCAAAAGATGATTTGCAAAGAATGATCATGCAGACGAATACTGAAAGGTAAGGAGAAATCCATGAAAAAAAGAATACCAAGGATCCTGCTTGCGGCAGGGGCCAGCGGAAGCGGGAAAACCCTTCTTACCTGCGGTCTTTTGCAGGTGCTGGTGAATAGCGGAAAAAAGACAGTTTCGTTTAAATGCGGTCCGGATTACATTGATCCTATGTTTCACACTCAGGTTATCGGTACCAGATCCCGTAATCTGGATACCTTTTTTACCGGAGAAGAGCTGACGAGACATCTACTTATAAAAAACAGCGCAGACTGTGAAATTGCTGTGATGGAAGGTGTTATGGGCTTTTACGATGGTGTGGCAGGAACTACTACCCAGGCAAGTGCGTATGACCTTGCAAGAGTTACAGACACTCCGGTTATCCTGATCGTAAACAGTAAAGGAATGAGTGTTTCTCTTGCCGCTTATATTAAGGGCTTTCTGGAGTATAAAAAGGACAGCCATATAAAGGGGGTAATCTTTAACCAGATGTCTCCCATGCTGTATCCCAGAATGAAGATGCTGGTGGAAGAGGAGCTTGGCATTAAAGTGCTTGGTTATGTACCCAGGGTGGAGGACTGCGTGATTGAGAGCAGACATCTGGGACTGGTTCTGCCAGAGGAAATTCCAGAGCTGAAGGAGCGGCTGCAAAAGCTGGCCCAGGTGCTTGAGGATAGCCTGGAAATCCAGGAGATTTTGAAGCTGGCCAAAGAGGCACCGGCAGTAGAATACAAGGAAGAGGACGATTCAGGCTTTAACTGGAGGAGTAGTAAAAAACTGCGGATCGGTCTTGCCAGGGACGAGGCTTTCTGCTTCTTCTATGAGGACAATCTGGATCTTCTTCGCCGGATGGGTGCAGAGCTGGTTCCGTTTTCACCTATACATGACAGACATTTACCAGAGCAGCTGGATGGGCTCCTTCTCTATGGCGGCTATCCTGAATTAAATGGAAAAGCGTTGGAAGAGAACATATCCATGCGTCAGGAAATCGCTGAGGCAATAAAAAAGGGAATGCCATGCCTTGCAGAATGTGGTGGTTTTATGTATCTTCATGAACAGATGGAAGGTATGGATGGAGCTTTTTACAAAATGGCAGGTATCATCCCGGGAAAGGTATGGAGAACGAAGAAGCTTACCCGTTTTGGATACATTACTTTGACGCAGAATACCCATATGACTGAGAATATTCCGGTCCTGGGCAAGACAGAGCTTGGTGTCAGCCCTGCCCATGAATTCCATTATTTTGATTCGGAAAACTGCGGGAACTCTTTTCATGCTTCCAAACCGGGCAGCAAACGTGGCTGGGATTGTATACATGGCTCAGACCGCCTTCTGGCAGGCTTTCCACATTTATATTACTATGCAAATCCGCGGATTCCCCAGGCATTTCTGGAAAAGTGCCAGGAATACAAAGAAACAGTAAGAGAATAAGAATTAAGGAGTTATAAGAAATGATACGATTATTAACTCTTCCGGCAGGCTTTATTCTTGACCTGCTTATGGGAGACCCAAGGTGGCTGTACCATCCGGTATGCCTCATCGGAAATCTGATCAGCATACTGGAAAAGGGAATCCGGAAAGTTTTTCCGAAAACAGATAAAGGAGAGCTGTCAGGCGGCATTCTGGAAGTGATCCTTGTATGTATACTCACCTTTGGCATTCCCTGTCTTGTGATCCATCTGCTGTATGGCTGGAACTTCTGGGCTGGATTTGTACTGGAAACCTTTTGGTGCGGACAATTGCTTGCAACGAAATCCTTGAAGGCGGAGAGTATGAAGGTATATGACCGTCTGAAAAACGGAACTATAGAGGAAGCCCGTTATGCAGTTTCCATGATCGTAGGACGTGATACCCAGGAGCTTTCTGAAATTGGCGTGACTAAGGCAGCAGTGGAGACTATTGCGGAGAATTCCTCTGACGGAATCATTGCGCCTATGCTTTATATGGCAATTGGCGGGATTCCTCTGATGTTTTTGTATAAAGGAATCAATACTATGGATTCCATGCTTGGATATAAAAATGATAAATATCTGTATTTTGGAAGATGTGCAGCTAAGCTTGATGATGTGGCAAATTATATTCCGGCAAGGATTTCCGGATGGCTGATGGCATTGTCTACTGCTTTTGTGGCAATGGATACGAAAAATGCAGTGAAAATATACAGAAGAGACCGTCGTAATCATGCAAGCCCCAATTCAGCCCAGACAGAGGCTGCAATGGCAGGTGCGCTGGATGTACAGCTGGCGGGAAATGCCTGTTATTTTGGAAAATTATATGAAAAACCAACTATAGGAGATCCAATCCGTCCGGTTGAAATAGAGGATATACCAAGAGCTAATAAACTGCTTTATGCCACCTGTATTGCAGGAATGGTCCTGTTTTTTTGCTTCAGTGTACTTCTGAAATATGGCTTCGGATTCATAATGTAGTAAGTTTTTGGTAAATAATAATTCGCTTAAAATGGAGACAACAATGGAAAAACACATACATGGCGGTGACGTCTATCATCACCGGGGATGCATTGACTTCTCTGCAAACTGTAATCCCCTTGGCACACCGGAGGGAATTAAAAAGGCTATCGTAAAAAGCCTGGAGCATATAAACGACTATCCCCAGGTAGGTTACACTCCCTTGAAACAGGCTATTGCAGAATATGAAAAAACGAAGCCGGAGCAGGTGATCTGTGGAAACGGTGCAGCTGAAGTGATCTTTTCCCTTTGCAGAGCTGTAAATCCCAAAAGAGCTCTGGTGCCGGCACCAACCTTCGCAGAATATCAGCAGGCATTGTACAGCGTGGGCTGTCAGGTGGATTTTTATCCTTTAGATGAGAAAAAGCAGTTTGTATTAGATGAGAGCTTTGTCCAGGCTCTGACACCGGAGCTTGATATGATCTTTCTGTGCAATCCTAACAATCCCACAGGTCTTCTGATCGAAAAGCCATTATTGGAAAAAATCCTGAAGCGTTGTCAGGAGCTTAATATTATCATGGCAGTAGACGAGTGCTTCCTGGATTTTGTTCCGTCACCGGAGAATTATACCTTGAAGGAATATCTGGAAACCTGTGACAAGCTGTTTCTTCTGAAAGCATTTACCAAGCGCTATGCAATGGCAGGGGTGCGTCTTGGCTATGGACTTTGCGGAGACAAAGGACTTCTGGAAAAAATGGAAGGTGTGTGCCAGCCCTGGAATGTTTCTTCCATGGCACAGGCAGCAGGTCTGGCTGCTTTACAGGAAAGGGAATATGTAGAAATGGGGCGCCAGGTGACTTTTGAAGAGCTGGCTTATCTGAAAAAAGAATTATCAGCGCTTGGTTATCTGGTATATCCGTCTCAGGCAAACTATGTATTTTTTACAGGTCCGCAGGATCTATATGAAAGGCTGGAGCAGAAAAAGCTTCTGATCCGGGACTGCAGTAATTATACAGGCCTTTCCAAGGGCTATTACCGGGTGGCAGTGAAAAACCACCAGGACAATCAACAGCTTATCAAAGCTTTGAAAGAAATATAAAAGGAGGAACACATTTTGGCAAAAGCAATCATGGTACAGGGGACAATGTCCAATGCCGGAAAAAGCCTTCTGGCAGCTGGCCTTTGCAGAATCTTCAAGCAGGACGGGTATCGTGTGGCACCATTTAAATCTCAGAATATGGCGCTTAATTCTTTTATCACAAAAGAAGGGCTTGAAATGGGCCGTGCTCAGGTCATGCAGGCGGAAGCAGCCGGAATTGCTCCTTCTGTTCTGATGAACCCTATTTTGTTGAAGCCTACTAATGATGTGGGTTCCCAGGTGATCGTAAATGGTGAGGTGCTGGGCAACATGAGCGCCAGAGATTATTTTAAATATAAAAAGAAGCTGGTGCCGGATATTATGAAGGCATATAATACACTTGCCGCTGAAAATGATATTATTGTTATAGAAGGAGCCGGAAGTCCGGCAGAAATCAACTTAAAAAGTGATGATATCGTAAATATGGGGATGGCAAAAATGGCAAATGCCCCGGTGCTCCTTGTAGGAGATATTGACCGCGGCGGTGTTTTTGCCCAGCTGATCGGAACAGTAATGCTTCTGGAAGAGGATGAAAGGGATATGGTAAAGGGCCTGATCATCAATAAATTCCGTGGGGACAAGACTATTCTGGATCCCGGTGTGGAAATGCTGGAGGAGAGAAGTGGAATTCCGGTTGTGGGGGTGGCACCTTATCTGAATATACAGGTAGAGGACGAGGACAGTCTGACAGAACGATTTGAGACAAAACGGACAGTAGATCTTATTGATATTGCAGTGATCCGGGTGCCAAGGATTTCGAATTTTACAGATTTTAATCCACTGGAGAGTATTCCGGGAGTTTCACTTCGATATGTGAAAAATGTATCTGAGCTGGGTGATCCGGATATGATCATTTTGCCCGGAACCAAGAATACAATGGAGGATCTTCTCTGGATGCGTGAAAATGGTCTGGAGGCGGTTGTCCTGAAGGAAGCGGCAAAGGGCAAGCTGATTTTTGGGATTTGCGGCGGCTATCAGATGATGGGAGAATCCTTAAGTGATCCTCACAATGTGGAAGCTGGCGGAACTATTAAAGGAATGGGACTTCTTCCTATGGATACTATTTTTGCAGAGAAAAAGACAAGAACCAGAGTGGAGGGTTCTTTTGACCAGTTGACAGGTGCTTTTGCAAGGCTTGGAGGTACTATCCTGGAGGGATATGAGATTCATATGGGAGAGACTGTTTTGAAGGGAGCTGCAAGACCATCAACCAGGATCAGGGATAGCGTAACAGGTGAGTGTAAGGCTGACGGAGCTTATCTTGATAATGTGTGCGGAACCTATGTTCATGGTGTATTCGATAAGGAAGCTGTGGCCGAGGCGATCGTGGGCATTATAGGAGAAAAGAAGGGACTGGATATATCAGAGCTGACAGGTATGGATTTTCAGGCATTTAAGGAAACCCAGTACGATATTCTGGCAGCGGAGCTTCGTAAGCATTTGGATATGAAGAGGATATATGAGATTCTGGAAGAAGGAGTGTAAAGATGAAGGTAGAATTGGAAAATGTAAAACCTATGGATATAGAGAAGAGAAGCTTTGAAATTATCACAGAGGAGCTTGGGGATACCCCATTGATCCCGGGAACAGAGCTGGTAGTAAAGCGTTGTATTCATACGAGCGCTGATTTCGATTATGCGAAGAATCTCTGCTTCTCAGAAAATGCAGTTGAGAAGGCTATCCAGGCCATCAAAGAAGGTGCCTGCATTGTAACAGATACCCAGATGGCAAAAGCCGGAATCAATAAGCGTGCCCTTGCCCAGTATGGCGGTGAGGTTTATTGTTTTATGTCTGATGAGGATGTGGCCCAGATTGCAAAGAAAAATGGTTCCACCCGTGCTACAGCAAGTATGGACAAAGCTGCCGGACTTGATAAAAAGCTGATCTTTGCTATTGGAAATGCGCCTACAGCCCTGGTAAGGCTTTATGAACTGATCCAGGAAGGCAGGCTTAATCCGGAGCTGATCATCGGCGTACCCGTTGGCTTTGTAAATGTAGTGCAGTCTAAGGAACTGATCATGGATACCAATGTTCCTTACATCGTTGCCCGTGGACGAAAGGGCGGTTCCAATATTGCCGCTTGTATCTGTAATGCATTGCTTTATATGATCGATAATAACCGTGGATAAAAATGCAGCGTGTATTCTGTGAAAAAACCAGGATATACGCTGTATTTAAATTATATAGAAATCACGGATCGCAATAATTCACATGCAGGTACAAAATCCTGTACCGGCATAGATGAACATGACATAAGGAGAGTTACAGTTTCCGGTGTATCTTTCAAAATCTGTAAATGCAGGCTCTTTTTCAGGGCCTGTTTTTTTAATTCTTCGCCATTTTTGCTGCAGGGCAGGGTAAGTGCAAGACTGGTTCCGGCAGAACCGGCCTGAATCTGGCAATCGGTGCCAAACACCTGGCGGATGGCACTGCGAAGCTCTTTTAACTTAGAAGAGTAAAGTCGTTTCAGTCTTCTGGTCTGGGCTGCAAGATGACCATCACGGATAAACTGGCATAGAGCAATTTGTTCAGCCTTGGAGGCTGTCTGGTTATAGCATTCTGATTTTTGTTTATAGGCCTTAAGGAGCTCCTGAGGCAGGATCATAAAGCTGATTCGGATTGATGGCAGCAGCAGTCTGGAAAAAGAACCGATATACACCACACCCTGTCCACCGGAAAGCCCGAACAGGGAAGGAGTAGGCTTCTGGAAATAGACAAACTCATTTTCAAAATCATCTTCGATTATCAGATGGTGGTGTGTATCTGCATATTTCAAAAGCTCCAGGCGGCGCTTAACGGGCATGATCTCTCCCCATTTGGTCATGTGTGCCGGAGAAACATAGACCACATCGCAATCTTTGTCGCGATAATGGATGTCATATCCATAGTCTCCGAAAATTGTGCTCCCATGAACAAAGGATGGCGTAGGGAAGGAGGCCTGATGAAATTCCGGATATACCTCGTGGATGAGAGGACACAGAATCTGGAGGAGATTCTGGAAGCTGGCGCTAACTACAATATCGTCTGGCGAACAGAGAATATTTCGTCTTTCGCGGATATAGTGGGCAAGAGTTTTTCTGAGATCTGCTTCGCCCTGAGGTTCTCCGTAGGTAAGCATCCTGTCATTCTGGCGCAGGGCACTTTTCATATATCTCCGCCATAGATCGAAACGAAAGCTCTCCTTGTCTACGCCGGAGGATGCCAGATCATAGTGATAGTGAGTGGCACTGTGCCCGTCAGTCTGGCTGCTTTTGTGCTGGTGCGAGGCGATTTCCGTAACATAATAGCCGCTTTGGGCTTTTGCCATAATATAACCGTCTGCTGCAAGCTGCAGATAAGCAGTTTCGATAGTAGTTCGGGAAAGCTTCAGCTCCTGGGAGCACTTACGCAAAGAGGGCAGTTTGCTGCCAGGTGCCATTTTTCCATCAAGGATAAGCTGACGATAGTATTCGTATACCTCCATGTAGAGGTGTGTGGTGCGTTTTTCGTTTTTTGAAATATCTAACATAAAACTGTCCCCTCCAAAATACTTGAATTTGGATATTTCTGTATATACACTTAGGTGATATTCTACAATACAAACGAAAATTTTACAATAGGAATCAGGAGTGGTACATTTGAAAAAAATAGCGGTAATTCAAGATCTGTCCGGACTGGGAAAATGTTCCCTTACAGCAGCGATTCCGGTAATCTCAGTTATGGGAGTGCAGGCAGTTCCGTTGCCAACAGCAATTCTCAGCAACCAGACAGGCTATTCTTCCTATTACTGTGATGATTATACAGAACATATGGAACAGATCATGACGGAATGGGAGAAACGGAACTTTTCTCCAGACGGGATCTATACCGGCTTTCTGGCTGATGAAAAGCAGGCAGATAAGATTCTGGATTTTCTCAGAAGATTCCGGACGGAGAACACAATGGTGCTGGTGGATCCGGTTATGGGAGACAATGGCAGCGCTTATGGGATTTATACAGAAGGCCTGCGGGAAAAGATGCTTCAGCTGGTGGGAAACGCCCATGTGATTACACCCAATCTTACGGAAGCACTGCTTCTTTTGTACGGGAAAGAAGGGATGGAAAAAAGATATGCCAGCCTTTTGGAACTGGATGGAAGGAAAAGGCTGGAACAGATCGGAAAGATTGGGGAGCAGCTGAAAAAAGAATATGACTTACAGGCAGCTGTAATTACTGGTGTGGAATCCAAGAGGAATGTTTTGGCAGTTCTTCAAGAGGTATCTGTAATTTCAACTCAGAAGTTAAGTAGAACTTCTGAGCAGACAGAAAATCCGGCAGGAAAACCAAATTCAAAAGAAACAAGTCTGCCGCAGATGGGAAACCTTGTGGTGGAAAATGGTCATTTATCCTGGTGCTTTGCCCCCAAAATAGGCGGCAGTTATTCTGGAACAGGAGACCTGTTTGCCTCGGTGCTTAGTGCCGGTCTGGTGAAAGAGATGTCCATGATGCACTGCGTAGAATTGGCGGTGAATTTTCTGTCCAAGGCCATTGCCCAGACGGTACAGGAAGGCACAGACCGGAATGACGGAGTCTGCTTCGAGGCGTATCTTGGGGAATTGTGTAAAAGTTGATAAGAGAATAACAATTGCTGTAAAAGGATAATATCCACTGGCAATGTTACGCAAGGTGCTTTGAGATAGTGAATGATTTCGGAAAAGAAAGTTATAGTGCCGCAAAGTAATGCCTGCGAACCGCAATATAGATAAGAAGGAGAGTGTAATAATGGCAGATATTGTATATTGTTATAATGATGAGGTATATTTTAATCTGACAAATAAATGTCCTTGCAACTGTACCTTTTGCATCCGCAACAATGGAGATTCGGTAGGTGAGGCAAAAACTTTATGGTTTGACAAGGAACCAACAATGGGGGAGATTTATAAAGCAATAGATGCTTTTGATTTTTCCGGTTACAAGGAAGCGGTTTTCTGTGGTTATGGGGAGCCTACTATGGCACTGGATAAGCTGATCGCTGTCAGTGAGTATATGAGAAGCAAATATCCGGCACATTTAGACCGCGATGGGAAGCCCTGTCCGGGAATCAAGCTTCGCCTGAATACCAACGGTCTTGGGGATCTGATCAATAAGCGCTCTATAGCGAAAGAGGTCTGTCAGGCAGTTGATATTGTTTCCATCAGTTTAAATATGCCAGATGCGAAGTCTTACAACGAAGTGGTACGCCCGGCTTACGGCGAGAAAGCTTTTGACGCCATGCTGAAATTTGCGCAGGATTGCAAAAAATATACAGAAAATGTGAAATTCACAGTTGTAGACTGTATCGGGGAAGAAAATGTTGAGAAAAGCCGCAAAGTGGCAGAGAAGCTTGGAATTCCGCTGAGAGTGCGGGAGTATACGGCAGAATAAAATTGAGGGAAAAAAGACATCAATGCAGATGCTTCATAAAATCAATTGGAGCCACTTTCAAACGTGCGCTGGATTTATCTATGAGATTTTATGAAATATGGAAAAATCTGCAGTGGTGTCTTTTGATATCTGTAGGTTATTTTTCTGCATTTGCAAAGCATTTGAAATGTCAGACCTGTTTTTTTATAAGGCGTCGCAAAATTTCCCGGAACTGGGGTACACAGGC
>CAKRVL010000003.1 GCA_934408705.1 uncultured Blautia sp. | reverse complement strand
TGCCAGTCTATGCAGTTAAAATCAAACTGGGCTAAATGTTCATAATAGTAGCGAAAGGGATAGTCCTGGCTTCCGTGGGGGATGGTCTCCATTAAATTTTCGTCGGTAATGATTTTGGTATATATGTTGGTTTCTTTCATGTCTTGTTTATCCTCAAATCGGGGGCTGGTGTGATTCTTCATTTGTAATGGGAAAATGGTAATTTTTTACGATATTATACAACAAAAATCATAAATAATCCAATGAAAAACACATTCAAATATAATATAATCCAATAAGACAAAAATTTTCTTTAAAAAAGAAAAAAGGAGAACCAATCATGCAAAATTACCAGAAAACCAAACGAGCCTGTTATCTGGGCTTTATCACCCAGGCCATAGCAGCAAATTTTGCACCGCTTCTGTTTTTGAAATTTCACACAGATTATCATATTTCCCTTGGAAATATTGCACTGATCTCCACCTGCTTTTTCTTTACCCAGCTGTTGGTTGATTTGTTTTGTGCCCGGTTTGTGGACAAAATCGGATATCGCGTGTGCATTGTGACCTCTGAGATCAGTTCCGCTTTAGGACTGGCGGGGCTGGCATTTCTTCCGGAGCTTCTGCCAGATCCTTTTGTGGGAATTATCATCAGTGTTATTGTTTATGCTGTTGGAAGCGGACTGATTGAAGTGCTTTGCAGTCCGATTATGGAAGCATGTCCTTTCGAAAATAAAGAAGCGACCATGAGTCTTCTTCATTCCTTCTACTGCTGGGGCTCTGTGGGAACTATTGCAGTTTCCACCTTGTTTTTCGCAGTTTTCGGAATGGACAGCTGGAAGTGGCTGGCAGTTTTGTGGGCAATTGTTCCAACCATTAATGTATACAATTTCGCTACTTGTCCCATCGAGCATCTGGTGGATGAAGGGGAAGGTATGAAAATCCAGGAACTGTTTCGTAAGCCTGTGTTCTGGATTGCTGTGTGTCTGATGGTGTGTTCAGGGGCATCAGAGCTGTCCATGTCCCAGTGGGCATCTGCCTATGCAGAGGCAGCACTTGGACTGTCCAAGACCATCGGAGATCTGGCCGGTCCCTGCATGTTTGCCATTACGATGGGAATCAGCCGTGTGATCTTTGGAAAATACGGAGATAAAATGGACTTGATGAAATTTATGGCAGGATCCGGAATTTTATGCGTATTCTGCTATCTTCTTGCATCCCTGTCTTCTAATCCGGCAGCAGGATTGATTGGCTGTATTGTATGCGGATTTTCCGTTGGAATCATGTGGCCTGGAACCATCAGTATTTCCTCTAAGAAATTTCCGGCCGGCGGGACCGCTATGTTTGCCCTTCTTGCCATGGCAGGAGACCTTGGAGGCAGCATAGGCCCTGGAATCGTGGGTCGTGTCACCCAGAATGCCGGAGATAATATCCGCGTGGGTATGGGCGTAGGCCTGATTTTCCCAGTGGTGCTGTTGGTGATGATTTTTCTGCTGAAAAAGGTGAAAGTACAGGAAAAATAACGGGTATTTGAACACTTTACAATCTAATAAAAAGGCTGAGGAATTATTTAAAACAGGTTGGCGTAAATTAAAGATAAATATATTTTGAGTATGCATACGCTGCAAAACGGAGGGAATATGCCAGATCAGAAGCTGGATAATCTTTTGAATCTTGCAATGGATGCTACAGAAGAGGAAAGAGAGAAATCCCGGAATCTGAATGTGGGATATGAGAAACAGACACGAAAATGGGAAATTATTGTGAAGTATAGTGAAATGGGGATTGCCAATGAGGAAGTTTCTGACGGAATGAAATATGGTGCGGGAAATGATAGGGATTCCGTTGAGACATTATTAGGCGGAAACGAAATTTCTGTGGTTCCTCTCCTTGGCGGGTATGCCATTGTGACGCTTCCTGAAAGTATGCTGGATGAATATTCCAGGCGTCCCCAGATAGAATTTATAGAAAAGCCCACCCGTCTGTATTTCGAAGACCTGTTTTCCAAAGAGGCAAGCTGTATTACCCAGGTGCAGCGCGATGAGCCGGGAAATCTACGGCTGACAGGGCGCGGTGTGTTGATCGGAATTGTAGATTCCGGCGTGGATTACCGTCATTCAGCATTTCTCACAGCAGACGGAAAGTCCAGAATATTGCGCTTGTGGGATCAAAGCATTCCCGGTAATCCCCCGGAAGGCTATGCAACAGGAACTGAATATACCAATGAGGAAATCAATGAGGCGTTGTCCCTTTCTGTGCGAGAGGGGCGGCGCCTTGTTCCGTCTGAAGATGTAAGCGGTCATGGAACCGCTGTGCTTGGAGTGGCAGCTGGCAGTGATTTTTCCCGTGGTGCAGTGAACCGGGGCGTGGCATATGAAAGTGACCTTCTGGTTGTGAAAATGGGAATTCCAAGACAGGACTCTTTTCCAAGAACTACAGAGCTGATGCAAGGTGTAGATTATCTGGTTCGGCAGGCTATACGGATGGGAAGACCTATCGCGATCAATTTAAGCTTTGGAAATAATTATGGCTCACACAGAGGTGATTCTCTGCTGGAAACTTACCTGGACAGCGTGTCCGGCATTGGGAAAAATGTGATTTGTGTAGGAATGGGGAACAATGGAAATGATGCTCTGCACACCGGAGGAAAGCTTTCGCCAGGTGAAACCCAGGAAATTGAACTTGGTGTTGGTGCTTTTGAGCCAACCTTGGATGTGCAGCTTTGGAAAAATTACGAAGATGAGATGGAAATCTATCTGGAAAATCCGGCCGGGGAGCGTGTTGGCCCCCTTTCCGAAATACTGGGCGCCCAGCGGTGGCAGGCAGGAAATACGGAACTTCTGATTTATTATGGAAAACCGGCACCATATCATGTGACGCAGGAGATTTATGTAGATTTTCTGGCGCAGGATGAGAAAAAAACCTATGTAGACAGCGGTGTGTGGAAAATAATCTTAGCAGCAAGAAATATAAAAAATGGGGAATATTTCCTGTGGCTTCCAGGTGGCAAAACGCTAAACCCAGACACAGCCTTCTATCTTCCACGTGCCCAGGGAACCCTCACAATCCCTGCTACCGCCAGGCGCGTGATCAGCGTCGGCGCCTACGACGCCCGTCAAAACACCTATGCCGATTTCTCCGGCCGCGGCTGTCATGCCCTCCCATTTCCTAAACCAGACCTTGTCGCTCCCGGTGTTGACATCTATGCTCCCCGCTCTGGTGGAGGCTATGCATTCTTCACTGGCACCTCCTTTTCCACGCCTTTCGTCACTGGCGCCGCTGCCCTCCTTATGGAATGGGGAATCACCCGCCGAAACGATCCCTACCTCTACGGCGAAAAACTAAAAGCTTATCTCCGCCGTGGCGCAAAAGCCTTGCCAGGATCGGGAAAATTGCCGAATGACTTAATCGGGTGGGGACGACTCTGTTTGGAAAGTAGCAAAACTACCGTTTATGTAAAAAAAGAACCGTTTATGTAAAATACAGCAGAATCTGCTGAAATCTGATAAAATACTCCTGCAAATAACAAAGGGAGGAAATGATTATGACAGGATTTTTAGTAAACTTACTGAGCCCGGTTTTCAGCAGTCTCGGTGTAAGTCAGGCTGACCTTACATCCTATATTGAGAAGCTGATCGGCTACATTATCGCAATCCTTGCTTTACTTGTTGTGATGATCGTAGTAATGGTTGTGGCTCATAAAGCCAAAAAGGGCTTCCGTCATGTGATCCGCTGGCAGGCTGCCATTGCATTTATTGCAATTGTTGCAGTGCTTGTAAATGTAATCTGCTACGGACCGATGTACAACAATGTATCAAGTGTTTTAAATGCAAAGAAAGTAGTACTTGCACAAGAGACTACAGACCAGAGCCGTGCAACAATTCAGAAGGTTGCTGAAGAAGGAATGGTATTACTGAAAAACGATGGTATCTTACCTCTTTCCTCAGATACAAAGAAACTGAATGTATTTGGCTGGGATTCTACAAACCCGCTGTTTGGCGGAACAGGATCAGGATCTTCTGATTCTTCCACAGCAATCGGTATCCTGCAGTCCTTAAAGGATGCCGGATATGAGACAAACCAGTCTCTTACTAAGATGTATACCGACTACAGAGCTGACCGTCCTACAATTGCCATGGCACAGCAGGACTGGACACTGCCTGAGCCGACCAAGGAGTATTACACAGACAGCCTGATGGACGAAGCAAAAGAGTATTCCGACACAGCTGTAGTTGTAATCGGACGTTCCGGTGGAGAGGGTGCAGACCTTCCAACCGACATGAAATCTGTAATTGATGGAAGCTATGCGAAGAAAGCAGAGGAAGTATCTGTTTCCCCGGATAATTACGGATATGTAAAAGGAAGTTACACAAACAATGGAGACTATGATGACTTTGACGAGGGAGAAAGCTATCTTGAGCTTTCCAAAACAGAGGAAGATATGCTGGATACAGTATGCTCCCAGTTTGACAATGTTATTGTAGTTGTAAACGCAAATAATGCAATGGAACTGGACTGGGTTGACAAATATGAGCAGATCGGTGCTGTTATCTTTGCTCCTGGAGCTGGTGCAACAGGCTTCGAGGCACTGGGCGAGATCATCAATGGTTCTGTAAACCCATCTGGAAAAACAGTAGATACCTTTGTAAAGGATCTGACAGAGACTCCATACTACAACAATATGGGTCTGAATGCTTATACAAACGTAGAAGATCTGAAAGAGCAGATCGCAGCAAATGATCCGGCTTACGAAGGAAGCATGGGATTTGTAAACTATGCAGAGGGAATCTATGTAGGATATAAATTCTATGAAACAGCAGCTGAAGAGGGCCTTATCAAGTATGAGGATATGGTACAGTATCCATTTGGATATGGACTGAGCTACACAACCTTTGACAAACAGATTGAGAATTTCAAGGATAACGGAGATACCGTCACCTTTGATGTAACGGTAGAGAACACAGGCTCTGTTGCAGGAAAAGATGTTGTGGAAATTTACTACACAGCACCTTACACAAACGGTGGAATCGAGAAAGCAGCAGCAAACCTGATCGCTTTCGAGAAAACAGATTCTATTGAGCCAGGAGAATCACAGACAAAATCCTTTACCATCAACAAAGAAGATATGGCTTCCTATGATTCTGAAGGTATTAAGATTTCCGGAGGCGGTTATATCTTAGAGGCTGGCGAATACACAATTTCTCTTCGTTCAGACTCTCATACAGTTCTTGGTGAAGAGAAGTTCACCGTTGATGAAGATATTGATTACAGCAAAGATGGCCGTTCTTCCGACAAAACTGTTGCAACAAACCAGTTTGAGGATTACGCAAGAGGCGACTTTGAGCAGCTTTCCCGTGAGGATGGTTTTGCAAACTATGACAAAGCATGCGGTGTGCCGGGAGAGGATGCTTATGTAATGAGCGACGAGACAAGAGCAGCCGTAGAAGAGAATGTATTTGGTATTTACGATGGAACCAAATATAACAATGATTCTGATGAAATGCCGGCAATGGGAGCAGACAACGGACTTCAGCTTGCTGACCTTACCGGAAAAGATTATGACGATGCAGACTGGGATAAGCTGTTAGACCAGCTCAGCTTCGAAGATATGGTTACTCTGATCAATGTTGGTGGATGGCAGACTGCAGAAATCAAATCAGTAGGTAAAATTGCCACATCTGACTGTGACGGACCTGCCGGATTAAACAACTTTATCACAAAGGCATATGGAACTGCTTATCCATCCGAAGTTCTTATGGCTCAGACATGGAACAAAGAACTCGCAAATGAGATTGGCGTTTCTATGGGACAGGAATATGTAGATGCTGACAACTACGGATGGTATGGTCCGGCTATGAATATTCACCGTACCGCATTTGCAGGACGTAACTTCGAATACTATTCAGAAGACAGTCTGTTATCCGGATATATGGCAGCAAATGAAATGAATGGAGCAGCTACCAAGGGTGTTTATCCATACATGAAGCATTTTGCATTAAATGACCAGGAAACAAACAGATGCTCTTTCCTTCTCACATTTGCTTCTGAGCAGACAATCCGTGAAGGATATCTGAAAGCATTTGAGCTTGCAACAAAGGGCTTTGAAGGAAAAGCAATGGCAGTTATGTCATCCTTTAACTGGATCGGTACAGTACCAAGTTGTGCAAACAACGAACTTTTGAACAACGTACTCCGTGGAGAATGGGGATTCGTTGGAATGGTAGAGACAGATTATGACGGTTCCTATGGTTACATGATCACAGATCATTGTATCAGAAACGGAAATGATCTGATGCTTGGATTTAACAGCGCAGAGTCCAACAAGCTGACAGACCAGAGCGCAACAGCAGTTCTTGCAATGCGCCAGGCTTGCAAAAATATCCTTTATACTGTAGCAAACAGTGGATATTATGCAGATGGAAATCCGGCAACCGGAATGACCAATATGACAAAACTGTTTGTAATGATTGATGTGATTCTTGCAGTTGTTCTTATTGTAGTTGATACAATTGTAATTGTACGCTGGAGAAAAAAGAAAAAACAGGCTGCAAACGAATAATTAAACAGTAATATCTGAAGAAATAAGTCCCCCTTTTAAATCTGGGAAAAGCAGAGCGAGGAATCTGCAAGAAATTCCAGAGAAAAAGGGGGATTTTTTTTATGCGATTTTTGTCTTGCAGAGCGCGGGAAAATTCTTTATTATGAAAGGAAGGTGTAATAACAGGAAAAAGGAGGACTGGTATGATCAGCATTGCGATTGTGGAAGATGAAGAATTGTATGCAAAGCAGCTTCAGCAGTTTCTGCACCAATATGAAAAAGAGAACAAAGAGATGTTTGACATTACAGTCTATTCAGATGGCGATCAGATTGTAAATAAATATAAATCCCAGTACGATATTATCCTGATGGATGTGGAAATGAAATTCATGGACGGAATGTCTGCAGCTGAAGAAATCCGCAAGATTGACACAGAGGTTGTGATCATTTTTATTACGAATATGGCACAATATGCAATCAGGGGATATGCTGTGGATGCACTGGATTATGTACTGAAGCCGGTGTCCTATTTCGCTTTTTCCCAGAGGCTTAATCGCGCCATCAGCCGGATGAAAAAACGGGAAACAAAGATCATCATGGTGAATATTAAAGGCGGCATGGTCAGAATCAATATTGCAAATATCTATTATATCGAAAGTCAGGGACATACCCTGATACTCCATACTATACTGGGTAATTATGAGACAACTGGGAAAATGAAGGAGATGGAGGAAAGGCTTTCGGAGATGAATTTTTGCCGGGGAAATAAAGGGTATTTGATCAATCTTCAGCATGTGGACAGAATCCAGGATGGATGTGCTGTGGTGAAAGAAGAAAGTCTGACGTTAAGTCGTGCCCGCAGAAAGGTCTTCATGGAAGCCCTGACCAGGTATTGGGGAGAGGTGATGAAATGACAGAATATTATATGCCGGATATTCCGAGAATTTATACTGCAATTGCAGAGTGGATGGCATGCTTGATTTTTATTCTGCCTTTCAAAAAAAGATTTTCATCGGTTTTAACAGGCTGTCTGGTGGCAGGAGCATTTGGGATACAGAGTGCATTTCTGATCTCTACCGGCAGTGTAAGGCTGATTTTCTGGATTCCCTGTATGATATTTGCGGTTTTTCTGATGGTTGCTTTTGTTTTTTGCTGCTGTGAGATAAGGCTGACTGATGCGGCATATTTTGGAATGATTGCTTTTGTAGCAGCTGAATTTATGGCTTCTGCCGGGTGGCAGATCCTGTGTTATACAGGGAAAGAAGCATGGATGTCCTGGTGGCAGCAGGGAATGATAGTTCTTCTGATCTATGTTGTGATTGCAGTGATATTGTACAAAATTCTCCATGTTCATCTTCCAAAGGATGGACAGATGGAAATCACCAGAAGGGAATATTTTTCCGGACTCCTGATCGGTATTGCCGTATTTGCTGTCAGCAATATGAGTTATGTGAATGTGAACACGCCATTTACAGGCAGATATTCTTTTGAAATAGGGAATATCCGTACTATGGTAGATGTTGCAGGAATTGCAATTTTATATGCACATTTGATACAGTGCTGTGAGCTTCGGGTAAGAAAAGAGCTTGAGGCGGTGCAGAATGTGCTTCAGAATCAGTATGCCCAATACAAGCAGTCAAGGGAAAGCATTGAGCTGATCAATTATAAGTATCATGATCTGAAGCACCAGATTGCGGTGTTAAGAAGTGAAGCCGATCCTGGAAAACGAGAAGAATTTCTGGACCAGATGGAAGCAGATATAAAGAAATATGAAAGTCAGAACAAAACAGGAAATAAAGTGCTGGATACTGTACTGACTACCAAGAGTCTTTATTGTGCAAAGCATAATATTACCTTTACCTGCGTTGCAGATGGAACATTGCTGGATTTTATGGATGTTATGGATATCTGCAGTATTTTTGGAAATGCGCTGGACAATGCCATTGAATGTGAAATGAAGATCTCGGATAAAGAAAAAAGACTGATACATGTCAGTGTCTCAAAACAGAAAAATTTTCTGCTTCTCCGGTTTGAAAATTATTATGATACTGAACTGAATTATCAGGATGGAGCGTTTATCACAACAAAGCGGGAAAAAGAATTCCATGGCTATGGATTGAAAAGTATCCGCTATACGGTAAATAAATATGATGGTGCTGTCTCCATTGACACAAAGGAGAATTGGTTTGACCTGAAAATACTAATACCAGTCGGTGAAAATGCACAAAAACAGACGGATAAAACCGTGTAATATATACAAATACTGTATTGCATTTTTCTAAAAAAAGTAGTAAAACTTTAGTTAGATAAAGAGAAATGCATGGAACAGGACAAGTCATAAAAGAAGCCTGATTACAGAGAACCGCAGCTTGGTGAGATGCGGCAGAGGGTATTTTGTGATATCACCTGGGAGCATCCCACTGAATAAAAATAAGTATTTTAGTAAGCTGGGACGTAGTCTTCACGTTACAGAAGGAGCTGTTTATACAGACAGCAGTGAGTGGTCGTATTTAGTAATAGATACGATAATACAAAGTGGTACCACGGAAATTCCGCCTTTGTTATCCATTGGATAGCAAGGGCGTTTTTTATATATATTAACCACTTGACTACAAACGAAAGACGAGGAGAAAGATTATGAGTGGAATTATGATGATGGTAATCGCTATCGTAGTTCTGGGTGGCGCATATCTTCTGTATGGCCGTTATCTCCAGAACAAATGGGGAATTGACCCGAAAGCCAAAACTCCGGCTTACGAGATGGAGGATGGAGTTGATTATGTACCAGCTGATACCAATGTAGTATTTGGACATCAGTTCGCATCCATTGCCGGTGCAGGCCCGATCAACGGACCAATCCAGGCTGCAATTTTTGGATGGCTTCCGGTATTGCTTTGGATCCTGATCGGTGGTGTGTTCTTCGGAGCAGTTCAGGATTTTGCATCCATGTATGCTTCTGTAAAGAATAAAGGACGTACAATCGGATACATAATTGAAGCGTACATTGGAAAACTTGGAAAAAAATTATTCCTTTTATTCTGCTGGCTGTTTTGTATTCTGGTTGTTGCAGCATTCGCAGATGTTGTAGCCGGAACCTTTAACGGATTTGCCACAAGCGAGGCAGGAGAGGTTACAAAAGTAGCAGCAAACGGAGCTGTTGCAACTACTTCAATGTTATTCATTATTGAAGCAGTTGGACTTGGATTTTTCCTGAAATACACAAAGTTTAATAAATGGGTAAATACTGCTTTTGCAATTGTGCTGTTGGTTGTAGCAATTGTGCTGGGCCTTCAGTTCCCAATGTATGTAAGTCTTGGAACATGGCACATTATCATTTTTGCATATATTCTGGTAGCCAGTGTAGCTCCTGTATGGGCGCTGCTCCAGCCCCGTGATTATCTGAACAGCTATCTGCTGATTTTCATGATCGTGGGCGCTGTTATCGGTGTATTTGCAGCGAACCCGGCATGTAATCTTCAGGCATTTACAAGCTTTAATGTAGATGGACAGTACATGTTCCCAATCTTATTTGTAACAATTGCCTGTGGTGCAGTTTCCGGCTTCCATTCCCTGGTATCTTCCGGTACTGCTTCCAAGCAGATTAAAAATGAAAAGAATATGCTTCCGGTTTCCTTTGGTGCAATGCTTATGGAGAGTATGCTTGCAATCATCGCATTGATCGCAGTTGCATCATTTGGACAGGGTGAGGCAGCAGCACAGGGACTTACAACCCAGCCGCAGATATTCGCAGGCGCGATTGCAAACTTCCTTTCCGTAATTGGTCTGCCTCATTCACTGGTATTTACCCTGATCAACCTTGCAGTATCCGCATTTGCGCTTACATCACTTGACTCTGTAGCCAGAGTAGGACGTCTGTCCTTCCAGGAATTTTTCCTTGATTCCGACACAGACGAGAAAAATATGAGTCCATTCCAGAAAGTGGTAACAAACAAATACTTTGCAACGATTATTACACTTGTACTTGCTTATCTGCTTACAAAGGTTGGATATGCAGAAATCTGGCCGTTATTCGGTTCTGCAAACCAGCTGTTATCCGTACTTGCACTGGTAGCCTGCGCCGTATTCTTAAAGAAAACCAAACGTCAGGGCTGGATGCTCTGGGTACCAATGGTATTTATGATGGCAGTTACCTTTACCGCACTTGGAATGACAATTGTAAAGCTTTCCAAAGCATTTGTAACAACAGGTCTGGATTTTGGAAATTCTTTACAGCTGATATTTGCAGTATTACTGTTAATACTGGGTGTACTGGTTGCAATCCAGGGTATTAAGAAGCTTTTGGAAAAACCGGAAATTGAACGCAGATAAGCATTCCCCCACTTCAAGTGCGCGGAGCACTAAGCGGCGGATGAGTGGGATACTTATGTCAGTGGGAGCCTTCAGCTCCCACTGACATATCGCGAAGCGACTGCGTTCATGAGCAAGTAGCGAAGCGGACCTGGAATGTCCGCTTTACAAAAAAGCAGAACGGGCGTAATAAGAATAACCTGTCATAAAAAAAGTCCTCTTCGCAGTGTATTTTACAGACTGTGAAGGGGACTTTTTTTATTCACTTAGCAATATAGCGGCATTGTAGCTATACAATTATTCCGGAGAAAACTGATCTTTCCCAACAGAGCATAACGGACATTCAAAGTCCTCCGGAACATCTTCCCATTTCGTACCAGGAGCAATTCCGCCTTCCGGATATCCCTGTTCTTCATCATATTCCCAGCCGCATACGTCGCATACATATTTCATGATTAAATCCTCCTTAAAATAATAATGATTACTGTTATTATATTTGAAATTATATATTTATTTTCTTAAGTTGTCAATAGATTATGAGTAAATTTATTGGTGAAATAAAACTATATTGTAACCAAATTAAAAAAATAGCTGGCAGCTCAAAACTGTCAGCCATTTTTGGAATCATGATTTATTTCTGATTTTTTTGTTGAAGTAATGAAAGAAAACCGTATTCAGCAAAATTCCTACCAGTGTGGAAGTGGGTGCCGCCAGGCCAATTTTTGTCAGGCTGGCATCAGGCTGAATGCTCATATAATATGACATTGGAAGACGTACCAGAAGTGTCTGAAATAACCCCTGGAACATAACCCACAAGGTCTGATTATTTCCGTTAAAATAACCTACCATACTGAACATAATCGCTGTTAAAATTGTTTCAGGAGCGAAGCCCTTCAGATAATCAAAGCCCTTCTGTATAACAGCGGCATCAGTTGAGAACAGGCTGGCAAGCACGTCACCCCTCAATAGAACCAGAACAAAAACCAGACATCCGAATAGCAGTCCGACTTCGATTCCGGTGAACATAGACTGCTTTGCACGCTTTGGCTTTCCTGCGCCTACGTTCTGGGAAACGAAGGATGCCATGGACTGCATCAGTGCGCTTGGAATCAGCATGGCAAAGTTTACTATTTTGCAGGCAACCCCATATCCGGAGGAGGCTTCCAGCCCCAATCTGTTTACAAATGCACAAAGTGCCAGAAAGGACATCTGGGTAAGAAATTCCTGGAGAGCCAGGGGCAGTCCGATTCCCAGAAACCTTTTACATTGGGAATTAAAACGGAAGTCGGATTTTTTGATGGAAAAGGGCAGCTTCTTTTTCAGCAGGATGACGATCGCACATACTACACTGATCGCCTGTGCGAAAACTGTAGCGAGAGCTGCGCCGGCGGCATCAAGATGAAGTCCTGCAACCAGAAATAAATCTCCGAAAATGTTCACAATACATGCTACCAGAACGAATAGAAGCGGTGATTTACTGTCACCCAGCCCACGGAAAATAGCAGCGAGCAGGTTATAGGCAACGATGAAGAAAATACCGCTTCCACATATTCTTACATAGCTTGTGGTAAGTGAAACTGCTTCAGCAGGAGCCTGCATAAGTACGGAAATGGGGTGGGCGAAAGCAATCATTACAATAAAAAGTATGGCAGAGATAATAGTAAAAACAACTGCTGCACCGCCAATAACAGAGCCAATCCGTTCAGGCTTCTTTTCGCCAAGATAACGGGCTATGAGGACTGTGATTCCCATAGCAAACTGTGTTACCACAAAAGTAACAAGGTTCAGTACCTGGCTTCCGGTAGAAACAGCAGACAGTCCGGATGTAGAGCCGAAACGTCCAACTACCAGAAGGTCTACGGCACCATATGCGGCCTGCAGTACAAGGGCACCAAGAATTGGCAGCATAAAAAGGGCAAGCTTTTTCAGAATGCTTCCCTGGGTAAAGTCATTCTTTTCATTTGTCAAGGTCAATTCTCCTTTCGCACATAATTTTGTAAAATTTCTCCATGGTCCGTATGGTGCACAGAATGTCCTCCTCGGGAATACTGTCCACATAACCGGATAGAATAGTAAAGTACTGTTTATTGTACTTATCTGAAATAGCTTTTCCGGCTTCTGTGACAGTTAGGTAGGTAACCCGGCCGTCCTCGGCGGATGCAAACTTTTTCACATAGCCTTTGGCTTCCATGTCCTTCACTGTACGAGTTACACCGGGACGAGGAAGGGAAAGAGCGTCACTTACATCTGATAGCTTCACTTGAATTCCCTGTTTTTCCAGCTTTTCAATTACATCCAGATACTGAATATAAGAAGATGCAACTCCATCCGGAAGAGGCGGAAGCATATCCCGGATTCGCTTGCCCTGATAACAGGCATCCATCATACGCTTGATAAGTTCAATGTCCATGTATGTTTCTCCTTACAAAAAAATAATTACCACTGTTAATTATCAGTGGTAATTATAATGATAATACGGTTAAATGTCAAGTAGCAGAGTTCTTATAATATCCCTTTGACTTATTGACGAAAGCCGTGTGTGAATATATTATAAAAGGATATAGAAAATATCAGTACAAGGAAAAAATATGAACAAAAAGAAAATCCTAAAACGAATCTGGAAAATATTCCTGTGCCTGCTTCTTATTGTAGTTCTGGCAAATGTTTTCCTGCCATTATATTGCAAAAAGCCGGACGTAGAATATGAAGAAAAACTGAAACAGACAGCGTTTACTTCAGATACCCCTGGAGTGGAAAGAATACGCTGTATTGACGATAACGAAGAAGCTCTTTTGTGGCGCTTGCGGATGATTGAAGCTGCGAAGAAGAGTATTGTGCTGTCAACCTTTGATCTGCGGGCTGATGACAGTGGTACAGATCTTTTAGCAGCATTAAATAATGCGGCAGAAAAAGGTGTGAAAATCCAGTTATTGATTGATGGCATTTACCAGCAGCTGTTTCTGAACAAAAGCAAGGAATTCCAGGCACTGGTGGCAAGAGAAAATGTGCAGGTAGGCGTATACAATCCCATAACACCTGCCAGTCTGTTCCGGGTAAATTATCGAATGCATGATAAATATCTTATTGTAGACAATGAAATGTATCTGCTTGGCGGCCGGAATAGTAATGATATTTTCCTGGGGGATAAAACCACCGGTATCAATATGGACCGGGATATTCTGGTGTATGATACCACGAAAGGTCAGGGAGAATCCCTGCAGGAGCTGGAAGCATATTTCGGGCAGATCTGGAATGAAGATTGCGTGAAATTAAAGGGTGGAAGAAAAAAGAATAGTTCAGAAATTTCTGTGTCAGAAGAGGCGGCAGACGAAATACAAGAAAATCTGTCAAAGTACGAAAAACAGTGCCAGTCTTTAGAAACGCGTTACGCTGCTCTGAAAGAGAAATATCCAGATATTGAAGCGTATAGTTTCTGGGAAAAAGATACGATTCCTGCAAACAAAATCACCCTTATCAATAACGGAACCCAGGACGGACCAAAGGCGCCTCTGGTACTCCAGACAATCCACTATTTGGCACAGGACGCAGACAATGTGACTATTCAGACTCCATATGTGATCTGCAACGGCTATATGTATGATACACTAAGAGAAATAGCATCTCATGCCAAGCTGCAGATTGTCCTCAATGCAGTTGAGAAAGGCTCCAACCCCTGGGGATGCACCGATTACCTGAATCAGAAGAAGAAAATCCTGAAAACAGGTGCAGATGTGTACGAGCTTATGAATGAGCATGCAGTACATACGAAAGCAGTTCTGATAGATGACAGGTTATCTGTGGTTGGATCCTATAACCTGGATATGCGAAGTACATATTTGGATACAGAATTAATGCTGGTAATTGACAGTCAGGAGTTAAACGACCAGATTCAGGAAACTGAAAACATTTATATGAAAAAAAGTAAAGAAGTATTATCCTCCGGTCAGGAAACAGAAGGAAGCCTATATGAGAAAAAAATTCTGACCAGGAAGAAAAAACTGTTTTACGAAATGCTGAGAGTGATCATAAGACCTTTGAGACAGTTGTTGTAATTTATAACGTGTTGACTTTTTTGAGACGGCTTTTGCCGTCTCGCTTTTTCTATCCAGCCATAGGAAAATGATCGCTATGTAAAGAAATGGAAAGAAAACCGAAAAAATCAGGTGAAAAATTAAATAAATAGCAAAATAAGAATTGCTTTTTTGCATAAAAGCAGTTAGAATGACCTGTGGGGAACATGATATGCTCCCACAAAATCTAAAATCAAAGGCAGGTGAACAGAATGGATAGTTGCGATTCTCATGGGCGAAGTAGTTGCATAGGATGGAAAAACGAAATGACAGATGAGCATTGTACCCATTCTGTTTTTTCTTTCTTATAAATGGGCGCAGTGTGTGCTTACTGATTTCATTTCTTTTTTCAATCCTATGATATCCACAAGAATTTTACTGTACGAATAAAGGGACTTATCATGATTATTCTACCCTTTTTTGTGCGTATATTTGTGTATGATCCAGATAAAACTATATCTGGATTACTTCATATGCCCTGTGTGGGATCCAATATTCCCTGAAAGGGAAGAAATATTTTATTATCAGATTGGAGAAAGCAGGATGGAGAAAAGAGTGCAGGACTACACCCAGGATATTCTGGCTGTAGTAAGAAGTAATACCTCTCCGGCAGCTATGAGTGACAAGCTGGGGGATTTTCATGCCAATGATATTGCGGATGCAATGCCACGGTTGACTGTTCAGGAACGCTACAAACTGTACCGTATTCTGGACTTAAATATGCTGTCCGATATATTTGAGTATACAGACTCAGATAACGCAGCGGAATATGTGAAAGAGATGGATGTAAAAAAAGGTGCAGCTATTCTTTCACGCATGGAGACAGATGCCCTTGTGGAGGTTCTCCACAAAATAGATAAGGCTAAGAAGAAAATTCTGGTAGAATTAATGGATGATGATGTCCGTCATGATATCGAGATGATTGCTTCCTTTGATGAGGATGAGATCGGTAGCCGTATGACTACTAACTGTATCATCATTCGTGAGAATCTTACAGTAAAGCAGGCTATGAGCAGTCTGGTTGAGCAGGCTGCCAGAAATGATAATATTTCTACAATCTTTGTAGTAACGGAATCACAGAAATTTTATGGAGCTATTGATCTGAAGGATCTGATCATTGCAAGACAGGACAGAGTGCTGGATGATCTGGTGGCAACCTCCTATCCCTATGTATATGCAGAGGAGGATATTGACGACTGTATCGAAGAGCTGAAAGCATATTCCGAGGATTCTATTCCGGTTCTGGATAATGATAACCGCCTTTTAGGTGTTATCACATCTTCCAATATCATCGATCTGGTGGATGATGAGATGGGAGAGGATTACGCCATGCTGGCTGGTCTTACCGCAGAGGAGGATCTGCAGGAGCCACTGAAAGAGAGTATGAAGAAACGTATGCCATGGCTGATCGTTCTTCTTGGACTTGGTATGGTGGTATCCTCTGTGGTTGGCGTATTCGAGAATGTAGTAACTCAGTTGCCTATTATTATGGCGTTCCAGTCCCTTATATTGGACATGGCTGGTAACGTTGGTACACAGTCCCTGGCTGTTACCATCCGTGTGCTGATGGACGAGTCTCTTACGGGCAGACAGAAGCTGGAGCTTGTATTTAAGGAAATGCGAATTGGTCTTTGCAACGGTGCATTGCTTGGAATCCTTTCATTCGCACTTATTGGACTTTATATTTATCTTTTCAAGGGAAAAACGCTGGTATTTGCATACGCAGTTTCTGGCTGTATCGGAATTGCCCTTCTTCTGGCAATGCTCATATCAAGTGCAGTGGGAACCTGTATCCCGTTATTCTTTAAGAAGGTTGGTGTTGACCCGGCGGTTGCGTCAGGTCCCCTGATCACAACAATCAACGACCTTGTTGCTGTTGTGACTTACTATGGTCTTGGATGGGTATTCCTGATTGGAGTGCTGCATCTGGCAGGATAAAAAGTTATATAGAAATTTTTGAACGCTTTACAAATAATATTTAAAATATGCTCCCTTTCCGGCTGACAAGTGAAGTACCATAGACTTGCTGCCTGGAAGGGGCATTTTTATTTTCCATAACTTTGTTTCTGCGAATAACGGAATTTGACAAATATTACAGAAAAACGTACAATAGTTATAATTATGCAGAAATATGCATACTACAAATTATTTTAAAGGATAACTATAATTAAAAATACGAAGAAGCGAGGATGGACTGAAATGAATACATGGGAAGCAAATATTCGTAAAGTAGTACCTTATACACCAGGCGAGCAGCCGAACCAGCCTGACATGATCAAGCTGAATACCAACGAGAACCCATATCCCCCTGCACCAGGCGTAGAGAAAGCATTACATGAGCTTCAGCCAGATACGCTCCGTCTTTACCCGGATCCTACAGCCGGTGATCTGGTTCACGCTATTGCACAGAATTATGGCTTGAAGGATGAGCAGGTATTTGTAGGAGTTGGATCAGATGATGTGCTTGCTATGAGCTTCCTCACTTTCTTTAATTCAGGAAAACCAATTCTTTTTCCGGATATCACATATTCTTTTTATGACGTATGGGCTGATCTTTTCAGAATCCCATATAAGTGTAGAGCTCTGGACGAGAATTTTTGTATTCGTAAGGAAGATTACTTCGGAGAAAATGGTGGAATCATTTTCCCTAATCCAAATGCTCCTACAGGAGTGGAGCTCCCTCTTGCTGATATAGAGGAAATCCTGCAGCATAATCCGGATGTGATCGTGATCGTAGATGAAGCCTATGTGGATTTCGGAGCCAGATCTGCAGTGGAATTACTGGATAAATACGATAATCTTCTGGTAGTCCAGACCTTTTCCAAGTCCCGATCCATGGCAGGAATGCGTATTGGCTTTGCCTGTGGTAATCCGCAGCTGATCAGATTTCTGAATGATGTGAAATATTCCTTCAACTCATATACAATGAATCGTACTACCCTTGCAACCGGTGTGGCGGCTATTTCAGATAAGGAATATTTTACAGCGACCTGTGAAAAAATTATTGCATCCAGAGAATGGACCAAGAGAGAACTGACTGCTTTAGGCTTTACTTTCCCGGATTCCAGAACCAACTTTATTTTTGCTGCGCACAGCAGCTGCCCGGCTAAGGAGCTTTTTGAAGTTCTTCGTCAGGAGCATATTTATGTAAGATACTTTCCGAAGCCACGTATTGATAATTACTTGCGTATTACAATCGGTACTCAGGAAGAAATGGAGAGGCTGATTGGCTTCCTTAAAAAATATTTGAAAAATCGAGAATGAATATGAAATATAGAAAATTAATAAAAAAAGGCATTGCAAGCGTGCTGATTGCCCAGTCATTGATTTTTACCCAATTGCCTGTTCAGCCTGTAAGCGCTGCTGATGTGGAAGGCTTTGAGGCAGAAGCGGAGTTCGCTGATTCAGATGGTGAAACAAATGAGAACGGGATTGTGGATATGACAGATGGGGAGACTGATGAGCCAGATGGTTTTTCTGATGGCAGTCCGGAAGAAATCCAGGATCAGTCTGCTGGATTTGGCAGTCTGGACCCCGGGGATCCGGATCCCTTACAGGATGAGGCTGCTGATGATGAGGCTTCCCTTAGTGAAGAGGAGATTCAGGCGCAGCTGGAGCCGATCAGGGAGCTGCAGTCCATAAGCTATGTGGATCCTCCATCCGGAAATGGAAACGGTGATACAGGAAGTGTGGGCGCTGCAAGAGCGGCCTCCTATCCTGCGAAATATGATCCGAGAGGCAGCCTTTCCATACCGGTAAGGAATCAGAAGCCTTCTAATATGTGCTGGGCATATACACTGGCATCGAATCTGGAAATATCATTTTTGAGAGCTGGAGCAGGAGTGTTTGATCTGTCCGAAGAGCATCTGGCATATTTCTTTGCCAACCGGCAGAATGATCCTCTTGGAAACACAGCCAGTGACAGGAATGTAGTTCTTCATTCCTACAGAGAAGGTGGAAACCAGACTCTGGCAGCAATTTTCCTAAGTACCTGGAGCGGTATGGCACTGGAATCGCAGGTCCCATATGAGACAAATGCAGATCATACTCTGGATTCAGATAATGTTCCGGCCTCCGGGATGGCATATACGACTGCCGCATACCTGGAGAATGCAGCGTTTTCTTCCTATTCTGTAAGTAATATTAAGAATCTGATTTCGGAATATGGCTCAGTTTCCATGTCCTTTGGAATGTATGACATTTATTATAATCCTTATACCTGTGCTTATAGCTATCCCAGGGGAACGAGTGTAAATCATGCCATTACTCTGGTTGGCTGGGATGATAATTATTCCAGGGATAATTTTAATGCAGCCAGCGAAGTCACCTCAGATGGGGCCTGGATAGCCAGAAACAGCTGGGGAGAAGACTGGGGAGATAATGGATATTTTTATATCTCCTACGAGAATAAGGGAAATTATAATCTTGTAGCAGCAGAAGCTATTACAAGTCCCCAATATTATAATAATTATTTTTATGATGGCTCCAGTGCGCTTAGCAAGCTGAAGCTGTATCCTTCAGGAAATGGAGGAATTTCTTCTGTTGCCAATGTTTTTCAGGCAAAAGCAGGAGGGGGAAAAGGTGAAGCATTGGGCGAGGTGGTTCTTGCTACCTATACGGATGGAGGAAGCTACAGTATTCAGATTTATACGAATCTGACTGATCCGGGCAATCCGGTAAGCGGAACGCCTGCGTACAGCTCGCCGGTGACATTTTACCAGGAGCATGCAGGAATCTCCACAGTTCAGGTGCCGGAGGTTAACCTGATGAGCGGAACCTTATATTCTGTGGTAATTACCAATATCGGATCTGGTACGGTAGAATATCTGTGTGAGACAGACAGTGCATATGACTGGGTAGAGTTTTATGCCGGATTAAGGGAGAAACAGAGCTTTTGTTATCATGAGAATAACGGATGGAGTGATTTTTCCCAGACAAGCTCCAAGGCATGCGCCAGGATCAAGGCACATACCAGAACTCTTAGCAGCGATATAAGTGTAGAGAAGCCAGCGTCTCTTCAGGCTGCAGCTAAAGGGTATGATCAGGTGGGGCTTACCTGGAATAAGGTATCTGGAGTTACCGGGTATCAGATTTACAGAAAGGCCTCCGGTGGTGAATACCAGAAGATGGCAACTCTGTCCTGGTCCTCAGATTCCTGGACAGATACCAAGGTTCAGCCTGGTATTACCTACGCCTACAGGCTCCGTGTATACAGCATGGTAAATGGTACCCCGAAATACTCAGATTATACAGATGCTGTTACAGTGAAGACCGCACTTTCCACACCATCTGTGTCTGTTAAGGTTTCTTCAAGCGGCTATAATACAGTGACCTGGAATAAAATTTCCGGAGCAGCCGGTTATGTGGTTTATCGTAAGACAGCCTCCGGCAAGTGGAACAGGCTTGCTACTATAAAGAAACCAGCAGTAACCTCCTATAAGGATAAAAAAATCAGCACATCCACAGTGTATGAGTATACAGTAAGAGCATATTGTACTGTGAATGGAAAGACTGTTGCAAGCAGCTATAAGTCCGGTGGAAAATATAAGTCAGCACCTGGCAGGCAGACGATTTCTTCTGTGTGCAATGTAAAGAAAGGTCTGAGAGTGAAGTGGAAGGCACAGAAGAAATGCGATGGCTACTATATTTACAGGAAGACGGGAAGCGGGAAATACAAGCTGGCAGCTACCATTAAGAAGGGGAAAACCTCATCCTGGACAGACCGCAAGGTGAAAAAAGGAACCAAATACCGCTATTATGTGCGCGCTTATGTGAAAGAGCCTTCAGGCGTGGTGAAAAGCAAATATAAAGCATCTGCGTCTGTGTTGAGAAAGTGATAACAGAATAAAAATAATGTGAAAAACGGAAGCCCATTACAGGAGCTTCCGTTTTAACATTTCCGGATTGGAAGAGTATTTCAGCGCAGTCTCTCTGGTGATCTGACCATTGCGGTAAAGCTCCAGGAGACTGTTATCCATGGAACGCATATCTGCCTGGGCAGAAGAAGAGATCACACCGTCAATCTGATAAATTTTGTTGTCACGGATCATATTCCGGATAGCAGGGGTAAGCCGCATGATCTCAAAGACCGGAATATTGTGTCCGTTTACATCCGGTACCAGCTGCTGGGAAATAACAGTCTGCAGAACCATGGAAAGCTGGATCGCAATCTGATGCTGCTGGTTTGGTTCAAAAACATCCATAATACGACTGATAGTATTAGCAGCTCCTGTGGTATGAAGGCTGGAAAGAATCAGATGTCCGGTTTCTGCGGCTGTCATTGCCGTCTGGATGGTTTCGTGATCTCGCATTTCCCCGAGAAGGATCACATCAGGACTCTGGCGCAGGGTAGCCCGCAGTGAAACCAGGTAATTGGCTGTATCTGTACAGATCTCACGCTGGCTGACGATACACTTGTCATGGTGGTGCAGATACTCCAGAGGATCCTCCAGGGTAATAATATGTCCTTCACGGCTGTGGTTGATCCGGTCAATAATGCAGGCCATGGTGGTAGACTTTCCGCTTCCCGCAGGACCTGTGATCAGAACCATACCTTTGGTAAGATCTGCAGCTTCCATAACCGCATCCGGAATGTGCAGATCCCTGGGATCTGGCAGCCGGAATGCAATGATCCGGATGACCGCAGCCAGAGAGCCACGCTGCCGGTATGTATTTACACGAAACCTGGAAAGTCCGGGAATTGCCATGGAAAAGTCGTCGTCTCCGGTTTCCAGCATTGGCTGGATATTACGGTTATTAGCCATTTTATAAATAATCTGGATGAATTCGTTAGTTTCAGGAGGCATAAGGCGTTCTTCAAAGCCCTCCAGGATACAAAGCTTTCCATCGATTTTTACAGAAAGAGGACGGCCTGCGATGATAAAAATGTCAGAGGCTTTTTTCGCGGTAGCAAGCGCCAGAAATGCTCTTACTTTTTCTTCCATAAAGTTATTCTCCTTTGTAGACCGGCTGACTGTTGTCAGGCTTCCAGTCAGCAGTAACCATGGTATTCCAGGAAAGAATCCTGGCAGGACTGTTGCTGGCGTTCATATCTGCATTATACCATGAAACTGCAATTTTCACCACAAGACTCTGGGTATCCGAAAATTCTTTTATGTACTGGACAGTATGGGTATCAGGATCCCAGACGGTATCCCCGGTCTGCTCGAAGCAGCGGGCTGCCATCTGATAGTATTCGGCTTCTGTTACTGCCTGAAGCTGAAATTCCTTCAGTGTCTGAACTGTTTCTGAATAAAAGTCTGTGGCCTGGGTGCAGGCATTGTAATAATCGGTAGTCTGCTTAAGGGAAAGGGTGCTGGACTGTAAATCCTGACGGGAAGTCCCATATCCCAGCAGGGACAGGATAACCAGCATAAGCACTGCAAATATCAGGAAAAGTGAAGGAATTCCGGTTGCGGAAAAAAGATTGTTCTTCTCATTCATGAAGCGTCCTCCTTTGTTGCCTGGGAAAAGGGAAAACGAATGGTCTGAGTGTAAATAGTTTCTTCCCCATTTGCACCGGAAATCCGGATTTGGGCACTTTTGCAGGTATCATTATGTGAGAGGACTACGTCCATTTTATAGGTGCTGTTTTCCTGGGAAACTGCTTTCCATTTTTTGTCAAAATAATAACAAACATTTCCGCCATCAGTGATGCTTCCGTCCGGCATTAAAGCCAGAAAGCTTTTGGCAGTGCCATCGGTTCCTTCCAGGATTTCACCTGTGTTAGTGATAAGCTCCTGGATATGATCAGCTTCCCGCGCCTTTTGGCGGGCTGTGTAGGAGGCTGCGAAGAGGCGGACACAGATTCCACAGGTCAGTCCCAGAAAGAGAAGAACAAATATCATTTCCATTAGAAAAAGTCCGGATTTTGAATGTGTAGTAATATTTTTCATGAGAAAAAGTCCTTTCAGGAATAACTGTGTTCAGATGGAACTCCGGGGTGAAGTAAAAGACGGGAGATATGTCCGTCTGTATCAGTTAGTGTGATCTGGTAAAAGCTGTCTTCCACAGCTTCTGCACGAAAATCCGAAAGCTCTGCAAGCTGTGTTCCCATAGAAATATCCGCCTGGGAACCGGCAGCAGTGAAAAGCTCTTTCAGGTGCCCGTGATCAAAATAAATATAGGTTGAATAGGCTTTGCCTTCAATGTCCTCCTGGAAACAGATTGCGGTACAGCCCTGGAATTCTGTTACAGAGGTGGTACCTGGCTGGTCATGCTGGCGGAATTTGGTCGCGATATAGGATGCTGCTGTGTAGAGATTATTGTTAGTATCCAGGCTCTTTACTGAGGCCCGGTAATTGCCGGCACCAAAAAGCAGCAGAAACAGCAGAAACAGCACATACATAGCGAAAAGGAGCAGCACAGCCAGAGAATCAATATTATGCTTTTGGGAAAATCTGCTGTTCATCGTGCCCCTCCTTTTTTAGCTTTTAAAGGGAATACACTTATGGATGGCAGAAGATTGGAGCCGTTTGGTACATATTCCACCACAAATTTTTCATTATCATAGGTGATGTGGTAATCAGAAAGAAGCTCCGAAAGACTTTGAGGATATCTGCCGGTGAGTGCGTAGGTTCTTATGGCACCGCCCTCAAGAGCCCTGGTTAAGGTGATTTGTTCTTTTTCCAGGGAATTGGTCTGTGTATGGACAATTCCAATATAGAAAAGAGTACATAAGAGCAGTGTAAATATTATGGGAAACAGATGACGGATAAAACGTCTGATCTGTGTTCTTCTGGTTTCGAATATATCCATGTGAATCTCTCCCTTATCAGGCAATCATTTCTGAAAGCAGACCAAGCAGCGGCATCATAACAGAAAGCAGGATCAGTCCCACAAGCAGGGAAAGGACGATGACGATAGTTGGCTCCAGAATAGAAACAATATGTGAAATGGTTCCCACAGATTGCTCCTCATACTGTGAGGAAAGCTTCTCCATAACCTCGTCGGAAGAGCCTGCATGAATACCAAGAGAGATCAGGCGAAGCTCCATTGCCTTAAAAAGTCCGGAACAGGCAATTGCTTCTGTAAGGCCAAAGCCTTCGGAAAGCTGCTTCTGAAGGTCTGTAAGCTTTTCCTTTATTTCAGGCTGGGAAACAACAGTTTCTGCCAGCTCTATGTAAAGCTCAGGGGAAAGTCCGCTTCGGATTCCCATGGAAATACACTGACAAAGGCGGCTGTAATCCAGATTTACAGGGATTTCTTTCATTCCCGGGAAATGATAGACCATTTTCTGAACCAGTTTCTGTCCTCTGGGATGGATGGCCAGGAAAAAAAGAAAGCCGATGATCGCCGCCAGGAGGATAAGAAATACAGTGGAGTAGCTGCCAAGAGCTTCTCCTATTCCCAGAAGGGCACCTGAGATCCCATTCATCTCAAGTCCCAGCTGGCGAAATACCTGACGGAATACAGGAAGCACCTTAACCAGCAGGATGGCGATCACAGCTATCATCATGCCAAGCATTACAAGAGGATAAGTAACAGCACTTCGGATCTGCTGGGAGATCTGGAGCTCTTTTTGGTAAAAGCTGGCAAGCCCGGTCATGACTTCATCCAGGCAGCCGGTTTCTTCACCGGTGCGGACATAAGCTGTGGCAGTATCTGGAAATGCACCGGTTTCCTTCATGGCATGAGCCAGAGAGCCAGATTCCTCCATATCTTTGGAAAGCGCTGACAGAATCTCATTGCCCCTTTGAGTCTGGCTGTCGTCGTTTAATATGGAAAGTCCTTCTACAGCGGACATTCCGGAACGTAATATAATGGAAAACTGCTGGAAAAACTGGAACAGCTCCCTATTGTTTAAACTGGTAATCATAATCAAGTAATCCTTTCTGTAAAAAGGGCTGTATTATCTTGTAAATTGCAGGGTGTAATTTTTGCTGTCACCGATATAAGAATTTATAAGCTCTTCATCTTCGCTGTTAGCTGTAAAAGTTGGATCCATGCGGTTCCACTTCTCACCGTCGTATGTAATGGCGTGTTCTACCCAGCCTTTTCCCCGGATATAAACGTCAATCCAGGCGTGTTTGATATCACCGGCATAGCCAATCTGAAGCTTACAGGGAATATCCCGGCTTCTCAGCATGGCTGTCATCAAAGCAGCATAATCAAAACAGATTCCCTTTCCTAAGGAAAGTGTTTCGTCCACATCCGGCAGATATCCGGTTTCTACTGTAGCTGCCTTCTCATCGTCATAGGTAATGTGGCTGGTCACATACTGGAAAACAAAATCAATACTTTCCTGTTCCGTTGCATCATCGGAAAGATGGGAAAGCGCCAGCTTACTTGCCTGAGAATCAGGGGTGAAATTTACATACTGATTAGGGTAAAGAAAGGGGAGAAATTCATTTTCCAGCGTAACCTCCAGTGCCTGTGCATAAAGTGCTGCATACTGGCTGCCGTTTACCTGTTCATAGCAAACCACCTGATAAGTGCCGCTGCCACTGGTAAAAGGAAGAACAGCTTTTTCACCGGACTGTACAAAGTAAGAATAAACAATGCCGTCTTCAAAGGTAAGCTGTATATTCTTAACAGTACCGTTATCTTCGCTAATCGCAGTGAGGTAGCCCTGGTCGAGCTCTGAGGTGTCCAGTATCAGGGGAGACTGCCCTATAGTGCTGGTTCCCGGGGCTTCCGGGACCAGAACCTTCAGTGGGGAAAAAACAGGTGGTTCTTCTTTGGAACCTGATTTGCTGTTTTGAGAGCAGCCTGCAGTGAGAAATATTGTCAGGCTAAATAGAAATAAGCAAAGAGGAAGGGCAAAAATACGATTAGACATAGTGCAGCTCCTTTTCATAAGCTGATCATTCATCTAGTGATTTTTGAAATTCGGGAAGATCGTACCATGCCGGCGGTTCCTTCATATTAACCACAAAATGGCACAGATCAGGGCGGATTCTGGCTTCCAAGTATTCCATAGGCCCCAGTGCGCAGTGGGCTGTCCTGGTGTTAAAAAAGATGGGAGCTCCTGGCTCAATATTGAGAATCTGTGCATCAAGGAAATCAGCTGAGCTGATATTGATATGTTCTTCGCCGGTTTCAAATTTTATCCCGTAATGCTTCTGAATAAAGTAATAGAGATCTACAAGCTGTTCACGATAGGTATCTAAATCCGGAAAAAAATCAATCCGGATATAATTGGTCTGGATAATTACAGGCTGTTCATTGGTAAAGATCACTCTTTGAAGGCGGAAGACTTCTGTTCCCTCGCTGAGCTCCAGGGCGTTGGCAACCTGACTGCTGGCAGGAACACGGTCGATCCAGGTCCCGCTGATGGTCAAAGACTCGTCCTCCGGAAATAAAGTGTGTATGTTTATTACATTATGAAACTTTGAAAAATTTGTAAGCCCTCTCTCTTTAGGATTAATAACCTGTGTGCCGGCGCCCTGTTTAACCTTTATACGCTTGTCCTTAACCAGAAGGTCAATAGCATGGCGGATAGTTGTGCGGCTTACAGAGAACATTTTTCCCAGTTCATCTTCTGTTGGAAGATAGGAACCTATAGGGTAAACATTATTATCTATATCAGCTTTTAATTTGTTATAACATTTCTTGTATGCTGGAAGTTTTTCCATGATGTTTCCTTTCAAAATAAGGTTGTTTTAGTAACCTATAGTATATATGTATCAAACAAATAAGTCAAACAATAATTAAATGAACACGGATTCTTATACAAAATGCATAAAAATAATCGAAATATCTTGTCAGATAAACCACTTTACTAAAAAAGAAAAACAGTGTATAGTTATGATTACAAACATAATTACGAATTTTAAAAACAAGGAGAAACGTAATGATGAAAAAACAGGAATTTGTACCGCGACAGATTAGTGAGAACCCGCTGTATGAACTGAAATCAGTAGAAGATATTCCGGTATCAGAGCTGTATCAGGTTAAGGTAAATGGAAAGGAACAGAGAGTATATCATACAGAATTTTTTGATTTTGTTTCTTTCTTAGAAGAAAATGAAAAGGCAGAAGTAGAGATTACAGTAAATGAACCATTCCAGAAGGCTGTTATCCGTCCCACTGCTTCACAGATACCATTCGAAGAAGATGGAAACAAAATCAGCATAAGCCTTCCTGCCGGAAAGAGGGTTACTCTTGAGCTGGACGATAAGCTGGAGTCACCGCTTTATATCCTTCCTGGGAAATATGTACAGAAACCAGAGAATGCCACTTATGTATTTGAGAGTGGAAAAGCCTACAATGTGGGATGCCTTCAGCTTAAATCTGACGAAACAGTTTATATAGAGCATGGAGCAGTTGTAAGCGGAAGAATCTATTCCAGAATGGCAGACAGAGTACGTATTCTGGGAAATGGAATCCTCTATGGAGGAAACTGGCATGCATGGGATGAAAATGGTGCAGAGCAGCTGATCGTTCCTGTACTTGGTGAAGATATCGAAATACGCGGAATCACACTTCTGGATGGTGGTTCCTGGCATATTGTTCCGGTTGCATGCAAAAATGTTTTGATTGAAGATGTAAATGTTCTGGGAAAAGTAATCACAGGAGATGGAGTAGATATAGTCGGATGTGAGAATGTAGTGCTTCGCAATTGCTTTATCAGGGCAAATGATGACTGTATATCTATTAAGGCTGTGGAATTCCAGGATCCGTCAGGCTGCACAGATGTAAAGAATATTCTTGTTGAAGATTGTATATTCTGGAATGCAGAATTCGGAAACACACTTGAAATAGGATATGAGACAAGATGTGACGAAATTTCAGATGTTGTTTTCAGAAATTGTGATGTCGTACATTGCCAGTACGAAGGCAATCAGTCAGGAGGCGTGTTGACAATTCATAACGCTGACCGTGCCCATGTACATGATATTGTATACGAAAACATCAGGATCGAGGATGCCCAGGAAAAATTTATTGATATCAAAACTCTTGACTCCAAGTATTCACGAGACAGAGAAAGAGGCATGGTAAATGATATTTTCTTTAAAAATATTGAAATTACAGAAGGAGCTTTTCCGGTGTCCATTATACGTGGATTTGAGATGAAAAACGAAGTATGCAGACCTCATGGCTTTTATTTTGACAATGTGGTGATCCATGGAGAAAAGGTGATGTCACCAGGCGAATTACATATGGTCGTGGAACTGTCAGATGACTTGAAATTTCAATAAAAGAAATTAAGCAGTGTAAGAAAAGGAGATGGAAGAAGAGATAATGGATATTTTGCTTGTTGGAACATACACACAGCATGACGCTCCCGCTGTTCAGGAAAAACAGGAGCTTGGAAAAGGTATCTATCTGATTCCGTATAATGAAACCTCAGGAAGTGTTACAGGTGCTCCCCTTATCATACAAATGAAGAACCCTTCCTGGGTATGTCTGGTGAAAAACAGGCTTTTTGCGGTAAGTGAAAGAGAAGATGCTGCGGAGATTATAGAATATGAAGTAAGCATTCACGAAGAAAAGCTGACAGCCAGACAAAAAGCATGCCTTGAGATGCCGGGAAAAGCATCCTGCCATATTGAAAAGGATGAAAAAGGGAAAAGGCTTTTTGTATCTGATTACGGAAGTGGAGATTTGAAGGTTATTGATATTTCAGAGGCCGGCAGTCCGAAGCTTTTACAAGAAATATCTTTTACAGGAAATGGCCTGGATCCGGAACGTCAGGAAGCATCTCATCTTCACTCCTGTCTGCTTCATGGGGAGGACTTATATGCGGCCGATCTGGGGTGCGATAAGATTTACTCTTTTGACACAGACAAAAATAAGCTTACACAAAAAGAAACCATAAATGTGAGACCAGGAGCAGGTCCAAGACATATGGAAATACTGGAGAAAAATGGGAAAACATATCTCTATGTGTTAAATGAACTGGATATTACAATCTCCGTTTACTGTAAGGGGCATCTGTGCCAGACGGTTTCCCTGGCAGAGTCTATGCCAGAGGGTGTGCTTGCAGCAGAATTGTGTGTGGCAGAGGGAAAAATGCTTTACGCATCTGTCAGAGGAACGGGAGAAATCCTTGGATTTACAATAGAAGAAAATGGAACGTTAAATTTGAAACAAAAGGTTCTGATTCCAGACGGATGGTTTCGAAGCATCTGCCTGGATAGCGGTGAGAACCATTTACTTGCTGCTGATCAGAAAACCGGAAGGATATACATTTTTGACAGGCAGTCAGATGGCGAACTGATAAATAAGCGAGTGCTTGTGGAAGTTCCCGTACCTGTGCAGGTATTACCTGGAAAAATAAAAAGTTAAGAGAGGAAAACTGTGATGAGAAAGAAAGCAGTGGTTACAGGTGCCAGCCGTGGAATCGGACGGGGAATCATCAGAGAACTGGCAGCAGCGGGATATGATATTGCCTTTTCCTATCGGACACGGGAAGATGAGGCTAAGGCCGCAGCTGAAGAAATAAGAAGCATGGGTTCCTTTGCATGGTATGCAAAGGCTGATATGGCACAGCCGGGAGAAGGGGAGAAGTTTTTTGACCAGGCTGTTAAGGAGCTGGGCGGGCTGGATCTCCTTGTAAATAATGCAGGAGTTACCGTGTTTCAGTCCATTCTGGACCTGAAAATGGAAGAAACCCAGAAAATGCTGAATCTGGATCTTGTGAATTATCTTGTACTTTCCAGCAAGGCAGCCAGATATATGAAAGCACATGATGTTAAAGGATGCATTATCAACGTAACCTCTTCAAGAGCAGAAAGAGCATATCCTGGAGATTGTGTTTACGGCGGCATAAAGGCAGCAGTTAACAGGGCTTCACAGTCTATGGCACTGGATCTTGCACCATATGGAATCCGTGTGAACTGTGTGGCTCCGGGAGCTATCTGTATCCGTACGCCAGAGGAAATAAAAGCAGAAGGCAGGACAGAGCTGGAAGGCTTCTGGGAAAGTCTGGGAGAAAGAATTCCAATGGGCAGAAATGGATCACCGGAGGATATAGGAAAAGCGGTAGTATTCCTTGCAAGTGAGAATGCATCCTATATAACCGGAGAAGTTCTGCGTGTTGACGGAGGTCTGATCCTGCCGGGAATGCCGGAAAAAGTAGAAGATGGAAAAAATGACTGGGGAGGAGCAAAATGAGCGTAACGATCAGAGATGTAAAAGTAATTTGCTGTGCACCGCAGAAAATCAATCTGGTGACAGTGAAAATTGAAACAAGTGAGCCGGGCTTATATGGTGTGGGATGTGCAACATTTGCGCACAGACATCTGGCAGTGGTTGCAGCAGTGGAAAAATATCTGAAGCCATATCTCATTGGCAGAGATGTTTCTGATATTGAAGATATCTGGCAGTCTATAAAAGGAATGAGCTACTGGAGAAACGGGCCTGTTTTAAATAATGCCCTGTCAGGTGTTGATATGGCATTGTGGGATATTAAAGGCAAAATGGCAGGAATGCCGCTGTATGAGCTGTGGGGAGGAAGATGCAGGACGGGAGTTCCGTGCTACACACATGCTGAAGGCGCTACGATAGAGGAGTGCATACAAAAAGTAGGAGAACTTAAAGAAAGAGGATATCGCTGTATCCGTGCACAGGTTGGCGGTTATGGCGGAAAGGATATGCCTCATCAGCCACCGGAAGGCTCCTTTGAGGGCTGCTATTATGATCCGAAAGAATATATGAAAAAAACGATACAGCTGTTTGAACGCCTCAGGGAAACCTATGGCTGGGATCTGGAGCTTTGCCACGATGTGCATGAACGGCTGAGACCTTCAGACGCAGTGATGTTTGCAAAAGATATGGAGAAATTCCGTCTGTTCTTTCTTGAAGATTGCCTTTCCCCGGAACAGAGCGGATGGTTTAAGCAGATCAGACAGAATTGTGCTACTCCTCTGGCTATGGGAGAGCTGTTTAATAATCCAAATGAATGGATGGGGCTTATTACGGAAAGAGAAATCGATTACATAAGAATCCATTTAAGTCAGATCGGAGGAATTACACCGGCACGTAAGATGATTGCTCTTTGCGATGCATTCGGAATACGGACTGCATGGCATGGACCTATAGATCTTACGCCAATTGGCCACGCTGTAAACATCCATCTGGATATGGTTTCTCCGAATTTTGGAATTCAGGAATGGGCTGACACTAATACTTTGTCTGAGGATGAAGGTGCGGTTGCCTTACATCAGATTTTTACTGGAATTCCAGAAATGCGGGATGGATATCTGTATCTGAATGGAAAACCTGGAATTGGTGTGGATATTGATGAAAAAGCAGCAGCTGAGTATCCTTGCAGCGAAGAGGTTGTTACATGGGATTGGATGCTGCCAAGGCTTCCTGATGGAACTGCAGTAAGACCGTAAATACAGTCACTTTGTTACAGTATTTGCAGGCAGTAAAAGTGTGGATTGTCAACTCCTGCAAATGCTGTGCAATTTATATAAAAACGCACAAAAAATATTGTGAATACATACGAAAGTGATAAAGAATCATAAAAAGATATTGAAAAATATAAGTGATTATGATATGATTTAAATATCGACGGAAACGTTACCGGTAACATTACCGGAAACGCTACCATAACGGACCAGACAACTGAAAATACTCAGTTGGCGGAAAATAAAATTATACTAGGAGGTATAAGAAATGAAGAAAAAAATGTTAGCAGCAGTATTAGCCGGAACAATGGTTATGTCTCTTGGAACAAACCTTTGCTGGGCTGATGGAGAGAAGACCAAGGTTACAATGACCGTATGGAATGGTGAGTGGGGCGATCAGCTGGATCGTACAATGGAGTCCTTCAACAGCAAACATGATGATATCGAGCTGGATATCACAATGCAGTCCGGAGATTACTCTGATTTCCTTGGAACTGCAGCTGCAACAAATGACTGGCCGGATATCTACATCCTTACACCATGGACACAGGTGCAGGATTTTGCAGAGGCAGGAAGAATTCAGGATTTAAGCGGAATGGATTTTACTGAGAAGGTTTACCCGACAGCTCTTGAAGCTGCTACCTATGATGGAAAAATCTACGGATATCCTGCAAACGTTGAGTATCTTGGTGTATTCTACAACAAGCAGATGTTTAAGGATGCCGGAATCGAAGAAGTTCCGAAAACAAGAGATGAATTCGAAGCAGCATGCGAGAAGCTGGAAGAGTCCGGCGTAACACCAATCGCTTCCACATTCAAAGATTCCTGGACTCTGAAACACATGTTCAGTGTAATGATGTCAAACGTAGTACAGGATGATATGGAAGGCTTCCTGGATCAGTTAAATTCCGGTGAGGGAACCTTCAATGTAGATGGTATCGATGATGTATTTGCAACAGCTGATGTTATCAAAGCTCATTGCGGAAGCAATATGATGGATTGTGACTCTACATCCGGTTTCAACGCACTTGCAAACTCTGAAGCAGCTATGTTGATCAGCGGTGAGTTCAGCCAGAATGTAGTAGCAAGAATGGATAACCCGCCGGAAATCGGATACTTCGCATTACCAGTATCCAATGATGCTGAGAGAAACAAAGCAGCAGTTGACGTAGGAATCGTATATGGAGTAAGCACTCAGACAGAGCATATGGATGCCTGCAAAGAGGTTATTGACTTCTTAAGTGATGCTTCTCTTTCTGACGGATATATTGCAATTGTAACCGAGAAACCAGGTTCTGCACCAGCTTCCCAGGATTTCACAGTTAGTTATGATTCTGCATCTACAAACGATTATCTGGAATATGCAAACAGCGGAAACGTAATTCCGTGGGTATATCAGCAGTATGTAAACGGATTTGATGTTATCTCCGGAGATATCTTCCAGGGCTACATGGCAGACGCTGCTGACAAGGATGAGGTAATTTCCGAGCTTGACGCAGCATATCTTGAATATCTGGATCAGTAAATAAGAGGAAATGCTGACCTGCGATTCCCGGGGGGAGCACCCCGGGAATCTTTTTAATGGAAGATTTATCGTGATATCTGTATAAGCAGATGAGCCTTTTAGAAAAAGAAAGAGAGGATAATATGTCATCTTTATATAAGAAAAACAAGAAATTTTATCTTCTGCTGATTCTGCCTGCTTTGCTTTTGTATTCCTTTGCAATGCTGGCACCTCTGTTTGGCGGAACCATTCCATATTCATTCCTGAAATGGAATCTGATGTCCGGGAAAAAAGCTTTTGTGGGATTTGACAATTATGTAAAACTGTTTTCCGATACAAAATTCTGGACTTCCTTTGGATTTAACCTTTTTGTTGGTGCGTTCACCATTATTGGCAGCAATGTTTTTGGATTTATTCTTGCTTATTTCCTGAATGAGAACATTAAGGCTAAGGGCGTGATCAGAGCTATGTTCTTCATTCCTAACATTGTCAGTGCCGTATTGGTATCCTTTATCTGGGTGTTTATTTTTACAAATGCAATGCCTGCACTTGGCGGAGCATTGGGCTGGGACTGGCTGGCAAATATAAGTTGGTTCGGAACTCCGTCAATGGCAACTGTGACGATCATTGTGGTTTCCATCTGGCAGAACATTGGTTTCTTGATGATCATTTATACCGCAGGTCTTCAGACTATTCCGAAGGATGTTATGGAGTCTGCTGAGCTGGATGGCTGCAGCGGTCTGAAAAAAGTTCTGAAAATCGAGCTTCCGCTGCTTATGCCAACTGTCACGATCAATCTGTTTGTTTCTATTTCAGGAGCATTTAAGTCATTCGATATTCCGAACGCAATGACAGGCGGTGGTCCTTACGGTTCCACAATGCCAGTTGCCATGAATATTTACCAGGAAGCTTTCACCAAGTACAACCTGGGCTATGGCTCAGCGAAATCTGTAATCCTGTTCCTTACAGTAGCAGCGGTTACTCTGATCCAGTTGTACTGCACTCGTAAGAAGGAGGTAGAATACTAATGAAAAAGAAAGTATGGCTTCCAACCATTATTATGTTTTTCTTTGGTGTCCTGTTCCTTATGCCGATCATCCTGCTTGTGATGAACGCATTCAAGACACATAATGATATGATCCAGAACTTCCTTTCTTTTCCACATTACCTCTATACCGGTAACTTTACCGAAGCTATAGAACGTCTGAAATTCTGGAGAGTAGTCGGAAACTCAGCATATGTAACCCTGGGAACCATGCTGGTATGTACCATCATTTCCTTTATGGCTGCATATGGAATTGCGCATATCCCTGGAAAGCTTGGAAACGTTTTGTATCTGCTCTTTACCCTTGGACAGATCATTCCGTTCCATTCCATTATGATCGCGCTTTCTGTACAGCTGACCAATGCAAATCTTTTGAATAACCTGACCGTACTTATTTTCCTGTATGCCGGCTTCCACGGAGCATTTGGTATTTTTACCTATGTTGGTTTCCTGAAATCAATTCCAAAGGAACTGGAAGAGGCAGCGGCAATTGACGGCTGTGGAATGTTCCGCTGCATGTGGCAGGTAATTTTCCCATTGGTACGATCCACAAGCATAACTCTTCTGGTACTGTTTTTCCTGTGGACATGGAATGATTTCCTTATGCCAAATCTGTATGTTTCAGACAATGGATTGAGAACTCTGACAGTTGCTATTTACATGTTTAAGAGTACCTCCGGATCTGAGTGGAATCTGATGCTTGCCGGAATGACTCTGTCTATGGTTCCAATCGTAATCATTTATATTGCAGCACAGAAATATATCACCAGCGGACTTACCGCAGGTGCAGTAAAGATGTGATAATAAAAATCAGAAAGGCAGCAAAATGGATAATATTAATTTACAGAGAATTGAGGGCTATACAGTTCAGCTGGTGGCAGAGGATGTCTGGGCAATCGATGAGTTCGGAGCTGACATTATTTATCTTGTAAAAGGTGAAAAAAGTGCAGCTGTGATCGATACCGGTTCAGGCTTTGGAAATCTGAAAAAAGTGATCGAGACTCTGACTGATCTGCCATATGTTGTATTAAATACACATGGACATCTGGATCATGTGGGAGGCAATCACGAGTTCGGAAAGGCATATCTGAGTGAAAAAGATTTCAAAATGGCAGATACAGAGAAGCTTAGAAGTGGCTGGAAGCATTATGTGGAAAAAACAAAGAAAGAACCGGGATTTTATGGAACAGAGTACATAATTGAAGGTCGTGAGCCCGGAGATTTCCAGATGCTTCCACTGAGTGAGCATCAGATTTTTGATCTGGGAGGCAGAAGCCTGGAAGTATTATTTACACCGGGACACACTCCTGGAAGTGTAGTTTTCCTGGATAGAAAAAATAAATTCCTGTTTGCAGGAGACAGTGTAGTGTCAACTCCGATCCTGATTTTTGATACATATTCCTCAACAGTAAAGGAATATGCAGAGGGATTGAAGAAGTTAGATAAAGAAGATTTTGAGCTTATTTTCCCGGGACATTTTATTCGTCCGATCGGAAAAGCAATTCTTCATGATCTTATCACATGTGCTGATAAAATCGTAGAGGGAACTGCAACTCCAGAGCCTATTGACTTCAGCCATATGTCTTCAGAACCGGCTGTTCTCTACAAATACGGAAAAGGAAATATCGCCTATAATGACAAGCATATTTGCTGATAAATAATTTTTTATAAATTTTATTGAAAATCGTTTGCCATAATATGCCAGGACATATATAATGAACACATTGTTGCGTGAGGAGGGCAGTTATGGAGCAGATAACAATTAAAGAGGTTGCGAAATTGTGTGGCGTAGGAGTCAGCACAGTGTCCAGGGCCATTAACAATCATCCGGACATTAATCCTGAGACGAAACAGAAGATTCTGGATATTATAAAAGAGTATAATTATGTGCCGAATAACAGTGCCAGAAATCTGAAAAGAGCTGATTCCAATACGATCGCAGTTATAGTAAAAGAAATCAGCAACTCATACTGGGGTGTTATGCTGCATGTATTGGAGCGGGAAGTCCGTGACAGGAAATATTGCCTGGTATTGCAGAATGTAGCAGATGATGAAGATGAAGTTGAGCTTGCCCTTCAGCTGGAAAAAGAGAAAAAAGTCAAAGGAATCATATTTCTTGGCGGTATGTATGATTATGACGAGTCAAGGCTGAGAATGCTGAGAGTTCCGTATGTGATCAGTGGTTCCGGAAAAACAGTTCCGGAGGATACAGGAACTTATCCTAAAAGTGCCCTTGTGACGAGTGATACAGAGATTGAGAGCCAGAGTATGGTTGATTATCTGTGCGGCTGCGGACATAAAAGGATCGCCTTTATTACTTCAGGAGATGAAGGTCTGGGAAGGTGCCATCTGAATGGCTATAAAAGGTCAATGGAGAAAAATGGACTGGAGTATGATGAGAAGCTTATAGTCCGTTTAAAACCAGGTAAAAGAATCTATACGATTGAGAATGGTTATAACAGTACTTGTGAGCTTTTGAAATCAGGAGTGAATTTTACCTGTATTTATGCTATTTCAGATACTTTGGCTGTAGGAGCCTGCAAAGCAATCATTGACAGCGGTAAAAGAGTACCGGAGGATTATTGCGTGGCAGGGGCTGATGGACAGGATATTGCAGAATATTATAATCCATCTATTACCACTTTGGAATATCCCAGAGTGGAAACTGCACAGCAGAGTATTCGTACTTTGTTTGATATGATTGACCGGAAAAAGGTGGTTAAACGGCAAATGCTGGCAGGAAGGCTTATAGAACGGGAGTCTACGCGCAAACTGTAATGCGTGTCTGCTGTCCTCCAGACATCGAAAAGGAATCTGTGAAAATATTTGAGAAGGGTTATCAGCCATTATCATCAGCTCAGATATTTTTACAGATTTTTTTTGTTTCGTAACTTTTAGACAGAATTTTGTAATTATTAACAAGGGGGTACCGTTGACAATGGTTGTGTTTTGCACTATTATAGAAGGGTAATTAAAGGCAAACCTGTCGAAAGGCAGGGACGCAAAGCCAAGGGTCTAAGGTCAGCTGACTATGACAGCCGGTTGCCGCATTGAGATTGATTATGTGATATGACAGGAGACAGAAGTCTTCTATTTGTGGCGACCGTTTATTTATTTGGATAAACGGTTTTTTTGTGTAATATTGTTACTTTAGAAGATGCAGATGATTTCCGGATAGCGGCAGGTCAGGTTCATCACCGTTCAAGAGAGGTGTGTATATATGAAAGGAAAGAAACTTACAGAGTGGTTCGCTAATAAGAAGGTTGTTTCCAGCTGTGCTGCTATTGCACTTGCTGTAGTGATTGGCGGTGTATCCTTATTTTCAGGCTCAGGTGATGTGCCGGAATTCCCAAGCTACACAGATCCGATCATGGAAGCATCTATTCCGGAGGAAGAGACACCATTAGCTTCTCAGCCGAAGACTACAGTGAAGACCACATCCAAGACTAAAACAACTAAGAAAACAGTTAAATTAAAAAAAGCAGCTAAGAAGAGTTACACCAGAAAGCTGAAACCGAAGACCAAGGTTACCAATTCTACTAAGAAATCCGGCAATACAACTGTTGACACCAAGAAGACTGTTGTTACCAATTCTACTGAGAAATACACTAAGAAGTCCAAGAAGAAACTGGTTACTTCCAAGGTTACAACTACAGTTCAGGTTACAACTACACAGCAGGTTTCAGTTGCCAGTGTGAATGCTGCAAGCACTACAGCTTCCGATACTACTTCTGTTAAGAATCAGACTAAATATGAAGCCAATGTAGCTTCTATCGCAGGTAAAATGGACAATCATGTTCTCGCTGCATTCCAGCAGTTAGGCTTTAAGGTTGTTGTTGATCCATCTGTTAACTATTCCGGATATTTTGCAGCGCAGACAAGATCCATAACAATGAAGCAGGTTGACGATTCCATTTACCATGAGCTGGGTCATTTCCTTGCATTTATCGTTGGAAATACAGATAAAACAGCAAGCTTCCAGAGCATTTTTGCAGCAGAGAAAGGAAATGTTACATCCTTCAATAAGGCTTATGTAACACAGAATTCTTCGGAGTATTTCGCAGAATCTGTTAAGGATTATATCCTGAACAATGCTTCTCTGAAGAGCTCCAGACCGCAGACATATGCAGCTGTTCAGAATGCACTCGCTCAGATAACAGATTCACAGATTGCTAAGATTCAGAAGGTTTATGGACCGTATTGGAGTTAAATTATTCAGATGACCGGCACCCGGAGGAATATCTCCGGGTGTTTGTTGTTAAAGAAATGTCGAAGCGTCTTGATAAGTGTCGACAAAAAATTCTTGCAATGAAAAACTTCAGGTGTGTATAATACAAAGCAAAGATGAAATGCTTTATTATCACGTAACTGAAAAATGTGGGCAGGGATAGACATAATTGGAATTGATATAGACATGGTGCAGGGAATGTGCTAGAATTAAACTTGATAGATTTTTTTGAACACGTTTTTTATTCAATATATAGCTTCTGTCTAATCAGACATTTGTATCCCGGTAAATCAAAATGAAATATGTTTCAGAACAATATTAGTCGAAGAGGTAGATGATTGATGAGAGAAAAATATGAATCTTTATCCTTGGCTACGTTGAAGGATTTAGCTAAAGCCAGAGGACTGAAGGGCATTTCTACCATGAGAAAGCCTGAATTAATTGAACGTATGTTAGAAGAGGATAAGAAGGAAGCAGCAGATACGGTACAGGTGTCTTCTGAGAAGCAGGAGCCTGCTGCTGCATCAGAGAATGAGAAGTCGGATACCACATCTGTAAAATCACGCACGATTGTTAGACGGAATCCGGAATACCGCAGTAATTACAGCAGAAATGAGAATACCGGACGTCAGGGCAGCTACAATGGCGAGAACAGACAGGAGAATTATGTGAAGCGTACCACTGCTGCCAAAGCTGTTGAAGTAGTTCCGCCTGCTGAGCTTAAGGCAGAAGTGCAGGAACAGCCCCGCACAGCTAATGAGAACGCCAATCAGGCAGATGATTCCGGCAATCCTTATAATGTTTCTGCTGAAGCCATACAGCTTGACAGTGGAGAGAAGGCCAATGGTATTCTGGAGGTTATGCCGGACGGCTTTGGATTTATCCGAAGTGAGAATTACCTTCCGGGAGAGAATGATATCTATGTTTCTCCGTCACAGATCCGCAGATTCAATCTGAAAACAGGTGATATAGTCCAGGGAAATATCCGTATTAAAACCCAGGGAGAGAAGTTTAGCGCTCTTTTGTATGTGACATCTATTAATGGTTTCCATCCAAGCGAAGGTCAGAAGAGATATAGCTTTGAGAATATGACTCCTATATTTCCTGATGAGCGTCTGATCATGGAGCGCCCTGGTGGTACTACAGCCATGCGTATAGTGGATCTGATCAGTCCTATCGGAAAGGGACAGCGTGGTATGATCGTTTCCCCGCCTAAGGCAGGTAAGACTACACTTCTTAAGGATGTGGCGAAGTCTATCCTTAAGAATAATAGAGATATGCATCTGATCATCCTTCTTATTGACGAGCGTCCTGAGGAGGTTACTGATATTAAGGAAGCAATACAGGGACCGAATGTGGAGGTTATCTACTCTACATTTGATGAGCTTCCGGAGCATCATAAGCGTGTATCTGAGATGGTTGTGGAGCGTGCACGCCGCCTTGTAGAACATAAGCAGGATGTTGTGATCCTTCTGGATTCTATTACCAGACTGGCGAGAGCATATAACCTGGTAGTACCGCCAAGCGGAAGAACCTTGTCTGGTGGTCTTGATCCGGGGGCTCTTCATATGCCGAAGCGCTTCTTTGGTGCTGCGCGTAATATGCGTGAAGGAGGCAGTCTCACTATCCTTGCTACTGCACTGGTTGATACCGGAAGCAAGATGGACGATGTTATTTACGAGGAGTTCAAGGGTACCGGTAACATGGAGCTTGTGCTTGACCGTAAATTGCAGGAGAAGAGGGTCTTCCCGGCTATTGATATCCAGAAATCAGGCACCAGACGGGAGGATCTGCTGCTTAGCAAAGATGAGCAGGAAGCTGTTTATATTATGCGAAAAGCCCTTAACGGAATGAAGTCCGATGAGGCTGTTGAGCAGATTCTGAACATGTTTGCCCGCACATCTAATAATGCAGAATTTGTGCAAATGGTAAAAAAACAGAAATTTTTATAAATAACTTGCATTTCTTATAACACCATGCTATAATCAGTAGGCTGTGTAAAGTGTGAATTCGTCAGATTCAACGCAAATAAAATAGAATAAATATAGAGAGGTGAAAATCATGAGAGAAGGAATCCATCCGAATTACTATCAGGCAACTGTAACCTGCAACTGCGGTAATACTTTTGTAACAGGTTCTACCAAGCAGGACATCCACGTAGAAATCTGCTCCAAATGTCATCCGTTCTATACAGGACAGCAGAAAGCTACTCAGGCTCGCGGACGTATCAATAAGTTCAATGAGAAATACGGCCTGAATAAATAATTTGAATATTACTGAATGAGAAGGTTGAGGTTGGGAAATCTCAACCTTTCTTTGTAATTTGACTGAATTTATGAGACGGAGGATAAAATGAAACCATCTAACATCGGTGGACAAGCTGTAATGGAAGGCATCATGATGCGTCATAAGGACAAATATTCTATTGCAGTGCGCCGTCCTGATAAAGAAATTGAAGTAAAGGTTGAAGATTACAAATGTATCTTTGGCAAGGCAAAGATCTGGCGCAAGCCTATTATCCGCGGAATGGTCAGCTTCATCGATTCTCTGGTGACAGGAACTAAATGCCTGATGTATTCAGCAGAGATCGCAGGAGATGAGGAGGATGAGGAAGAGACTAAGAAGAATGCAGCTCTTTCTCAGGAGGAACTGGAGGCTAAGAAGAAAAAAGAGGACAGGGCATTTAAGGCTTTACTTTATGTGACTGTAGCTGTTTCTATAGTAGTTTCCATTGCCGCATTTATGCTTCTGCCTTATGCGCTGGCAAGCCTTTGCCGTAAGGTAGGTGCTTCCGAGGTGGTAGTTACTATTGTGGAAGCATTTGTGAAGTTGGGCTTGTTTATGGGATATATGCTTTTGATTTCCAGAATGAAGGATATCCAGAGAACCTTTATGTATCATGGAGCAGAGCATAAATGTATTAACTGTGTGGAGAATGGCAAGCCATTGACAGTGGAGAATGTACTGGAAAGCTCCAGATTTCATAGACGATGTGGAACAAGCTTTTTATTCCTAGTTATGCTGGTAAGTATTTTCCTGCATTTTATTTTCGTATTGGTACCTTCGTATTGGCTGCGTCTTTTTGGACGTCTCCTTATGGTGCCTATTGTATCCGGAATTTCATTTGAGATCATCCAGTGGGCAGGAAGAACTGACAGTAAATTTGCCCTGATGATGAGTAAGCCAGGTATGGCAATGCAGAAATTTACCACTAAGGAGCCTACAGCAGATATGGCGGAGGTTGCTATTAAAGCTGTGGAGGCTGTGTTTGACTGGAGAACATATTTAAAGGAAGAGTTTGATCTGGATATTCCCTGCGAAAATGATGAAAATACAACAGGTGAAGAGAAATGATATCTCTGGAAGCTTTATTAAAAGAAGGAACCAAGGTTCTGGAAGAGCATGAGCTCCAGGAAGCCAGGCTGGATGCCTGGCTTCTTCTGGAATATGTGACTGGTGTGAACAGAGCTTTTTATTTTGCCCACTCAGATGAGCTGGTGGATGAGGAAAAAGCGACTGCATACCGGGAGGCTATTGCAAAAAGAGCGAGTCATATTCCGTTGCAGCATATTACTCACCAGGCCTGGTTTATGGGATATGAATTTTATGTCAACCAGAATGTACTGGTGCCCAGACAGGACACTGAGACGCTGGTTGAGAAAGCCCTGGAAATCCTGAAGGGGAAAAATGCTCCCAGGATTCTGGATATGTGCACCGGATCGGGCTGTATTCTTTTAAGTCTTCTGGCTCTTAAGGAAGACGCATATGGAGTCGGTGCCGATGTTTCCAGGCCGGCACTTCAGGTGGCGGAACGAAATGCAGCAGGGCTTCAGGTGACAGACAGAGCAGAGCTTGTGGAAAGTGACTTGTTTTTGTCACCTTTTTTTCAAGAAAAGGCTGGTAAAGATACAGCACTATATGATATCCTTATTTCGAATCCCCCTTATATCAGGAGTGCAGACATTGAAGAGCTTATGGAGGAGGTGCGGGATCACGATCCGCGGCTTGCACTGGACGGCCATGAGGATGGACTGTATTTTTATAGAAAAATCGTATCAGAGGGAGCGCCTTTTCTGAAAAAGGATGGCTGGATGCTGTTTGAAATCGGATATGATCAGGGTGAGGCAGTATCGAAGCTGATGTGTGATAATGGCTTTTTTGATGTACAGATCATTAAGGATCTGACCGGACTGGACAGAGTTGTGCTGGGAAGACGATGATCCTTTGTGGAATGCTGAGGCTGCTGCCTCAGAAGAAAGAATAGAAATTGTTGTTGTGCAGTTTTTGCAGCAACAGAAAATAACAGGAGGAAAACCATGTTTGACAAGTTGGACGATTTGCTCATACGCTTCGAAGAAGTTCTGAACGAGCTGGGTGAGCCGGATGTAACATCCAATCCAGAGCGTTTCCAGAAACTGATGAAGGAACAGAGCGACCTGCAGCCAATTGTGGATACCTATAAGGAATATAAGAAGAATAAAGAAACCATCCAGGATAGTCTTTCCATGCTGGAAGAAGAGAAGGATGAGGAAATGAGGGAGATGCTTAAGGAAGAGCTTTCTGATGCCAAGAAGCAGGTGGAAGCACTGGAGCATGAGCTGAAAATCCTTCTTTTACCTAAGGATCCTAATGACAGCAAGAACGTTATTGTGGAGATCCGTGCCGGCGCTGGTGGAGATGAGGCTGCGCTTTTTGCTGCTGAGATATACAGAATGTATGTGAAGTATGCAGAATCCAGACGCTGGAAAACAGAGATGATGAGCTTGAATGAGAATGGAATTGGCGGTTTCAAAGAGGTTACCTTTATGATCAATGGTGCCGGAGCTTATTCCAGACTGAAATATGAAAGTGGTGTACATCGTGTACAGCGAGTTCCTGAGACTGAATCTGGTGGAAGAATCCATACCTCTACATGTACTGTTGCAATCATGCCTGAGGCAGAAGAAATCGACTTCCATCTGGATATGAATGACTGTAAATTTGACGTATTCCGTGCATCCGGAAATGGTGGACAGTGTGTCAATACTACAGACTCTGCTGTACGATTAACTCATATTCCTACAGGAATAGTAATTTCCTGTCAGGATGAGAAGTCACAGCTGAAGAATAAAGATAAGGCTTTGAAGGTGCTTCGTTCCCGTCTGTATGAGATGGAGCTGGCGAAGCAGCATGATGCTGAGGCTGAAGCAAGAAGAAGCCAGATTGGTACAGGTGACCGCTCTGAGAAGATCAGAACATATAATTTCCCACAGGGACGTGTGACAGATCATCGTATTAAGCTTACACTTCACAGATTGGATAATATTCTGGGCGGAGACCTGGATGAGATCATTGATAGTCTGATCGCAGCAGACCAGGCTGTGAAATTAAGTAATCTTCAGGAGCAGTAAGTAATAAAACAATCAAATAAATGGAGGGTTTACCTATGAAAAAGACAGCGCTTGTAATTATGGCAGCAGGTGTTGGAAGCCGTTTTGGAAATGGAATCAAGCAGCTTGCGCCGGTTGGACCAAATGGTGAGATCATTATGGATTATTCCATCAGGGATGCATTGGAAGCAGGTTTTAACAAGATTGTTTTTATCATCCGCAAGGATCTGGAAGAGGAATTTAAGAGCACTATTGGTGCAAGAGTTGAGAAAATCGCCGAGGTTGCTTATGCATATCAGGAGATGGAGAAGCTTCCGGAAGGATTTGAAAAGCCGGCTGACAGAACCAAGCCATGGGGAACCGGACATGCTGTTATCTGTGCACGGGAGTTTCTGACAGAGCCATTTGCAGTTATCAATGCAGATGATTACTATGGTAAGGAAGCGTATGTAAAGGTGCATGATTATCTGATTCAGGAGCAGCCTGCTGATGATGTTCTTCATATTTGCATGGCTGGCTTCAGACTTGGAAATACCTTAAGTGATAACGGAAGCGTTACAAGAGGTCTTTGCCATATTGCAGATGGTAAGCTTACAGGTGTCACAGAGACACATAATATTTTTAAGACAGCTCAGGGCGCTGAGAGCCGCGAGGATGACAAGCCGGCAGAGCAGCTTGATCTGAATGAGCTGGTTTCCATGAATATGTGGGGACTGACTCCTGCATTTATGGATACCCTGTATAATGGCTTTGTAGAATTCCTTCAGAATGTGAAGCCTGGTGATATCAAAGCAGAATATCTGCTTCCGGTTATGATCGATGAGCTGATCCAGAATGGAACAGCCCAGGTAGATGTTCTTGAAACAAAGGACACCTGGTTCGGGGTAACTTACCAGGAGGATAAAGAGGTTGTGATCAAAGCCTTTAAGGAGCTTACTGAGGCTGGGGTATATCCGGACGGACTTTATAAATAAGACAGCATTGTAATTGACAAGTTGAGAGTTATAATCTAGGAGGATGATTAGATATGGGAAAATATTTTGGAACAGACGGATTTCGTGGAGAGGCAAATGTTCAGCTGACTGTTGACAATGCGTTTAAGGTTGGACGTTATGTAGGCTGGTATTATGGCCGTGACCATAAGGCAAAGATCGTAATCGGAAAAGATACCAGACGAAGCAGCTATATGCTTGAGTATGCTCTTGTTGCCGGTCTTACAGCTTCCGGTGCAGATGCTTATCTTCTTCATGTAACAACTACTCCAAGTGTATCATTTGCAGTCCGTACAGAGGATTTTGACTGCGGTATCATGATCTCTGCCAGCCACAATCCATTCTACGATAATGGAATCAAGCTTCTGAATGGAAACGGACAGAAGATTGAAGCTGAGATCGAGGAACGGATTGAAGCTTATATTGATGGTGAGATCGAGGAGCTGCCTCTGGCGCGCAAGGAGGACATTGGACGTACTATTGATTTTGCATCCGGACGTAACCGTTATATTGGATATCTGATCTCCATCCCAAGTCGTGATTTCAAGAATGTAAAGGTGGGCCTTGACTGTGCAAACGGAAGCTCCTCCGCAATTGCAAAGAGCGTTTTTGAAGCACTTCAGGCGAAGACATATGTGATCAATAATCAGCCGGATGGTACTAATATCAATACTAACTGCGGTTCTACACATATTGAAGTTCTTCAGAAATATGTAGTGGAAAATGGTCTTGACATTGGATTTGCTTATGATGGAGATGCTGACCGTTGTATCGCAGTTGATCACCGTGGAAATATTATTGATGGTGATAAGATCATGTATGTATGTGGTAAATATCTGAAGGAGCAGGGTAAACTGAATGGAGATACAGTTGTTACCACAGTTATGTCCAATATGGGACTTTACAAGGCTCTGGAACGCGAAGGAATGCGTTATGAGCAGACTGCAGTAGGTGACAAGTATGTTGCTGAAAATATGCTTGCTAACAACTACAGCATCGGTGGAGAGCAGTCCGGACATATTATTTTCAGCCGTTACGCTGCTACCGGAGATGGTATCCTTACCTCTCTTATGGTCATGGAGGCATGTGTGGATAAGAAAGCTACATTATGTGACCTTGCGAAAGAGATGAAAGTATATCCTCAGGTTCTTCGCAATGTGCGCGTAGCAGATAAGAAAACTGCACGGGAGAATCCAAAGGTTATAGCAGCTGTTGAGGCAGCAGCTGAGGCGCTTGGAGATTCCGGACGTATCCTTGTGCGTGAAAGTGGTACAGAGCCGTTGATCCGTGTTATGGTAGAGGCTGAGACAAATGAGCTTTGTCATCAATATGTAGACAGTGTTGTACAGGTAATGGAAGCCGAGGGACTGATCGTTGGTTGAGAATGAAAATCAGAAAAATAGCAATAATGATAACAGCCGTCATGGGGATTACTCTTCTGGCGGGCTGTGATAATGAAAAACAGCAGATTTTTAAGGAAGCTCAGAAGGATCTGGAGCAGGGAAGCTATGAGTACGCTCTGGATGAGTTTAATACCTCTGTAAATAATGGGATTAAGCTTGTGGTTTCCTATCGTGGAATCGGGATCTGCCAGCTTCGTCTTGGAAATTACGAAGAAGCTGTGAGTGCTTTTACAAATGCTCTTTCTCAGGAGAGAGTAAGTAAGGGTATGGCTCGTGATCTGTATCTGTACCGCGCTACAGCGAGATTACAGGCAGGGCAGCCCCAGGAGGCCATGGCAGATTGTCAGGAGCTTGCACAGAATTATGATATGGATGCAGATTCCTGGTTCCTGACAGGCAAGGTTGCTCTTGCTATGGATGGATATGATGAGGCTTCTCTGGATTTTGAGCAGGCATATGGTGAAGATTCCAGCTATGATCGTGCTATTCAGATTTATGAGACCTATCTGGAAAAGGACATGGAAGCTGATGGAACCAGGTACCTGGAGGCTGTTTTATCAACTGAAGCCAAAGGGGCAGATGATCTGTGTAATCGGGGCAGGATCTATTACTATATGGAAGATTATGCCAATGCAAAGAAGGAGCTGACAGATGCCTCCAATCAGGGAAGCACAGAAGCACTTCTGCTTCTTGGTATGGTGTACGGCGCCCAGGAAGATTATGCTAATGCCCGTGCCATGTATCAGCAGTTCATCAGCCAGAAGCTGGAGGATACTTCCAAGAACCAGATGAAGACAGCTGCATTAGGCTATAATGGTCTGGCTGTGTGTGATATTGCAGAAGGAAATTATGATTCTGCTCTTGAAAATATAAACAATGGGATTACAGTTGCTTCTGATGATGAAATGCAGAGTCTGTTGTTTAATGAAATTGTGGTTTATGAGAAAAAACTGGATTTTGTTACAGCCCAAGAGAAAGTAGTATCTTATGTGGGAATGTATCCGGAGGATGAAGAAGCTTCCAAAGAGCTTGATTTTTTGAAGTCCAGAACGGGAAGCACTGAGTAAAGAATGCAGGATGTATGAATATAAAAAGGATTTGAAGTTACGGAAGGAAACCGTAGTTCAAATCCTTTTTTTCGAATCAAGTAAGTCCCCTGGGCTGGTTGCGAAAAGCAATAAGCAGTGGGGCTTTTTTATGTGTTTATGTATGATGTCAGATTTTTTTTACATAAAGCCTGTTTCCCTTGTACATAGGGCGTCCGTTTACACCACTGAGGCTGTAAGGCATGGCAAAATAGGAATCTACATTGCTTACCAGTGCCCAGTCAGGATCGTAGACCTTGCCATTGATCTCTGCCCAGCCATGTCCGCCGGAACAAACGGCATATATCTTTTTCATACCTACGGCATTAGCCAGATAAGCAAAGGCTGAAGCGTAGGAAATACAGTCTCCCCGTCCTCTTATAAACATATCCTCTGCAAAATCCTTCTCCCAGTCGGAGGTATTTCTGAACTGACGCCAGGTGAAATATGGATAATGCTTCTTAACATAGTCGAAGCAGGCACGGAGACGCTGTGTCTTGTTCATGCCAGGCTTGGTGATCTTTTCCACAATTTTGTTAGCTTCTGTCATCAGCTGAAGCTTGCGTACATTAGAACCGGATTTACTGGCGCGTCCGGAGGAATTCAGGGAAATTCCGTTTACCTTGGTAGAGGTCAGCATATAAGCTCCGGTTGTGCCGGTGCTGATGCGGAAAAAGTAGTAGTTGTTTTTGATTTTTTTCCATCCATAACGCTGAATTCCTTTTTTGTCGAAGAAATAGTAGCGGGAGCCAATCTTAACTTTGCCTGTGACCTTTCGTCCCTGAGCGTTGTAATAGTAGTGATATCCTTTCCTGGTCTTCCAGGTGTTCGCGTTAGCAGGAACAGGAGACTGAGGAGCACCGGTGTTCTCTGTGGCAGGAACTGTAGTCTGGGGAGTGCTGGTGGTGGCTTCGGCCTGGATGGAATGAGTGCCTGTCAGAAGCATGCACGACAGACATAAGGTGGCAAGAATAGTTTTCAGCTTGTTCTTTTTCATAAGAGTCCTCCTGTTATGTAGGTCAATAATTGATACATAGTTTCTGATGTGGACGAAATCAGTCCTTTAATTTATTATACATCAGTTAACTATGCGTTTTGTAATTTTTAGTTGTTTTTTTATTTCATGAATCCACTCCCAAAAATGATGGGAGTATGTTATACTCTAACAGATGATTTTCTGATTGAAAAGTAACCAGAAGTTAGTATATCGAAATCCGAAAGGAGGATTTATGGAATACATTGAAGAGATACAGGAGCGTGTGATCCTGGTAGGAGTCCAGCTGGATGAAAATGATAATGTAAAGGAGTCATTGGATGAGCTGGAGGAGCTGGCAGACACTGCAGGAGCAGAAACAGTGGGAAAGATTATCCAGAACCGCGAGACTGTTCATCCCGGGACTTATATTGGAAAGGGAAAGATAGAGGAAGTCCGTGCTCTTATGCTGGCCACAGATGCCACGGGAATTATCTGTGATGATGAGCTTTCACCGGCACAGATGAATAATCTGGAGCGTGAGCTGGAATGCAAGGTGATGGACAGAACCCTTTTGATCCTTGATATTTTTGCAAAGCATGCCACAACCAGCGAGGGCAAGATCCAGGTAGAACTGGCACAGCTGCGTTACAGGGCATCAAGGCTGGTAGGTCTTGGTGCATCTTTGTCAAGGCTTGGAGGCGGAATCGGAACAAGGGGACCTGGTGAGAAGAAGCTGGAGAGTGACCGCCGTCTGATCCGTAAGAGGATAACAGCGTTGAAGGAGGAGCTTTCCCAGGTGGAGAAGCACAGAGAACTGCTTCGCACCGGACGTACCCGGGGAAAGATGAAAACAGCTGCTATTGTAGGTTATACCAATGCAGGTAAATCTACATTGTTAAATACCCTCACTGGAGCCGGAGTGCTTTCAGAGGATAAGCTGTTTGCCACATTGGATCCGACAACCAGAGCATTGACATTAGATGACGGACAGCAGATCCTGCTTACAGATACTGTTGGGTTTATCCGTAAGCTGCCGCATAATCTGGTTGAAGCTTTTAAGAGTACCCTGGAGGAAGCGAAATACGCAGATTACATTATTCATGTGGTAGACTGCTCGAATCCTCAGGCAGTACAGCAGATGGAGGTTGTTTATGATACCTTGCAGGAGCTTGGTGTCCAGGGCAAAAAGACGATTACTTTATTTAATAAGGTCGATGTGGGTGCAGCGATCCGCATGCGTGACAGTATGGCAGATTATACTCTTAAGGTTTCTGCCAAAACAGGGGAAGGCCTGGAGGATTTAAAGCTGCTTCTGGGGAAAATCCTTTCCGAAGAGCAGATTTATGTGGAGAAGCTTTTTGCATATCAGGAGGCCGGCAAGATCCAGCTGATCAGGGAGTATGGACAGCTGCTTTCAGAGGAATACACGGATAACGGAATTATGGTAAAGGCCAGAGTACCTATGGAAATTCATGGGAAGCTTTTGTAAAAAAATAAAAAAGGAGATACGATCATGAAAAAGTATACAGATTATGTTATGAAAACAGCACAGGAGCTGCTTGCAGTTCCAAGTCCAAGTGGGTTTACACATATGGCTGCTGATTTTGTAAAGAAGGAGTTTGAGAAGCTGGGCTATGAGCCGCAGATCACGCAGAAGGGAGCTGTATTGGTAAAGCTTGGAGGTAAAGATGACAAGAATGCGGTTGTCCTTGCTGCCCATATGGATACACTTGGCGGTATGGTTTGCCAGATCATGGATAATGGCCGTCTGAAGCTTACCAATATTGGCGGAATGAATCCTAATAATGCTGAAGCTGAGAATTGTAAGGTTTATACCAAAACAGGCAAGGTTTATGATGCTACCTTCCAGCTGGAGAATGCTTCTGTTCATGTAAATGGAGATTATAGTGATACCAAGCGTACTTATGATACTATGGAGGCCATTCTGGATGAGCCTGTGAAGACGAAAGAAGATGTAAAAAAACTTGGAATCATGACCGGTGATTTTGTGTGCTTTGATCCAAGAACAGTAGTGACTGAGAGTGGATACATTAAGAGCCGTTTTCTGGATGATAAATTCAGCACAGCTATCCTTCTTGGCTATGCCAGATATCTGAAGGAGAAAAAGCTTCAGCCGGAGCGCACGATCTATGTATTGATCACATCTTATGAGGAAGTGGGACATGGTGGATGCGCTGCAATTCCGGATGGGGTAACTGAGATGATTTCCGTAGACATGGGATGCGTCGGAAATGGCTTAGAGTGTGACGAGACAATGGTTTCCATCTGTGCAAAGGATAGTATGGGCCCGTATGATTATCAGGTGGTATCCGGACTTATTAGGGCTGCACAGGAGAATGATATTTCTTTCGCAGTAGATGTATATCCTCATTATGGTTCCGATGTGGATGCAGCTCTGAAGGCAGGTTATGACATGAAGCATGGTCTGATCGGACCTGGTGTTTATGCTTCACATGGCTATGAGCGTTCTCATAGAGACGGGGCGAAAAACACATTGAAATTATTAAAAGCATATTTAGGATAAGGAGGCTTATGAAAGCAATCAAAAAAATTTTGAATAATATTTTTATTGATGGTCTGAGCGGTATGGCTCTGGGATTGTTTTCCACTTTGATCATTGGAACTATCCTGAAGCAGATCGGTGATCTGATGGGTGGCACGTATGGTGCTTACTTAAGCACCTTTGCCATAGTGGCACAGAGACTTACAGGCGCAGGAATCGGTATTGGAGTTGCGTATAAATTCCGGGAATCCACATATGTGCTTTTGTCTGCGGCAGCTGCCGGAATGATTGGTGCATATGCTTCTAATCTGATCGCAGGAACATTGCTGTCAGATACAGGAGCACTGGTATTAGCAGGCCCAGGAGAGCCTCTCGGCGCATTTGTCGCAGCCTATGTGGGAATTACTGTGGGAAGACTGGTTGCAGGAAAAACAAAGCTGGATCTTTTGATCACTCCGGCAGTTACGATCCTTTCCGGTGGTGCAGTAGGGATTCTGGTGGGCCCTGGAGTGTCAAGGTTCATGACCTGGCTTGGAGACCTGGTGAACTGGGGAACTGAGCAGCAGCCGATCCTTATGGGAATCGTGGTTTCGGTTATCATGGGAATGGTTCTGACTTTGCCGATCAGCTCCGCTGCTCTTGGGATTATTCTGGGATTAAATGGTGTGGCAGCAGGTGCGGCTACCATCGGATGCTGTTGTCAGATGATAGGCTTTGCAGTGATAAGCTTTAAGGATAATGGTGTGGGCGGCTTTTTTGCACAGGGTGTTGGAACATCTATGCTTCAGATACCTAATATTATGAAGCGTCCCCTGATCTGGCTTCCACCGACACTGGCATCTGCGATTCTGGGACCGATTGCGATCACAGGACCATTCCATATGATAAATAATGCTACAGGCTCTGGAATGGGAACCTCCGGTCTGGTGGGACAGATCATGACTTATCAGACTATGGCCGCTATTGAATCTCCGGTACTGGTCATACTGAAAATTGTAGTATTTCATTTCCTGCTTCCGGGAATTTTATCCTATGTCATTTACCGTGGAATGCGGAATATGGGATACATTAAAGATGGTCAGATGAAGTTGAATGTATAAAGCGGCTGATTTTGGAATGAGATTTTTGCTGATATAAGGAAGTTGTTTTTAAAAAAAATATTGACATCTAATAAACGTTAGCCTATACTAACAATGTAAGAGGCCCATAGCCTTCAGATATAAATAAAATTTTAAGAAGTGTTTTGAAGTTAACTGTGACAACTTGAGCTACAGGTAACCAGAAAGGAGCAGAGTATGGGAACAGTGGTTGTTGGTGTTATTGTAGCAGCGATTGCAGGTCTTGCGATCAGAAGCATCCGGAAGGATAAAAAAAGTGGAAAAGGCTGCAATGGAAATTGTGGAAGCTGCGGCGGATGTCATTAAATAAATATGATTAGCATATTGTAAGCAGATGGTTTCATAAGAGACTGTCTGCTTTTTTGCGTGTAAGAGGAAGCTGTATGCTTTGTTCTGTGTTCTTTTGGGAAGATGATAAAATGGTCGGGGAAAATGTGATTTCTAATCTAAAAACAACGGAAAACCACAAAAACAGAACAAAAACACCAACTAAAGCAACAAAAATAGTGTTGAATTATGTTGACACCGTATGGGAGATGACGTATAATGAGCATAGAAAACTATGTCATGGAACAGCGCAGGACATGTCATTTATGCCGGAACTTCCATGAGAAAGGAGAACCATGGAGAAATACAATACAAGTGAGATTCCGAAATCCTCCAGAATTACTCGTCTGGTTGACCATCTCTATGCGAAGATGCCGGAGATCGAATCTTACAGAGCCAAGCTGATCACAGAGTCTTATAAGGAGACTGAGGATCAGCCGATCATTACCAGAAGAGCGAAAGCTTTTGCCCATATTTTACATAATATTCCCATTATCATCCGTGATGAGGAGTTGATTGTAGGAAGCAGCTCCATTGCTCCAAGAGGATGCCAGACATTCCCGGAATTTTCATTCCAGTGGCTTGAGGATGAGCTTGATACTGTTGCAACAAGAACTGCTGATCCTTTCTATATCTCAGAGCAGGCTAAAGCAGATCTTCGTGAAGTACACAAATACTGGAAGGGTAAGACTACCAGTGAGCTTGCCACAGCATATATGGCACCGGAGGCAATCCGCGCCATCGATCATAATATTTTTACACCAGGAAACTATTTTTACAATGGTGTAGGACATGTTACCGTAAAATATTGGGAAGTTCTTGAGATCGGATACGAGGGCATTATGGCGAAGGCACAGGCTGAGCTGGATAAATGCAATGTAGGTGACGGAGATTATGCAGAGCGTTCCCGATTCCTGGAAGCAGTTATTTTGAGTTGTCAGGCTGTTATGGATTATGCAGCAAGATATGCCAGACTTGCTCTTGAAATGGCAGAGAAATGTACAGATCCTCAGCGTAAAGCAGAGCTTCTTGTAATCGCATCTAACTGTAGTAAGGTGCCTGCTAAGGGCGCAACTAATTTCTGGGAAGCATGTCAGTCCTTCTGGTTTGTGCAGCAGCTCCTTCAGATGGAGTCTAGCGGACATTCCATTTCACCAGGACGTTTTGATCAGTATATGTATCCTTACTATAAGAAGGATATTGAGAGCGGTGTGATCACCAGAGTGGCAGCTCAGGAGCTGCTTGACTGTATCTGGGTGAAATTAAATGACCTGAACAAGTGTCGTGATGTGGCTTCTGCTGAGGGCTTTGCAGGATACAGCTTGTTCCAGAACCTGATCGTAGGCGGTCAGAATAAGGAAGGTGAGGATGTAACAAATGACCTTTCCTTCATGTGTATTGAAGCATCTATGCATGTACATCTTCCGGCACCGTCCCTTTCCATCCGTGTATGGAATGGCTCTCCACATGATCTTCTGATCAAGGCAGCTGAGCTTACCAGAACAGGTATTGGACTTCCTGCTTATTATAATGACGAGGTAATTATCCCGGCACTGCAGAACAGAGGACTTTCCCTTGCAGATGCCCGTGAATATAATATTATCGGTTGCGTTGAGCCGCAGAAGGCTGGTAAGACAGAGGGATGGCATGACGCTGCATTCTTCAATATGTGCCGTCCGCTGGAGCTTGTATTTGCAAATGGTATGGATCAGGGTGAGATGGTTGGTATTCCTACCGGTGATGTAACCCAGATGAAGACCTTTGACCAGTTCTATGATGCATATAAGAAGCAGATGGAATATTGTATCTCACTGCTTGTAAATGCAGATAATGCTATTGATGTAGCTCACGCCAAGCGTTGTCCTCTTCCGTTCCTTTCCAGTATGATCGATGATTGTATCAAGCGTGGAAAGACTGTACAGGAAGGCGGTGCAGTTTATAACTTTACAGGTCCTCAGGGCTTTGGTATTGCGAATATGGCAGATTCCCTTTATGCGATCCGTCAGCTTGTATATGAGGAGAAGAAGTTTACAATGGAAGAGCTGAAAGAGGCTCTTGCATGGAACTATGGCAAGGGGCTGGATGAGCAGTCTGTGAAAGAAATAACGACCGGTATCTTAAGAGAGATGACCGAGAGCGGAGCTAAGGTTGATGCTGAGACTACAGCAGCTGTCCTGAAGTCTGTCATGAATGCTCAGATGTCACCTGAGAAGATGGCCAGATATGAGGAAATTCACGACATGATCGCAGAGGTTCCTAAATTCGGAAATGATATTCCGGAGGTTGACGCTTTTGCAAGAGACGTTGCATATACCTATACGAAACCGCTTCAGTATTTCTCAAACCCAAGAGGCGGACAGTATCAGGCAGGTCTGTATCCTGTGTCTGCTAACGTGCCGCTGGGCGGACAGACTGGTGCCACACCAGACGGAAGATATGCCCATACTCCGGTGGCTGATGGTGTTTCCCCATCCGCCGGTAAGGATGTGAACGGACCTACCGCAGCAGCAAGCTCTGTTGCCAAGCTGGACCACTTCATCGTATCCAATGGTACTCTGTTTAACCAGAAATTCCATCCGTCCGCATTGTCAGGACGTGAGGGACTTGAGAAGTTCGTTGCATTGATCCGTTCCTACTTCGATCAGAAGGGAATGCATATGCAGTTTAACGTTGTAAGCAGAGAGACACTGCTGGATGCTCAGGCACATCCGGAGAATTATAAGCATCTGGTTGTACGTGTAGCTGGTTACAGTGCACTGTTTACTACACTGTCCAAGTCCTTACAGGATGATATTATCAGAAGAACTGAGCAGGGCTTCTAAAGGGAGATGTTGCCTGCGGGGCACATCACCATATATGAAATAATGGAGAAATCTATGGAATATTTAGATACTACAGGACGTATTTTTGACGTCCAGCGTTATTCCATCCACGATGGTCCCGGAATTCGTACCATTGTATTTTTGAAGGGCTGTGTGCTCAGATGTCAGTGGTGCTGTAATCCGGAATCCCAGGAATATAAGATTCAGACAATGAAAACTCCAGATGGTGTGAAAACTATAGGACGTGACGTAACAGTCCGGGAGATGATAGAGCTGGTGGAGAAGGACCGCCCATATTATTATCGCTCCGGCGGCGGTATGACACTCTCCGGCGGAGAATGTCTCTGTCAGCCAGAGTTTTCCCGTGATCTTCTTCGTGCAGCCAAGGAGCGTGGCATTAATACAGCTATTGAGAGTATGGCCTGTGTTCCCTGGAAAAATATTGAGATGGTATTGCCATATCTGGATACTTATCTGATGGATATCAAGCATACAAATCAGGAGAAGCATAAGAAATTTACAGGTAAGCCCAATGATCTGGCTCTTGAAAATGCCAGAAAAGTAGCTTTATCCGGAATGACGAATCTGGTGATCCGTGTTCCGGTTATTCCTACGTTTAATGACAGCGTAGAAGAAATTAAGTCTATTGCGGCTTTTGCCTCTACCTTACCTGGTGTGAAGAAGATCCATCTTCTTCCATATCACCGTCTGGGGCAGGATAAGTACGATTGGCTCGGAAGAGAGTATAAGCTTCCAGAGATACTCCCACCGGAACCGGAGCATATGGAAATGCTGAAAAAGGCAGTGCATACAGTCTGTGATCTGGATTGTCAGATCGGTGGATGAGAATAGAAGAGTTGAATAAGAACAGGAACCGGAATTTCCCGATATAGGGAGTCCGGTTCTTTTTATGTAAACTATTTGAACGCAGATAAGCATTCCCCCGCTTCAAGTGTGCGGAGCACTAAGCGGCGGGTGAGGGGGGATGCTTCTGTCAGTGGGAGCCTTCAGCTCCCACTGACAGATCGCGAAGCGACTGCGTTCATGAGCAAGTAGCGAAGCGGATTGCTCATGTCCGCTTTACTGCTTTACTATTTCAGGATTTTTGTGTATGATAAAGAATATGAAGCGGAGGAGCAAAGGAACCCTATAAAGACAGTTGGATTGAACGCGGTGAAATCTGGCTGGTGTAAAATAACAGCATAAGGAGAAATGAGAATGCGAGGACTATACTCATCTAAGACAAAAATCAGACACCAGATTTTTACTGAAATTGCCCGTCTGGCTTATGAAGGCAATATTGAGAAGGAGATGGATGATCTTCCATACAAAATCCTTCCGGGAGAGATTGCCACATATCGAGACAGTATTTTCCTGGAAAGGGCGATCGTAGGGGAGAGACTGCGTGTGGCAATGGGGCTGCCTCTTCGAAATATTTCTGAACATGCACCAATTTCCAAGGGTGTAGAGGCCAGTTTAATTGAAGAAAAATATTATGAGCCGCCACTTATTAATATTATTAAATTTGCGTGCAACTCCTGTCCAGAGAAGCGGGTGATCGTCACGGAGGGCTGCCAGGGCTGTCTGGAGCATCCATGTCAGGAGGTCTGTCCGAAGGATGCCATCCGTATGGAAAATGGCCGTTCTGTGATCGATCAGGAAAAATGTATCAAATGTGGAAAATGTCTGGAGTCATGTCCCTATAATGCGATCATTAAACAGGAGCGCCCATGTGCTAAAGCCTGTGGAATGGATGCAATCCATTCTGATGAATATGGCAGAGCTGAAATCGACTATGACAAGTGTGTTTCCTGTGGAATGTGTCTGGTCAGCTGTCCTTTCAGTGCGATCGTGGATAAAGGTCAGATCTATCAGACCATTATGGCATTGAAGAGTGATACGCCGGTTTATGCCATTGTAGCACCGGCTGTGGCAGGTCAGTTTGAGCCGGAACTGAAGAATACCCAGCTTCGCGGAGCTTTCAGGGCACTTGGCTTTACTGACATTAAAGAGGTTGCAGTGGGTGCAGACCTTTGTACCATTGAAGAGGCTAAGGATTTCATGGCAGAAGTACCGGAGAAGATCCCATTTATGGGAACATCCTGCTGCCCTGCCTGGTCTGTAATGGCAAAAAAGATGTTCCCCCAGTTTGAAAACTGTATTTCTATGGCACTTACACCTATGGTATTGACTGCCAGACTTCTGAAGCAGCAGGAGCCGGAATGTAAGATTGTCTTTGTAGGGCCATGTGCGGCTAAGAAGCTGGAGGCAAGCCGCAAATCCATTCGAAGCTATGTGGATTTTGTTCTTACATTTGAAGAAGTGAAAGGTATGTTTGACGCAAAGAATGTTGATTTTTCCAGTATTCCAGAGGAAGAGCCTCTTACTCAGGCAAGTAGTGACGGCCGAGGCTTCGCTGCCAGTGGCGGTGTTGCGGCAGCTGTTGTGAAAGCTGTGAAGCGTATGGATCCGGAACGGGAAGTGAAGGTAGTCAGTGCTAATGGACTTCAGGAGTGTAAAAAAATGATGATGGCTGCCAAAGCAGGCAAATATAATGGTTATCTTCTGGAGGGCATGGCATGTCCAGGCGGCTGCATTGCAGGAGCCGGAACTGTGCAGACTGTAAAGAAAGCTGGGATAGCACTGGAGAAGATGAAGAAGGAAGCATCTTTTGAGGAATGCATGGATACTTCATTTGGCGGAGAATTGGAAAGACTGGAAGAGTTATAAAATCATATGATGATACCAGGGGAAAAAGGTCATTCCCCCACCTGTGCTTGCACAAAGGTGGGAAAATGACCTTGAAACCCGCCCCAATATGAGCATAAAAGTGGAGTGTATGCTTCACGATATGCGAATATTGGGTAGGATTGTGGGAGTGCAACGCACGAAACAATCCGCTGGTATCATCATATGATGATACCAGAGACAAAAGGTCAAAAAAGAAAATCAGATACTGCGGTAATTCCCGGCATCTGAAAAAATAAGCAGGTAAAAGGAGAAAATCAAAATGCGAGCATATGAACGTTTATTAGACTATGTAAAGGTTTATACCACAAGCGAGGATGAGCAGGAGAATGTGCCATCCACAAGTCGTCAGTTTGATCTTGGAAATCAACTGGCAGAGGAATTGAAAAAAATAGGAGTTCAGGATGTGCGCATTGATGATAAATGCTATGTCTATGGTGTGATCCCGGCGACAAAAGGTCTGGAAGATAAGCCTGCTCTTGGCTTTATTGCACATATGGACACAGCACCTGATTTCTCAGGAGAAAATGTAAATCCCCAGATCATCCCGGATTATGACGGAGGAGATGTGAAGCTGGGAGAGAGCGAATATACCCTTACACTGAAGGATTTTCCACATCTGGCAGCTCTGAAAGGGAGAACGCTGATCACTACAGATGGCACCACACTTCTTGGTGCTGATGACAAAGCAGGTGTGGCTGAGATCATGACTATGGCAGAGCAGATCATTACAGAAAATATTCCCCACGGAAAAATATGCATTGGTTTTACTCCGGATGAAGAAGTTGGCTGCGGAGCAGATTTTTTTGATGTAGAGGGATTCGGAGCGGATTTTGCATACACAGTGGATGGCGGTGCTGAGAATGAAATTGAATATGAGAATTTCAATGCAGCCGGTGCCAAAGTTAAGATCAAAGGCTTTTCCGTACATCCGGGCAGCAGTAAGAATACCATGATCAATGCAGCTCTGGTTGCTATGGAATTTAACAATATGCTGCCATCAGGAGATACTCCGGCTAATACAGAAGAGTATGAGGGATTTTTCCATCTCTGCGAGATGAGCGGTGATGTGTCATCTGCAAGCCTTGAGTATATTATCCGTGATCACGACAGCGCCATGTTTGCCTGCCGTCAGGAGATGATGAGACATATTGCCAAGCTCCTCAATGAAAAATATGGCGAAGGTACTGTGACTCTCACTATGAAAGAGCAGTATCGCAATATGAAAGAGATGATCGAGCCATGTATGCACCTGATCGACAATGCGAAGAAGGCTGTGCAGCAGTCAGGGCTGAATCCGGAGACTGTAGCTATCCGTGGTGGTACAGACGGAGCAAGACTTTCCTTCATGGGACTTCCCTGCCCGAACCTTGGAACCGGTGGATATGCATTCCATGGTCCATGTGAGCATATTACGGTAGAAGGTATGGATTATGCAGTGGAGAATCTGAAAAATATTGTGAAGCTGTATGCCTGAAGGACAAGCTTGAAATACAAAGGAGAAATGAGAAAATGTCTCAGTTTTTAGTACATGCAGGGGGCACAGTAGCAACAGAACATGATAAAAGTTATGTCGTAAATGCGCCTTCTGGAACGGAAGAGGAAGCACAACAGATTGCAAGTGAAATGTTTGCAGAAGAATTCAAGTGTGTTGGAGAAGTATATACAGGGAAAGTCATTAAGAGAAAGGGTACACCTTGTTTAATTCTTTTTCTGCTGGTGGCCATTCTGTTATCTTTTGTGGGATGGAAAAATGGTCATTCTACAGTATCTATAAGACCAGATATGATTTCGATGATGTATGCGGTGTTTATTTATTCAGCGTATGTTGTGCGTATAAAGGGTTTTAAGAATGTACTGGAATCAATACGTGAGATTGTAGTATGCATATTGGTTCTGATGCTATTGGCATCTTTGATTCAAATATTTTTAGGAACAAATGAATTTAAAATTTTTGGAAAAGAACTTTTTTCTTTTGATTCTAAAATACTCTTGATTGTTGCTATTTTATTGTCATGGTTGGGAGTAAAGCTTGTGAGCGTGATAAGCCTTGGCCTAGTGGTGGTATGCGCACTGGCTAAATTGTCAATTGTTAATGAAGCTATGGGCATTTGGGGAATCGTATATGTGTTGTCTGGATTTATTGGAATTATTCTATATTTGAAAACTGAACCATTAGTTGTGGCTGCTTGGCCATTTTATCGTAAATCTTTGAACGCACAGATAAGCTATTTGAAAAATGATATTTCCGAGGCTGAAAGAGAAGGTCTGGAAATAAAGAATAGGGCAGGACAATATAGCAGAAAAATAGAAAGTACAGTAAGTAACTTATATAAATCTAAAATAGAAGCTCAGAATCAGAAAAAAAATTTAACAGAAGAGGAGAATGTGCCGCGTCCACCGGAAGAAAATAAAAAAAGTAAAAAGTTACATTTTAAGAAGAAAAATTCAGAAAGAAAGGTATAAACAGAGGAAACCCTGATAAGTAAAAGGGAGAGGAAAATGAAAAAAGTATGGATATGGCTGGGATGTGGGGCTGTTATTATTCTGGGAGTTGGCTTATTGTTAAAGTTTGTAATACTACCCCGTGTTTCTGATAAAAAAGATGAGAAAGTAACCATCGAGAAAGCTGAGAAAAGTAAGGATGACCGTTACCTGACTATTATCAACGCAACAGACCAGGTTATTAATGAAATTTATGTTACTATTGGTGAGGGAACCGAAATTGAGAAAAGAAAAAATCCAAATGAGAATACAGTATTAATAAAAATATCAGATGCGTATGATGAATACGATACATTTACAGTCGCTTTAATTGATCGCTATGGTTTTAAGTATGAAAAATCGGTTTCGGATGTAAAGAAAACCGGAAGAACAGAAGTAAAAATAACAGAAGATGATCATGTAAAACAAAAGGGTGACTGGAAAAGAAAAATAGATAAATTTTTTAATGGTGACTAAGAAATGCGCTGATGAATTTCTTTTAATTTTAAGAAAAACTATTTGTAGTATTTTTAAACAGGTTAAAGAAGTATACAAAAAAGGAAGCACTTGTCGAATTGTAGCAGACAGGTGCTTCCTTCTTTTAAATATTTAAATAAAATTTTACATTTTTAAGACAATAATATGTTTTTGCTTAACTACAATTATCCTGAAAAAGAACTTTAAAGAAGAAAAAGGAGAAAGAATACACTTGAAATATAAAGAAATTTTGAATAATAAAGAAATAAACGCATATCTGAAAAAAGGAGATGCCAATCTGGGACTGCTGGGATATACAGACCATTCTAAGGCGCATTGTATACAGGTTTCGCAAAGGGCAGGAAAAATTCTGGAAAGATTGGAATATCCTAAACACGAAGTGGAGCTGGCCAAAATAGCCGGATATATGCATGATATTGGAAATGCGATCAACAGGAATCATCATGCAGAATATGGCGCTTTGCTTGCAAACGATCTTCTGAAGGAAACCAACATGCCTCTGGAAGACAGAATCACAATTGTCTCTGCAATCGGAAACCACGATGAATCTACAGGAAGCCCGGAGGATATTGTTTCTGCGGCATTGATTATCGCAGACAAGACAGATGTAAGGAGAAGCAGAGTACGTCAGAAAGAAAGCTCTGCTTATGATATACATGATCGTGTGAATTATGCAGTTACAGAATCCAAGCTGAAAATTGAAAGAGATAAATCAGTGCTGGCGTTAAACCTTCAGGTAGATGAAAGCATCTGCTCCATGTATGATTACTTTGAGATTTTTCTGGAGAGAATGATGCTTTGCAGAAAATCAGCAGAGGTTCTGCAAACTACATTTAAACTTACTGTGAATGGACGTAAAGTTTTATAAAAAAGGCATAAAGACAAAATACACAAAACAGTAAAAGAATATTTGTGTAATATGTAGAAAACTTAAAACTGAGAAAAAAATTCAAAAAAATGTTGTTAAAAGATTATCAGTATGGTATCTTATTGAAAGCGGAGAAAACCAATATTTTATGCGGAGACAAAAAGGAAAACTGTCCTTTTGTTAAGTTTTATTTGTAAATAAGCAGGATTTGACATGACTTAACCCAGAAAAACAGGGAAAAAATAGTCTGTGTTTCTGGTTTAGGCCATGTCATAAGGCAGAAAATAAAGTTTTGGCCGCTTTTTTTCTAACTGTGATTGTTAAAAAATAGACAAAAAACAAAGGACAATCCACAGGGAATACCAATAAAAACCACGTAAAATGAATGAAACAGATGTGAATGTTGGTATAATCCCACAAACCCCATGAAAGGAGTTTATTATGAGCAGCAAAATTACTATTATTGGAGCAGGAAGCGTTGGATCTACAATCGCCTATACACTGGCACATGATGAAATTGCTTCCCAGATCGTTCTGATCGACATCAACAAGGAAAAAGTAGAGGGAGAGGTTATGGATATCGAGCAGGGAACCTGCTTTAGAAGTCCTGTATCTCTGGTTGCGGGAGACTACGCAGATGCAAAGGATTCTGATATCGTGATCATTACATCCGGAATTGCCCGTAAGCCTGGCCAGACCAGAATTGAACTTACCCAGACAAATGTAAATATCCTGAAGAGCATTACTCCTCAGATCGTAAAAGAAGCTCCGAATGCAAAGTATATCATCGTAAGCAATCCGGTAGATATTATGACTTACGTGTTTACCAAGATTTCCGGACTTCCGGAGAATCAGATCATGGGATCCGGAACTATTCTTGATACTGCAAGACTTCGTTACGGACTTTCCGAACACTTCAAGGTTGCTCAGGGAAATATCCACGCTTACGTTTTCGGTGAGCATGGCGACACCTCCTTTATTCCATGGACAGGTGCTTATATTTCCGGACTCAACACAGATGAATATTATGAAGAAATGAAAGCACATGGTAAAGATGTGAAGCCACTGGATAAAGAGGCTATGCTTGAGTATGTGCAGAAATCCGGCGGACAGGTTATTGCAAAGAAAGGCGCAACCTTCTACGCAGTATCAGCAACTGTATGCCAGCTGGTAGGTCTGATCCTGTCTGCTTCTGATTCTATTGCAACAGTGTCCTCTATGCTTCATGGTGAGTATGGAATTGATGACGTATGTCTGAGCACCCTCACCCTTGTAGGTCCAAATGGAATCCAGGGAAAAGTTAAAATGCGTATGAACAAAGAAGAAGTTGCCCTTCTGAAGAAGAGTGCAGATGCATTAAAAGAAGTCATCGCGCAGATCGAATTGTAAGAATTGGAAAGGAAAAAAAGCATGAAGTACAGTTATTATCCGGGATGTACCCTGAAGAATAAAGCGAAAGATCTGGATGCATATGCCAGAGTTTCTGCAAAAGCACTGGGCTTCGAAATGGAAGAGATTAAAGACTGGCAGTGCTGCGGTGGGGTATATCCTCTTGGCAGTGACGAGATTGCAACCAAGCTTTCTTCCGTCCGTGCTTTAAATGACGCAAAAGAAAAAGGACAGGATCTGATCACCGTCTGTTCAGCCTGTCATCATGTACTCAAACGTGTGAATGACGACATGAAAAATGTGGACGATATTCGTACAAGAGCAAACAATTATCTGAAACTGGATGCTCCATATGAAGGAGAGACAAATGTCCTTCATTATCTGGAGGTACTCCGTGATAAAGTGGGATTTGATGAACTCAGCAAAAAAGTAGTAAATCCTTTAACAGGCAAAAAAATCGCTGCATATTACGGCTGCCTTCTTTTAAGACCTGGCAAGATCATGGCATTTGATAATCCGGAGAATCCAACCATCATGGAGGACTTCATCCGTGCGCTTGGTGCTGAGCCGGTTGTTTACCCATATCGTAATGAATGCTGCGGCGGCTACATTTCCCTGAAAGAAAAAGAGATGGCACAGAATATGTGTGAAAAGATCATGGACAGCGCAAATGGCTTTGAGGCTGATATGCTGATCACAGCCTGTCCTCTTTGCATGTATAACCTGAAAAAGAACGGAAACGGTGCTCTCCCTGTATATTATTTCACAGAGCTTCTTGCAGAGGCTCTTGGAGTAAAAGAGGAGGTGTCAAAGTAATGGCTTATACATATGGAAATACAGAAAATGCAGCAGAAAGAATCAAAGAGATTTCCGGAGTAAATCCCCTGAAATGTATGAAATGCGGAAAATGCTCCGCAACCTGTCCTGCATTTAATGAGATGGATATCAAACCTCACCAGTTTGTAACTTATGTACAGAACGGCGATATCGAGGCACTGGCACAGTCAAAATCTCTTTGGAAATGCCTTTCCTGCTTTGCATGCGTGGAGCGCTGCCCAAGAGATGTAAAACCGGGAAAACTGATCGATGCAGCCAGACAGCTTGTTGTCCGTGAGCGTGGACAAAATTATCTGGAAGCAGATGAGATCCCGGAGCTGCTTGACGAGGAAACACCTCAGCAGCTGCTTGTAAGTGCATTCAGAAGATACAGGAGGTAAGAAACTGGTGCAGAGAATAGGTGTATTTGTATGTCATTGTGGTACCAATATTGCAGCCACAGTTGATGTAAAAAAAGTTGTAGAAATGGCAGCAAAAGAGCCGGGCGTTGTTCATGCAGAAGACTATCAGTATATGTGTTCTGAGGCTGGACAGGCCAAGATCATTAGTGCCATCCACGAGAAAAATCTGACAGGAATCGTAGTCTGTTCCTGTTCCCCGCGTATGCATGAGGCTACTTTCCGTAAAGCAGCAGAGAAAGCGGGCTTAAACCCATATATGGTTGAAATTGCAAATATTCGTGAGCATTGCTCCTGGATCCACAAGGATATGGAAGAAGCTACCTTAAAGGCAGTGATCCTTGCAAGAGCTGCAATCGCAAAAGTAAATCTGGATGCTCCTCTTCAGCCGGGAGA
>CAKRVL010000002.1 GCA_934408705.1 uncultured Blautia sp. | reverse complement strand
CTGACAAGTCTCATCCATATGATATCCCGGTCTGATCTCATCAAGTGTTCTATCAAGATTGCCGATATTCGCTCTTTCTGCGAGAAGCTTTTCTTTTCCTGCTGCCTCATATATTGCTAAGTCCGTGCCACTTGCACATATCGGATTTGGATTAGCAGTATTTACGATTACATCTGCTTTTACCTTTGTTATATCGTTTCGGACAATCTTAAATGGCATTGCGATACCTCCCTATTTTCTAATTCTCATCCAATCTGCAATAACATTATCTTCCCCTCTTGTTCTTGTACCCCAATACCCCGGATGTGCTACAGGGTATATATATGTTTATAACTGAATATCAATTATATCATCCAAAGAAAGTATCTCTCCGGACTCCATTTGGATATTTTTTTTATAATAATCAATTTTACTGACTTTTCCGGAAACTGTAATATATGCACCCCCTTCTTTTCGCTTATCAGGGACAAAATAGGTGACAGATATTACAGGATTCAAGGAAAGCTTTGCCTCCAGCTGATGAAATTTTTTATCCAACAGCAGTTTTTCTGATTCATCCAGTTCTATCCTTGGCTGAGTCAGGCGCTGTGTTTCCTTTGCTGCGGCTTCATATCCTGTAAGGGCTGAAAAGGGAGAAAACTGTGCTGCCCGATCCATAATTTCCATAGGTGGATGAGATTTTGATACATGATGCGGCAGATTTATAATATCATCATACTTGTGTGATTGTGATTTATACAATACTGACATTTAATAATACCTCCTGCTTTTTCAGACTGTAGGTTGCATTTTTGGCTCATATCTTTTACAATACTATGATGTGAGTGTCAAAAGTTTTTTGGCACTGATAGCGTAAGCTATTGTGAATAAGGAGATCGAGGTAATGACAAATGAAAGAGAAAAAAAGTAATTTTAGTGGCTCACTTGGCTTTGTCCTGGCAGCAGCCGGCAGTGCTGTAGGTGTGGGAAACATATGGCGTTTCCCTTATCTTTGCGCGAAGGATGGCGGTGGCTTATTTCTGGTAATCTATCTGATCCTGGTACTAACCTTTGGCTTTGTTCTTCTGACAACAGATATTGCTATCGGAAGAAAGACAAAACAAAATGCGCTGAAAGCCTTTGGAACAGTCCGCCCCGGATGGGGATTTCTTGGATATTTAACCTTCCTGGTACCAACACTTATTATGACCTATTATTCCGTAATCGGAGGATGGATCATAAAATACTTCTGTACTTATATTGTTTCTGATGGAAATGAATTATCCCAGGATGGATATTTCACATCATTTATTACTTCAAAGGTGTCACCGGTAGTATTTATGCTGATATTTCTGGCATTGACTGCATGGATCGTATACTGTGGCGTGGAAAAAGGAATTGAACGTTTTTCCAAATTTATTATGCCTGGACTAATAGTATTGATCATTGGAATCGCTATCTTCTCCCTTACTCTTTCCAGTGAAGGAGCAGATGGAACAGTCCGTACCGGACTTCAGGGATTGAAGGTTTATCTTTACCCGGATATAAGCGGTCTTACTGTGAAACGTTTTCTGGAAATCCTTCTGGATGCCATGAGTCAGTTATTTTTCTCATTAAGTGTTTCCATGGGAATTATGGTTACTTATGGTTCTTATGTAAAAAATGAAGTGGATCTGAATAAGTCAATCAATCAGATCGAACTTTTTGATACTGGTGTGGCATTTCTCGCCGGTATGATGATCATTCCTGCGGTATATGTATTTCTTGGTACTGAAGGAATGGCTTCAGGTCCAAGCCTGATCTTTATTTCCCTGCCAAAGGTCTTCCAGACTATGGGAAGTGTGGGAAGAATCGTTGCTGTAGCATTTTTCCTTATGATGGGCTTTGCTGCGCTGACCTCCTGTGTATCTGTTATGGAAACCCTGGTTGCAAACTGCATGGAGATCTTCCATAAACCCAGAAAAAAGATGTGTGCTATTATTGGAATCTATTCTCTGGTAACTGCAGTATTGATCTGTCTTGGATATAATGTGCTTTACTTTGAATTAAAGCTTCCAAATGGGGCAAATGCGCAGCTTCTGGATGTTATGGATTACATTAGTAACAGTTTCCTGATGCCTTTTATTTCCCTGCTGACAAGTATTCTTATCGGATGGGTGGTTGGTCCAAAATATATTATCAGCGAAATGGAGAGAAATGGAGAGCACTTCAAACGTGCAAGGCTGTATCGATTTATGATAAAATTCATAGTTCCGGCAGTTATGCTGGTATTATTCCTGGTTTCTACAGGACTGGGAAATCTGCTTTTCTAAGCTTTATGTCCGCCAATCTGATTGTTTCGATCTTTGGCAGTAGCGCCATCCAGAAGGTTCATCCCCTTGAGGATGGCGTTCTTTCCATATTTCTTCTTGATATCCAGCATTGTTTGTTGTAATTTTTTCTCACGTTCAAGAAGGACTGTATTCTCTTTACGCTCCTCTTCTATTGCAGAATAATCAGTAAAAAGCTCCAGCTGCTCCCATACAATATCCTGTTTCATCTCAGCTTCAGGAATCAGGTTATTAGCATTCAGATAAAGTCTGCGAACAAGCAGCGCAGGATTAATAATACGATCATATAGACGGATAACAGCTTCCGTGATCAATTTCGTGGAAGCAGTCTGACTGCTGAGATTCTCTGTGCCATGAGCATGCTTCGGAACCTGTCTGCCGTAGTGATCTGTAGTAACCGGCCCGTGGTATTGTTTTTTGAGCACAGGATCTGTCAGGTTGCCGATATCATAACCTATTGTCAGTACAATCTGATCTGTCACCAGCTTCTTATCTACCAGATCAAGAGTAAGAAGATCTGCCATCTCTCTCACTACAAGTCTTGCTTTATCCGATGTATACGGACATTGCAGAACCTGTCCTGAACAGATGCTGTTAGATTCCGGTTTATATGATTTAATATGGGACATCAGGCAAGGTTCCCAGCCCCAGGCGTGGTCAATAAGAAGCTCTGCATTAACTCCGAATAATTTGTATAAAAGTTCCTCGTTATAGTAATCATCTGCTCTTCCAATGGAACAGCGGGCTATATCACCCATGGTAAAAAGACCATTCTCTTCCAGCTTCTTGGAATAGCCATTTCCTACTCTCCAGAAATCAGTCAGAGGACGATGCTCCCACAATTGATGCCGATAACTCATTTCATCCAATTCTGCGATCCGAACACCATGTTCGTCTGCCGGAATATGCTTCGCCACAATATCCATAGCTATCTTTGCCAGATATAAATTAGTTCCAATACCTGCAGTAGCTGTGATACCGGTAGTTCTTAACACATCCTGGATCAACTCTCCGGCAAATTCACGTGGAGTTTTCCCGGAGGCAGGCAGATAATCAGTAATATCAATAAACACTTCATCAATTGAATAAATATGAATATCTTCAGGGGCAATATATTTCAGATAGATTTTATAAATACTGGTGCTCTGTTCTATATAATGAGACATCCTTGGTGGTGCAGTAATGTAATCAATAGCATATTCAGGATGAGCAAAAAGCTCCCCGGAATTACAGGAGGTGCCAGTGAACTCGTGTCCGGGAGCATACTGAAGGCGCATATTATTTGCCTTTTTTATCTGTTGTTCTACTTCAAAAAGCCTTGCCCGTCCTGGAATACCGTAGGCCTTCAAAGCCGGAGAAACAGCAAGACATATTGTCTTAGAGGTTCGTGATGGATCTGCTACTACAAGATTGGTGGTAAGCGGATCCAAATGTCTCTCCCGGCATTCTACGGAGGCATAAAAGGATTTCAAATCTATGCACAGATAGATTCGGTTCTGCTCTGTGTGTGAGTCTGGGGTATATGAAATATCTGTATTATTATTGCCAATCTCCATAGAAACTCTCCATTTTCTTATCTGAAATACGTTTAAGTGTATTTAAAGCATATCACATCCAACATAGGAAATCAACAGTAAAAGAAACATATGTTCGATTTGTTTTTTGACAGTCCATTTATTCCCAGTGTATTTTTATTTTCAGCGCACATACTAGCAATGTAACATCAAAACAAAAGAATGAACTAACCAAGGAGGAAAATGATTATGTCAAACAATACTTCTTCTAACAAAGCAGTTGTACCAGAAGCAAAGAGTGCATTAAATCGTTTTAAATTTGAGGTTGCGAATGAGCTTGGTGTACCGCTTACAGATGGCTATAATGGAAACCTTACTTCTAAGCAGAATGGAAGTGTAGGTGGGTATATGGTAAAAAAGATGATTGAGTCTCAGGAAAAATCCATGTCTGCAGGTCAGAGCGGCCAGTACTAATCTATCAGTGTCTGTTTAGATGAACAAAACACAGGGCATTATTTACTTCTTATCAAGAAGCAGATAATGCCCTGTGTAATATCAGTTTTCATTTTCCAACTGTGCCTTGGCCTTACGCCCAATCCCTGAATTACTATTCATAATACTTGCACGGGTGATCTTATCATTACCGAATTTAATGCGGATGGAATCCAAGGCAGCGTCCAGCTTCTGTCTCTGTTCTTTCTTTTTTGTATCCTCAAAAAGAGACATTTGTTCAAATCCATCATCGGTCAGTCCGGTAAGCGCCACTCCAACCAGTCGTAACGGCTGTCCTTTCCAGAATTCTCTGAATAGTGTTCTGGCATTTGCATAGATTTCATCTGTCATATCTGTGGCATTTGGCAGCTTCGTCTGGTGAGATCTGTTTTTAAAATCCAATGTTCGGAAAGTCACTGAAATACAAGTACATTTTTTTCCTTTTCGCCTCATTCTGGCAGCAAGAATATCACATTGTTCCAATAAAATAGGATACACCTGTTCCAAAGACACAATATCGTCATTAAATGTTTTTTCCACACTGAAGCCCTTGCTTTCCTCCGGTATCTCCAGAACAGGAGAATTATCAATGCCCCTGGCATACTGATATAACTGGTGTCCCGTCTTTTCCCCAAGCAGGGCCTGAATATTGGATTCTTTTTCTCTTGCCAGTTCTCCAATAGTATGGATTCCGAAATCAATAAGCTTCTTCTCCGATGCTTTTCCAAGAAATAAAAGTTCACGTATGGGAAGAGGCCACATTTTTGAAGGAATTTCACTTGGAAACAAGGTGTGGACTTTATTGGGCTTCTCAAAGTCTGAGGCCATTTTCGCCAGGAGTTTATTCACAGAAATACCCACATTTACCGTAAAACAAAGCTCCCCATAAATTTTGTCCTTTATTTCATACGCAACAGCAACGGGATCCGGATAAATCAGGGAAGTGCCTGTCATATCCAGAAAAACCTCATCTATAGAAAAAGATTCCATTGCTGGTGCATAAGATTTACAGATTGCTTTAAATGCCTGAGAGTTTTTTGTATAAAGGCTAAAGTCGCTGGGAACTACCACCAGTTCAGGACATTTCCGAAGAGCCATGGCGACTGGTTCACCAGTCTGGATCCCGTATTTTTTTGCGGGAATAGATTTGGCAACTACAATGCCTGTCCTAGTCTTAGGATCACCGCCCACTGCTGAAGGAATTTCCCTCAGATCCGGTAATCCTTCCTTTACTCTCCTGGCAGCCTCCCATGAGAGAAAGGCACTATTTACATCTATATGAAAAATCAATCGTTCCACGCTTCACTTCACCTCCAAATTTACAAATTCCTCGTTAGATGCAGTATACACGCATACAAAAAATATGTCCAGATTCTTCTTATGTTTAATCCGATCAAGCAAGTAGAAAAGCGGATTGCGAATATCCGATTTGACTATGGAAAAGGACTGTAATCTTCCAAATCAGAAACATAATGTCTGGATAGTTACAGTCCGTAATAGTATTAATAATTATATAATTTTCAAAAGTTTAAAATTCTTAGCCAATGTGAGCCGCACCAACTGCACGGATATCCATCGGATAGACATTCTCTTTACCTACATACTGTGAAATATATTCCACATAATTCTCCATCTCATTCTCAGGAACGATAGCTGCAATAACACCTGCAAATCCACCACCGTGTACTCGGCAGATACCGCCACCGATCTTGTTCAGGAACAGCTGAGTCAGAGCAAGCACAAGCGGAATCTTCTGCTCATGGCAGTCTTTGATGCAATAGCAGTTCTGGAGTAATTCCCAGGAAGATGTTCCGGACTCAGCCATCAGCTTCAGGAATTCATCATATTTCTCTGCACCGATAGCATCTGCTGCACGCTCTACGCGGGAGGTCTCTTCGAAGAAATGAATAGCACGGAGAATAGCTCTGTCATCTTCAATCTCGTTTATATGTGCAAGAAGCGCTTCAAGATTAGTCTCATGAAGAAGCTCTACACCAAGCACTTTGGCTGCTGCCTTCATCTCTCCCGGAATCTCAGAATATTCCTCACTAAGATCGGCATGACCTTTACCTGTATTAACAATTACCAGTCTGTGTCCGAATTTTCCGAAGGAGAAGTCAAGCTTGCTATATTTCAGGTCATTTCTGTCTGCAAAATCAAAGAGAACAGGACCGCCTACAGCACAAGCCATCTGATCCATCATTCCGGAAGCTTTATCCCAGTAAACGTTCTCAGCATACTGACCAATCTTTGCATAATCTGTGTAGGTCATCTTGCTTTCATTGAAGAAATAGTCGATAATTACGCAGATAAGCATTTCAAATGATGCAGAGGAGCTGACACCTGCTGCTGCGATTACATTGGTGCTTACATATGCGTCGAAGCCGGCTGCTTTAAATCCGTTCTTTCTGGCACCTTCCATCATTCCGGCAAGAAGTGCAAATGTTCCCTTGGAATAATTCTCTTTGCTGAGTTTGTCAAGGTCAACTACGATCTCATCTCTGTAGCCCTCGCTTGTGATATGGATCACATTAGTTCCGTTTGGTGCTGCAGCGCCGATGGTATCCAGATTAATGCTTCCAGCAATTACCTTACCACCATTGTGATCTACATGATTTCCAATGATTTCAGTTCTTCCCGGAGAGGTAAAGAAATCTGCATGATCATGCTTGTAGATTTCAGCAAATTTATCTGCAAGCTTCTGGAAACGCGCTACACATTTGGTACTCTCTCCATAGATTTTCTCAAAGTTTACTTTTTCTGGTAAATTCATGGTTCTGCTCTCCTGTTTTTTTATATTGTTATTTTTATTGTAACACTTCTTATAAAGATTACCTTAATTAACTTGCGAAAAATAAGTAATATATTGCGTTTTTGTCTCTGATAGATGTATAATATAGGTAAATTTATGCGTTTTTACTGATAAGCATTTTAGGAGGAACGACATGCAGATCATCACAAACCAGTTTCAGAAAGAATTAAAGCAGCATGGTAATGAACAGTTTCCTTTTTTAGTCAGCTACCAGAAGCTATCTGAATATGAATCCGGCTCTTTTATGTGGCACTGGCATCCTGAGATAGAAATTACCTATGTACAAAAAGGCACTATGTGTTATAAGGTTAACAATCTTGTCTATCATTTAAAAGAAGGAGATATTGTATTTAACAATTCCGGTGTGCTGCATTCCGGCACTATGGAGAATCAGAAAGACTGTTCTTATATTCCTGTGACCTTCGATTCCCGCCTGATTTATGGTTTTTTTCAGAGCACCATTAACAGCAAATACGTCGAGCCGGTTATTCAGGACTCCCTGCTTCCTGCCATCTGTATCGATCAGAGTGAACCGTGGCACAGACAGTTTCGTGACTATCTTTTCCGTGTTATCACTCTTGACAGGGAAAAGCCGGAGTTTTATGAACTGGACATTATTATTTATCTGCAGTCCATGTGGCGGCTTCTTCTGGAACACATTACATATGAGCCCCAGGCTTCCAGGGAAAATTCACTTGAGTTTGACAGAATAAAAAAGATCCTGTCATATATTGAAGAAAATTATAAAAACAGAATTACTTTAAAAGATATTTCCGGGCATATCCATCTTTGTGAAAGCGAGTGCACACGATTGTTTAAACGCCATATGAATACAACACTTTTCTCGTTTTTACAGGAATATCGTATTGAACGAAGTCTGGAATATTTAAAAACCGGCGAAGCAATCAGTGATGTGGCAAGAGTTGTAGGATTTGAAGATTCCAATTATTATTCCAAGGTATTTACAAAAATCAAAGGCTGCAGTCCCCGGGAATACCGAAAGCATAATTAAGCATGTATCTAAAAATCCAACTGTATAAAACAAATTGCCACGTTTTTCTATGACAAGCATGGCAATTCAATATATTTGTTTCAATATCAGGAAATCTCATCCGGATAAGTCACACCCTCCGGAAGCGGATCCCATTCATTTAATCCCAGATCCTGCTTGAATTTCGCCTGCTCCAGAGTAAGTCTGGGAATATCCTCCGCCAGATACTCCATCAGTTCATCAATTCCCTCTCTGGTTACGTTATTTACCATAAAAATACGCTCACAGCCTGCGTTAGTCAGCCACTGCTTAACCATAGGAATATTAGCATACGGAGAATCAATCTTAGTGATGATCCCGATCAGCGGACGCAGGATAAAAGAGCGGCAGCTTGCTCCAAACAGATTAAAAGGCTCATCAGCCGCCTGTACAATAGCTACCACATCTGCTTCAAAGGAAAAGCAGGCAAGTCCCACGCTGAAACGCTTTGATTCAGCATATTCGCCTGGAGAATCAATCGTATCCTCATTGGAATTAGTATACTGTGTCTTTATGTAATGAAGCTCCTCGCCCTTAAGTACCTGCGTCAGTGAGGTCTTCCCGGCTTCGCTTCTTCCCATTAAAAACATCTTCTTCATTTAACTGTAGTTCCCCCATTTTCTGGTATATTAAAAAGTGTCTCTGTCATAAAGCCGTTCTGTCTCTGACCTGGATCAGCTCTTATTTACCTGACAAACTTTAAAACCAAGCTCCTGATCAAAAAAGCGTACTACTTCTTCTACAGCAGTCTGCACCTGGGATAACCCGCCAGTAAGAATCAGGGAACCGCAGAAACGATCCATAAATCCAATCTGTACATCTGCACTCTTCATGGCAACATCTGCTGCTACTACAACAGCCTCCCATGGGGTAAAACGAATCAATCCGATGGATTCTCCTGTATGATCCTCTCCCTCATGGACGCCGATATGCAAACCGAGATTCTCATAAATACAGGTCTGGGAAGGACTGAGTACATGAGCCAGACAGACCTCCTTACCTGGAACACGTATACGTGTCATACGAAGTCTCTTCCCCTTCAGATGTTCATAATCATCGTGGAACAGCATTTCCAACAGTTCTTCCTTAGTTATTCGCTCCATGCTCCTACTTCCTATCGTTTCGTAATATTGCAGACTACATATCCCAGAGAATCACGGAAATAATCCACAATCTCTGTCATAGCAGACATAACATCTGAAATTTCACCAGTAATGATCAGAGTACCGGTGAATCGGTCTGCAAATCCAAGATACACGTTACCGCTCTTCACTGCAATATCAGATGCGATAACAGCGGATTCCGGCGGTGTCATGTTCATAATTCCAATAGCTGAAGAACGGTAATCTAACTGAGGATTCAATCCCAGCTTCTGGTATATGATCGGTGCAGGACCTCCCATCACATGGGCAAAGGTGATTTCCTTACCCGCAACGGTCTCCTGCACAATTCTGATCTGCTCTCCATTATCATTTGCCATTTATATAATGCCTCTCTTTCGAAATGTTATCTTCATACTTTGTCTTTAATTCTAACATTTGCATTCATAAATAGCAAGTAGAAGAAAATATTTCGTGACGGAATATTTTATAGCGATGAAAACTGTCAATATTCCCAAATAATTTCTAAAATAAATGGCAGAATTTTCGAAAAATATCATGGTGACAGAGTGCCATCAGTGTGATAAAATAATTTTCGCTTCTATAATAATATATATTATTGTAAGAAGTTATTATGTATTGTTTTAGTATGCTTTTGGAAGAGGGGATTTTTATGGAAAAAGACATGACAAAGGGCCGGCCCTTGCCGGTGATCTTGAAATTTATGCTTCCGCTTATAATTGGTAATATTTTCCAGCAGTTATATAATATGGCGGATACCATTATTGTAGGACGTTATGTGGGCTCAGATGCTCTTGCCGCAGTAGGATCGACCGGAACCATTATGTTCCTCATAGTTGGATTTTCCCAAGGAATCACAGCCGGATTCTCAGTTCTTACCTCCCAGCGTTTTGGTGCGAAGGATAAAGATGGAATCAAGTCCAGCGTGGCAAATGGAATCCTTCTTTCTATTATTTTTACCATTATACTCAGTGCTTTAAGCATGTTAAGTATGCACACCCTGTTAAAGATCATGAACACACCGGAGAATATTTTTCAGGATGCCTACACTTATATTATGATCATTAGCGCAGGGCTTGGTGCCACAATTTTTTATAATCTGCTTTCCTCATATCTCCGTGCAGTAGGAAACAGTCGGATTCCCCTTGTATTTCTTGTGTTATCCGCAGCTCTGAATGTAATTCTGGATCTTGTGCTGATCATTCGCTTCCAGATGGGAGTTGCCGGAGCCGGATACGCTACTATTTTTTCCCAGGGAATCTCAGCGATTTTATGTCTGATCTATATTTACATCCGCATGCCTTCTCTTGCACCAGAGAGACGCCATTGGAAGCTTCATGGCAAAGAGAGCCGTTATCAGCTTGCCATGGGAATTCCTATGGCACTGCAGTTCGCTATCACCGCCTCTGGAACTATGATCATGCAGTCAGCTATCAATCTGTTCGGTTCTGCTGCTGTAGCTTCTTTCACAGCAGCAAGTAAGGTGCAGAATCTAGTAACTCAGGGAATGATGGCTATGGGACAGACCATGGCAACCTACAGCGGACAAAACTTCGGCAAGGGCGATATTAAACGTATCCGTCAGGGTGTAAAGGCTTCTCTGGAGGCTTCGGTTGTCTATGCACTTGTGGCTGCCGCAATTGTATGTCTGTTACTTAAGCCTGCGCTGGGACTTTTCTTCACCGGTGATGTGGATATGGGCAGTATGCTCCCTTGGGCAAAAACTTATATTTACATGAGTGCAATTTTTTATATTCCACTTAGCAGTATTTTCGTGTTCCGAAACACCATGCAGGGTTGTGGATATGGATTTCTGCCTATGATGGGCGGTGTTTCAGAGCTGCTGGCCAGACTTGTAGTTGCCCTTATTTCCATGGCAGTAAAAAGCTATGCGCTTGCATGCTTCTGCGATCCGGCAGCCTGGATTGCAGCTGCTGTCTTCACTGGTATATCCTATCTCTTTGTTATGAAGGATATCCGGAGAAAATATGAGAAGCCGGAAATTTCTAATACAAGTTCTGTCAAATAAACCTATTTTATCAGAGATGTCTGTGGCTACAGATGTCTCTTTTTAATTATTTAACGAAAAAATATATTCAAGAGGAAGCAAATGCACATCTTTGTATACCGCTTTTTTATCCTCATTTCCTATATTTTCACCCAGAGCAGGTACCTTAATGCGAAAAGCCGGCTGCTTTTTTGTCTGAGTATAATACTGCTCCAGTGTTCCCATTCCTTTAAATTTCTGTCTAGCTGTTTCTGGCATCTGGTCCTTTTCCAGACGATATGATGATGACTTCTGCATGTGCCTGGCCAGCCGGTATGATTTTTGGAAGCTTCCTGCTTGCTGGCTGGGATAATAAATAATCTCCCTTCCAGACTGCCCAAACGTCAGAAGTCCTCTTCCACCATATTCCTGACAGATACGGATTAAAGCTTTTGTTTCATTCTCACTAGCAGGTTCCTCGCCCATACGTGAACGAATATAATGAACAGTTGGAAAATTATGTGCAATATCCATTCCTCTTGAATTATAACCAAAATCCTTCGATGGAATGCTCTGCATACGAAGCATTTGCCTGTAAATAGGATTTCGAATGGAATTAAAACCATTCAGGTTTATTTCATATCCATCTGGGTTAACCAGTGGAATCATACAAATTCTGGTTTTATCCAGGAGCTTTCTCACTTCATAGAAATCATCCAGTTTCCATCCACATTCATAGGCCCTGCTGTATTCTCCTGCCATTTCCAATAAAATTCCCGGCAAAAGAGTCTGGGTTCCATCTATTCCGGATATACAAAAAATCAGCTGGGAGCCCGTACCAATTTCCAGCATTGGGATCATTCTGTCATCGTGACTGCTGCCAATCACCCGGAACTGACAAAAACTGCTGTATCGTCCTGCCATTTCCCATAAAGAATAATATATATTCTCATATGAAGGTTCTTTTTTGTTTAATAATGTATTTTCTGCTTGCATATCTAACCTCCTGCAGCGAAGGAAAAACTCAGGCAGTATTGCATTTCAAGTACCAGCCTGTCCCCCGCTGCCAGTAATATTATATGCAAAAAGGCAGATCCTAAGACCTGCCTTATGTAAAAATCTCATTCTTAAATTTCTTTTTTTCTCTTTCTAACAATTACGTAACCACCGGCAATTAGAGAAAGACTTGCCAGCATCATCATGGTAGCAATTGGAGAATTATCAGCTGTTCTTGCATTTGTTGCAGAAGAAGAACCTGTGTCACTATCTGTTCCATCATGATCCTCTGGATCATCACTGCTGTCTGAGCCGTCACCACTTCCTGAACCATCATAATCGTAACCGCCGCCACCACCGGAACCGTCTGTTGCAGTTGGGGTAATAGAACCGGTTGGTGTTAATGAGAAGTCGATAGCTTTGGATTTGAACTCTGTTGCAAGAGCTTCCTTCACACCAGTAGCTTCCCACTCAGAACCATTATAAATGTACTTCTGGAAAAATACATACATTTTAAATGTCTTCGCCTGCTTGATACCATTTACATTTCCAATAGACCAGCTCTTCTGATATCCTGTGTCAATATTCTTGGCAGACATACTCCAGCCATATGGTATCCACTTGGTATCCCCCTTGATTGGCTCTTTATTATCTGTTCCTGCACCAGTTACCTGGAAGTTATACATCTTCTTCGGATAAAATGCCAATGCTTTCTCCAAACCTGTTACGGTACTCTCGCTTACAGAAGGATTGATCGTAGCACGTGTAGTTGGAGTTGGTGTAGTAGATACAGGAGCTTCTGTTGGTGTACTTGATTTTGCTTTTAAGGTTAAAACAAGTGGAGCTACAGCCGTAAGTCCCTTGGCATCCTCCGCATACACAACTACCTTAATAGCCGTATCATAAGCTACATCTGTTAACTGCACAGTTGCAGAACTAGCTATACTTCCAGAGCTTTTAGGATTACTTTTAACAGCCTCAAAACCAGGAGTCGCATCTGATTTCTTTACCCATGTTACATAGTATTTTCCACCGATTCCGGCGTCATTTGTATGGAAAACCAAATCTACAGTATGATCATATCCATTATTCCAGGAGATAGAATCTCCAACCAGTTCCATAGTACTTACAGGAGCAGTAACAAGCTCCAAAGCACCTGTCTGATTGCTAATCTTATATTCGTTTGCATCCAGGTAGTGGACATGTGCCAGAATATTCTCCATAGTAGTAAGGGCTGTGCCTGTACTATCAGTACCAACCTTTACAATTATTTTTCCTGCTGCCGCATCACTTCTTCTGACTTGTAGATCTGCTGTCTCTGCAAGGGCACCAATTGCGGCAATATATGCATTATCACCACCCAGAACAATACTGTTATCATTAAGACCATCATCTTTATTATCCTTTACGATAACAGCTCCTGAAACACGAATTTCACCCAAACTGTAAATTGCTCCACCAGTAAGCTCAGTAGTAGTATTTACAATACCCTCGGATAAATTACCTGTAATGGTACCGCCTGCCAATCCAATGCTTCCATTTGAATTACAGATTGCAGATCCCGGTGCGCTGGTTCTGTTACCAGTCAGTGTTACACCATCAGACATACCAAAATAACCGCCCTCCAATGAAACAATAGATCCTGTAGAATCGCCCTGTTCCAGTGCTCCGGTTACCGTAAGATTCAAGATAGTGTCACCATTTTTACCCGTTCCAAACTGGAAAGAAGTCTCTTCCCCGCTTATCTTAAACATATCTCCTAAGAAGCCAGCCTTACGCTTAATAGTTGTTCCTTCAGCTGCAGCAGCAATGGAAATATTCTTATTCTGATCAATTAAAACGGTTTCACTCAGTTCAATAGTTCCAGTTACAAGAATCTGTGTAACTTCACCATCCTTACCAATATTAACCGGTGCTGCAGCCACAGCATCCGCTAATGTAGCGTATGATGTTTCTGTGCCGTCCGCAGCCTTCACAACTATCTGTCCGGCTGTCTCTGCAGGTGCTGCTTCTTCTTCCGCTACTGTCATCGCATCAGTCTCACCACTGCTAAATCCATCGTCAACTGTCTCATCAGCTGCCTGTGTGGGCTCCGCTGCTGGAGTGTCTACAGCCTGTGTGGGCTCTGCCGCCGGAGTATCAACAGCCTGTGTAGGCTCTGCCGCCGGAGTATCAACAGTTTCCTGTGCCGGCTCTTCTGCTGGAGCTTCCTGTGTGGTATCCAGAGTATCCTGTACCGGTTCTGCTGCAGGCGCGCCCTCTTCTGTCTCTGCGGCAACAGCTGCTGTATCATCTATTGTCATGGCCTGAGTGTCTGCTTCAGCAAATGCCATTGTCACCGGAGACATTCCGGCAGCAAGGGTTCCTGCCATAATCAATGCCAAAAGTTGCTTTCTTTTCATTTTAAAAAGTCCTCCTTATAAACGAGTCCCCCGTATTAAGTATTAACATCGAAGTCAAGTATAGCACAACTTAATTCAAAAATCAAACCTATGAGCGAATCTGACCGCTGCCAAAAATAATATATTTTGTGGAAGTAAGTGCCAAAAGTCCCATCGGTCCGCGGGCATGAAGCTTCTGGGTACTGATACCGATTTCCGCTCCAAAACCAAACTCAAATCCATCTGTAAAACGTGTAGAAGCATTCACATAAACGGCTGCTGCATCTACTTCATCCAAAAACTTCTGGGAATTATTATAATCATTAGTAATAATTGCTTCAGAATGACCGGTATTATAACGGTTGATATGGCTGATCGCTTCATCCACGGATTTGACTACTTTTATAGAGAGAATGTAATCCAGGTACTCTGTTCCCCAGTCCTCATCAGTAGCTGTCACTGCATCCGGAATCAAAGCTTTCGCCGCTTCATCTGCACGCATCTCCACATTCTTCGTGCGAAGGCGCTCTGCCAGCACCGGAAGGAATGCATCCTTCACTTTCTCATGAACCAGAAGGGATTCACAGGCATTACAAACACCAACTCTCTGTGTCTTGGCATTCATTACAATGTCTGCCGCCATCTGAAGGTCAGCGCTCTCATCTACATAAATATGGCAATTTCCTGTACCAGTCTCGATAACAGGAATGGTACTGTTATTTACCACAGCCTTGATCAGACCTCTGCCACCTCTTGGAATCAGAACATCCACATACTCATTCATCTTCATAAACTCTCCGGCAGTCTCACGGGAAGTATCTGCTATAAGCGAAATGGCTTCACTGGTAACCCCGTTCTCTGTCAGAGTTCTTCGGATGCAGTCTACAATAGCAGTATTAGAATGAATAGCATCACTGCCGCCCTTCAGAATCACAGCATTACCAGTCTTAAAGCAGAGAGCAAAAGCATCTGCAGTTACATTAGGTCTTGCTTCATAGATGATTCCGATAACTCCCAGAGGTACTCTCTTCTGTCCAATAAGGAGTCCGTTAGGGCGCTTTTTCATTCCGAGCACTTCTCCGATGGGATCCTCCAAAGCTGCCACCTGTCTGATTCCTTCTGCCATAGCCTGAATTCTGGGCTCTGTGAGCATCAATCGGTCTACAAGTCCATCTGGCATCTGATTCTGTCTGCCATTTTCCACATCAATAGCATTGGCCTCAAGAAGCTGTCCGGCATTTGCAACAAGGCTGTCTGCTACAGCCTCCAATACCTGATTCTTCTTAGCTGTATCCAGATTACGAAGAACTATTTCAGCCTCTTTGGCATTTTTTCCAAGATTTTCCAGCATTTTATTCATGTCTATTTCGTCCTCCCTTCAGTAATAACCTTTGTCTGTGTCACAATAATCTGAGGACAAATGTCCGTAGGTTCTGTAGGTACACTGTCAAGTATCTGGAAGTCAAAGGCCACAGCCAGTCTGAAAATTCCCGGATGCTTCTCCAGAAAACGATCATAGAAGCCACCGCCATAACCAACCCTGTTATTCTGCTCATCGAAGGCCACTCCTGGCATTACCATAAGGGCATCATCCCAGTCTACGATTTCCCCTTCTACCGGCTCCGGAATCCCGAAGTAACCAGGCTCCAGCTGGGAAAAACTGGTAAGGCGGTAAAAAACCATATCCTTTCCCACTACCTTAGGAACAGCTACTTCTTTTCCAGCCTTCCATGCTTCCTCAATAATATATCTGGTGATCACCTCATGGTTGTAATCTGCATATGCCATAATCCTGTCTGCAGCAACAAATTCTGGAAGTCTGGTCACATACTCTGTCACCTGACGACTCCACAAATCAATCTGCTGGTCACTGCACTGCTTTCTGGCTGCGAATATCTGCTTCCTAATGAGTTTCTTTTCTTCCATATTTTTCTCCAAGATTCACGATCGTGCCATCAGCTTCCTTCACATCTATATTATCAAGCTGGTTTCGAAGATTCATCTTAATCGTCGCAATGTACTCCTTACGAAGCTCTGCCTGCTCTATCTTTTCTTCCTCTGTAAGTCCTACACTCTGTGCTTTATGATGAAGTGTGTTGATTCTGTCGATTTTTGTACTGTCCATAATACTCCTCCTATATTCTTTCTGTGTAATCTATACTTTTTTACAACAATTTTTCTATATAATCTATAAGGAAAAATTCTTCCTCTTTTTTTCCTACAAATAATGTACCGCAGGCATCTCCTTCAACGATGCGGTGAATATTATGAAAATCTCCGCCATTGGCAATTACCATATCTGTACCCGCTGCTGTGGCAATTCTGGCTGCGGTAAGCTTGGTAGCCATTCCGCCGGTTCCTACCTTGCTGCCTGTGGAACCCTTCCCCATATCAAGAAGCTCCTCATCCAAAGTCTCCACTGTATCAATAAATCTTGCCTCCGGATTGGTGTTTGGATCATCTGAAAAAAGTCCATCAATGTCTGACATAAGGATCAAAAGATCTGCACCAATCAAGGCAGCTACTACTGCTGAAAGGGTATCATTGTCCCCGAATTTCTCCAATGACTGCAGCTCATAAGTAGAAATAGAATCGTTCTCGTTAACAATCGGAATCACACCCATGGATAATAGTTCATTAAAGGTGTTCTCTGCGTTCTTACGGTTGGCATTGTTTACCATGGTATTCTTAGTCATCAGGATCTGACCTGCCATCTGGTTATATTCCCCAAAAAGCTTCTGATAGATCATCATCAGTCTGGCCTGACCGACTGCTGCGCAGGCCTGCTTCTCACGAGACAACTGAGGCTTCTCTTTAAATCCAAGAGCCGCTGCACCAACTGCAATAGCACCGGAAGATACCAGAACTACATCCTTTCCCTGATTGCGAAGGTCTCCCAGCTCCCTTACCAGTATTTCCAGTTTCCTGAGATTCAGCTTACCTGTCTGTGAATGAGTAAGTGAAGAACTTCCTATCTTGATTACAATACGTTTTTTATCTTTCAGTCTTTCCCGATAGTTCATTTTGTCTTTCAACTCCGTTATTATATTTCAGTTTTCTATCTTACATCATTTTTTTCCATTCGTCCACGGTTTCAGAAAAACACTTTTATAATTTCAAAAAAATTTCACATTTTAACAAGAGTAAAAAAGGGAACGTCTGATTATTCAGCGTCCCCTTCCCACCTTTATTCTTTTGTTCGATTACTGTAAAGATACAGAATCAACAGTATCGTTTAAAACGATCGCAATCCAGGTTTTTCCAGGATTTAACTGGATTTCCTCATTATTGGAATCATAATAATGGGTAATTCCCCACTGTGAATCCTTCGTCCAGTGAATATCAATTGCCTTACCTCTGGTAATATAAAGTCCTTCACCACCAGACTGGGTATCTACGTTCAGATAACCATTAGGATCATATGGAACATAGTTAGAATACTGTAAAATAATATTTTCACAGGTCAGCTGGTTACCGGTATTCTGGTCAATGTGAGGTGCATTATACTGGAATCGGCTGTATTCCTTAGTCTCAGCATTGTACTCAAACCATGGATGATTGTAAGCGAAATTGTCAAGCTTTACAACATTTGCAGAAACGCCTCTATCCAATGTGGTCTCAGTTCCTTCCGGTGCGAACTGGAAATGACCTGTGTAATCCTCTTTGTAATCCTGGCTGTAGCCCTGGCTCTGGATTCCTGCCTGAAGATGGGAAAAATCAGTGTAGGCATTATGCGGTGCCACACGGTCTGTGCTACGATAGTAAGCATTTCCCATTGTAAGTCCGTTCAGATTATCGATCAGATGCTGATCCAGATACTGAAGTGCGTACACAGCCTGTCCGTAATGAGAATAGATTGCATCGTACTCATTAGCATAAAACAGGAAGTAATCGCGGCAGCTTCTTACAGATCCGATTCTGGGAATATTGTCATAGTCCTCGATAATAGCCATAAGACGGGTAATACTTCCCTCAACCGGTGCCTCATAGATCACTCCTGCGTTCTCAGTTCCGCTCTGAGGAGCACCATTGGTATCATTACCAAGCATTACTGCGATAGGACGTCTGCGGCCGATACTGGCAGATACATCCTCTCCGGTAAGGTAACTCTTCACGGTATTCTCCGGGGCTTCCTCAGCCTGTACCGCTACTGTGGATCCTGCAAGTGTGCAGGAAAGCAACATTCCTGTGAGAAGTTTAAATAATTTTTTCTTCATGTCTTCTCCTCCTTAATGCATATATTTAACCTTCTAACTGAACAGGATATGCATGGATTCAGTTAGTGGGTTATTAACTACCTAGCGGGTGATTCCAAGCTCATCCAGCGCTTTCGCCTGACGCGCTTCCATGTCAGAAGCTTCTTCCGGTGTCATATGATCGTATCCCAGAAGGTGCAGCATACTATGTGCCACCAGGAAACAGAATTCTCTTTTTACACTATGTCCGTACTCCTCTGCCTGGGCTGCGGCGCGCTCCGCAGAGATCATAATGTCTCCCAAAAGCAGTTCGCCACTGTCAAGATCAAAGCAAGACTCATCATCCTCTGCTACAGAATAATCTGCCGGTGTCTCAAAAGGCAGCATTGGAAAAGAAAGTACATCGGTAGCTCTCTCAATGCCACGGAATTCTGTATTTACCCTTTTAATCTCTTCATTATCTGTGAGAACCAGATTTACCTGTGCATCCCATGGACATTTCTCCATGTCAAGCACCTTCTCTGCAACCATCTTTGCAAGAGCCGGACAGTCAAGTCCCATGTCAAAATCTGTCTCGCATTCATATTCTATTGTTACCAAAACTCATTCCTCCTGTATGACATCAGCCTGATTTCTCAAACAGGCGATACCATTTGTTTAATTTTACTATTTTATTTGAATTATTCTGTAAAATTCACATTTTTTCTGGGTTTCAATTGGAATTGTCATCCATGTCACCGGCTTGTCCGGCGAGCTGCCCGCTTCTGACTCTTCTCCTGTGCCTTCGCTTCCTCTTTCTCAAAAGCCTTAACAATATCCTTAACGATCTTACAGCGGACAACATCCCGGTTCGTAAGAGAAATAGTGGCAATATCATCTACATTCTTTAAAATAGAAGCACATTTCTGAAGTCCGGAATCCGTCTCCTTAGAAAGGTCTATCTGCGTTACATCGCCGGTAAGTATCATCTTAGAGCCTGCTCCAATACGGGTAAGTGCCATCTTCAGAATAGGCAGTGTGGCATTCTGGCTCTCGTCAATGATGATCATACTGTTATTCAAGGTACGGCCTCTCATATATGCAAGAGGTGCAACCTCAATGATTCCCCGTTCTCTTAGCTTCGCAGCCTGATCCGGCCCGAACACATCATTTAGCGCATCGTAAAGCGGCTTCAGATAGGGATCAACCTTCTCCTGTAAATCTCCCGGTAGGAAACCAAGCTTCTCCCCTGCCTCAATAGCCGGGCGGCTGAGAATGATTCTCTCAATCTCATCATTCCTGTACAGTTCTGCGGCATAGGCAACTGCCAGATATGTCTTACCTGTACCGGCAGGACCAATACAGATGGTAACGGTGTTATTCTTCAAGGCATTAATGTAGTTCTTCTGCCCGATAGTTTTGGTACGAATAGGAATATTCTTATAGTTAAGAGTTACTGCATCTCCAAGTACTCTGCGGGTACTGTCTGCAATATTCTCCTCTGTTTCATCCTCATCCTCTGTCTCATCCAGAAAACGATGTATCATATCCACGGAAAGCTGCTGCTGTTTTCCAAGAGCCTCCTGCATAGCTTCAATAATCTTCACAGCTGAATGGATCCTGCCGTCGTTGGTCCCGCTTACGGTAATCCAGGAATTTCTCTGGGTAATGGATACGCCCAGACGATTCTCAATCACCTTGATCAGCTTATCGTTGATTCCAAAAAGCTCCTGTAAAATATCTAATGAGTCAATCTCTATATTCGCGGATTTCAAAAAACTGCTCCTCCTTGTATCTCTTCAAAAGTATCCAGGTAAAAGTATACCACTCTAAAGATAGTTTTTCAACTTTTATATAAAAAGTATACAAAATTTCAACTTTTATTGCAGCGGTCTTTTGATCCCACACTTTTCTACCAGAGTTAAGCTTCCTTTCATAACACATCCAGTTTCTTCCATTGTTGTAGACAGGCTGCAGGCTTCAATTTGGGCTCCTTTTTCCAGTAGATTTTTTTCATATAGTTTTAACTGTGTAACCAGTTTTTCTTCTGCTTCTTTCTTCGTATAAACTGCGTTCTGGATTTCGTATGGTGTCCTGGTAATCTTTCCAAGAGAAATAGGAAGGACATAGTTTTCTGTTAGTTTCCAGGGGATTTCTTCTACGGAAGTAAGATACTGAAGCTCTTCTTTTGTGTCTGCTCCCAGAATCAGGTTTCCTACATGGAGGTACCAGCTGGTTTTTGAATTGCCTGTTTGAACTTTTTTCTTGCAGGCAAGAGGAATTTCCTGATAGTATGCAATCTGGTGGCGTACATAGATGTCTGCGTCAGCAGCAACATATTCTGTGCGTACAAGCTCCTGACTGTCATTCATTATTTGCACTTCACCTGACACAAGAATATCATTTTGTTTGCAAATATCTCCTGTTTTTACCTGAGGAGTACCATTTCTTATAACCATATTCACAATTTCACCATCCAGGTTTGATACCAGATCACATGGGAATTGAGTTTTCTGAAGGTCTTCCGTAAGCGCTTCTTCCTGGATAGTCAGAAGAAGACATGTTCCCCGGACTCTGGCAGAGACGAAGGTAATATCGGGATAGTTTTGTCTGAGAAGAGCTGCAATCTGGGCGCAGTTTACTTTATTCCGGCTGATTCCATGAATGATTCCCTGCTGATCCAGGAATTCCAGAAGCTGCGGAGTTGAATTTTTCACATTTCCATCGATATGAATATTCCAGATGTGACCGGAGAGCCAGAATAACAGGGAGAAGCAAAGAAGAATGCCTGTGATAAAGCATTTGCGTTTTCTGCTTTTGTATAGCAAGAAGGGAAGGCCTCTTTTTTCCAGGATGTGAATGTGGACTAAGGTTTTTCTATGTATTGGGGTAAGGCGTAGGAAATCCATTATGGAGATGTGCGCAGTGATTCTATTTTCTGATTGATAACATATTTTTTCTAAGGGGATTGTTCTGGCGTGGCAAAGATTTAAGAAGCGTTCCAGCTGATTTCCGGATACACTGATTTTTAAAAATCCATGAAGCATCTTTTCGGGACCATTCATTCCGATTACGCCTCCATTAATATCTGATTTGACACTGTTTTTGGAAATCTGGGAATGATTTTCAAAAATGTTCTAGCAGCACTGCCGTAATTTTCCCCTTTACTTCCATTTCCAGGGCAGTGTAACGGGCTATTTCCAGATTTTTACCCCGAAGAATCACACGCCCCTGGCAGGTGATTACAATCAACTGATCGCTTTTGTACGACAGGATATTTTTATAATTTTCAATCAGCACCTGCGCAGGACCTATTATCGTAATGATAGGGGCTTTACAGGTCAGGTCACCTGGAAGTTCCATCGCTGTAAAAATACGCTCTGATACAGACATAAAGAAAACCTCCCGGCCTTTATTTCTAACTTATGCGGAAAGTTTTCTTTTCATTCTTTATTATTCATCTATAATATTCAGGTTTTGCCTTTGCTTCTTGCAGCCATGATCTTTTGAGCCAATGATTTTCCTTTTTATCAGCGAAAAAGTACCAGAGAAAACCACAGGATGGTGTTTCCGCCAAGATTGTATTCCATGGAATGGCGCTCTACCAGCTCATTGACCACAACGCCGTGACTCTCCAGGCAGGGATGCATTTTCTCTGGAAAACGACAGGGTTTTCCTTCTAAATAGGCACAGTGTTCGCAGAGATTGCAGGATTCCGTGGACAGGGTGAGTGTCTCGAAGCCCTCTTTTTTCAGAAATCCGGCTACTTCTGTAGTCAGCTCCTCATGAGCATCTCTGGTGGCAAGCATTTCTTCCATGTTCATCAGATCAGAAACTTCTGCCACACTGGAGAAAAGAATTCCGTTTGGGAAACTGTGTATCCGCTTTCCACATTCTTCCAGACTGCCTACAGCCGGAGGACAGGCCCAGGTGGTACCATAGCGCTCGCACTCCTGTTTGCAGATGGTGCGCACACGCTCCTGCACTTCTATTTCAGCAGTATCCAGAAGACGATATTCGTAAATAGGATACTGAGAGATAAATTCTTCAAAACGACTTATATCTAACATGTTATTCCTCTTTCAATTAATCTACCAAATCCTGCTCTGCAAACAGGTTGGATACTACAGACAAATACTCTGGCAGATGCTGGGATTTCTTGATCTTTTTGGCGTATTTCTCGTAGTTTGTAAAATTAACTGCCATATAGCTCCATAACTCTTTCATACGGAACAGCACATTCCGCTCGCCGGAAAGAAGTTCCCGATACTCGTCGAAAAGACAGTCATGGAATTCTCTTAATGTCTTTTTATCCGGACGAATGCCTTCCCGTATTTCAGTTACCAGACCTGGGTTTGTGATCAGCCCTCTTCCATACATGAAGCAGCAAGCGTCTGGAAAATGCTCTGTAATCCGTTTATAATCAGCTATAGAGAACAGATTGCCATTATAGCAAAGGGGCATTTTCAGGCGGTTTACAGCCTTCTCATAAGCTCCAAGCCGCGGCACTCCGCGATACATATCTGTCTGAATTCTTGGGTGGATGATCAGTTCGTGAATGGGATATTTCTCATAAATGTCCAGCAGATACTCCCAGTCTTCTTCATAGTGAGTTCCAATTCTGGTCTTTATGGAAATTTTCATATCAAGTTTCGTAAAAATCTGACTCAGGAACTGATCCAGTTTCTGGGGCTCTGCCAGAAATCCGGCACCCTTTCCCTTAGCTGTAACTGTTCCAGAAGGACAACCAAGATTCAGGTTCACTTCCTGATGTCCGTAATCATCTTTCAAAAGCTGGGCAGTACGGATAAAATCATCTGCATTGCAGGTCAGGATCTGGGGAACCACGTACATTCCCTCATTCCGCTCCGGTGACACCTCGCAAATTTCCTGGAAGCTCAGGTTCTTCTTCGGCTTGGCAGAAATAAACGGGGTGAAATATTTATCCATGGGATGATAAAATCGATGATAAGCCCGGCGGTATACAAAGTTTGTCACACCCTCCATAGGTGCCATATAGTCTTTCATTTCATTCCTCACATGTCTGTTTTGTTCGAGTTAAGGGGAAAAGCACCCTTGGTATCACTTATGATATGGCTCATGATTCATGATTCGATATCCCCTGTAAATCTGTTCCAGCAAAATCATCTGCATAAGCTGATGAGGGAAGGTCATCTTAGAAAAGCTGAGCTTGTAATCTGCCCGTTTCAGGACAGCATCTGAAAGCCCAAGTGATCCTCCGATCACAAAGGCGATACTACTCTTTCCCTGGACTCCTAGTCTGGCAATCATATCAGACAGTTCCACTGAATCCAACATTTTGCCCTCTATAGCAAGTGCAATCACGTAATCTGTATCGCGGATATGGCTAAGTAGCCTGTTTCCTTCAGTTTCCTTAATCTGACGGTTCAGCGCATCAGAAGCTTTATCCGGAGTCTTCTCATCTGGAACCTGGATAAAATTCAACTTACAATAACGTCCAAGACGCTTGGAATACTCTGCTATTCCATCATTTAAATACTTTTCTTTTATTTTACCAACTGTGATAATACGAATTTCCATTTAGTATTCTTGACTCCATTACATCTCAAAATCCATAGCTACGCGATCGCACACATTTGGTCTTACGTATGTGTCTGCAACATGGACATGATCAGGATTTACAGCATAGGCAGCCAATGCCTCTGCATTTTCAAGCTCGGTGATCAGACATAAATCACGGGTACTGGAAGGGAGAAGTTCAGTTACAACCTCAGCCTTCAGAAGACCTGGAACAACGCCTACAAGTCCCTCTAAGTGTTCTTTGATCTGTGCTTTCAATTCTGGTTTCTTTTCATTAGGAATCTCACTTTTAAATGACCACATTACCATATGTTTTACCATTTTTATTATCTCCTTCATATTGTATTAAAATGTTATTATCAAAAAAGTTCTTATGTTACTGTCTGTCCTTACAGATGCTCCTCCACATAGGTCTGGAATTCATCCATTGACATAAGCACCTTACGGGGCTTAGTTCCTTCTTCCGGACCTACTACGCCGGCATCGCACAGCTGATCCATAATTCTGGCAGCCCTATTAAAACCAATCTTATACATTCTCTGAAGCATACCGATAGAAGCCTTCTCTTTTTCAATAATAAATTTACCGGCCTGTTGGAAATAAACATCTCTCTCATCCTGGCCAGAGCTTCCTCCGGTAGTAAGAACTGCGTTATTCATCTGCTGTTCTATCTTATTATCATAATCAGTCCGTGGGTTCTTATCTGCAAGGAAATCTACAATATTGCTTACCTCATCATCTGATACAAATGCTCCCTGCAGTCTGGCAGGTTTCTGGTATCCCTGTGGGTAAAACAGCATATCACCTTTACCAAGCAGCTTCTCTGCGCCATTCATATCAAGAATAGTTCTGGAGTCCACGCCGGATGTTACTGCAAATGCAATTCGCGACGGCATGTTTGCCTTAATAAGGCCTGTAATAACGTTAACAGACGGTCTCTGGGTTGCGATAACCAGGTGAATGCCTGCTGCACGGGCCAGCTGTGCCAGGCGGCAGATAGCATCCTCCACATCTCCAGGTGCGACCATCATAAGGTCTGCAAGCTCATCAACAATGATGACGATCTGACACATTTTTTCAGGACGCTGCTCTCCCTCCGGAAATTTCATCTTCTCGATCTTGCGGTTAAACTCATCAAGATTACGCACACCATATTCTGCAAAGGTATTATAACGGTTACTCATCTCATTTACAGCCCAGTTCAGTGCTCCGGCAGCTTTCTTAGGATCTGTGACCACAGGAATAAACAAATGCGGAATTCCGTTGTAAACGCTAAGCTCTACCACCTTAGGATCGATCATGATCAGCTTCACCTCATCAGGCTTGGCTTTATATAAGATGCTGATAATAAGTGTGTTAATACAAACCGATTTACCGGAACCAGTAGAACCTGCAATAAGAAGATGAGGCATTTTTGCAATATCTGCCACAACTGTCTTACCTTCAATATCCTTACCTGCGGCAAATGCAAGCTTGGACTTGGCATTCATAAATTCCGGCGACTGGATCAGATCGCGGAGCATAACCGGACTGTTCTCTTTATTCGGAACCTCAATTCCCACAGCTGCTTTGCCTGGAATAGGCGCTTCAATACGAATATCCGGCGCTGCAAGATTTAATTTGATGTCATCAGAAAGCCCCACTATCTTACTTACCTTCACGCCCATTTCCGGCTGAAGCTCATATCTGGTAACTGTAGGTCCGCAGCTGACATTTGTAACCTTGGCATTTACTCCGAAATTATACAGAATTTCCTGTAATTTCTGAGCTGTCTTTCGAAGATGAGAATCAGAGTCTCCCTGAGATTTCCCATTTCCCCGCTTCAGAAGATTCACGGGCGGATATTGATATTCCTTTTTCACTGCCGCTTCCTGGGTATTGATCTCATGCTGGATATTTACAATTCCATTAGCAATCTCCTGCTTAGAGGATTTCGGATTCTTGGCAGGCTGCATGGCAGTAGTTGCCATTGCCTCTTTAAAGTCTACACCATCATAACTGTTATCCTCTTCCACAGCCGCATGTTGGTTATCACTAACCTTTTTATCTGTATAAGGCTGTACTGATTCGGGTTCTTCCATTTCAAAACCTGACGTTTCAGGTTCAGCCCATTCAGCTTGTGCCACTTCAGACTGTACCGGTTCAGAGCGGTGAATGGCAAACTGCAGCTGGGTATCCTCATGGAAATCTCTTCCGTCTACTGCCAGATCATCCTCTCCGGAAATCCCGCTGATTTTTTCTTCATCCACAGCGGACTCATTCTCTTCTGCGGATGCCAGCATCTCAGGATTCACAGCATTCTCAGGGTTCAATGGAAATTCCTGCTCGCTTGTTTCTCCTGTGCTTCTGTTCCCAGACAGATCAGTTCCGGCGAGAAATCCCTCAGAAGACAAATCTTTCATTGATGCCTTTTTCTGACGCTTTTTCCCTGATTTCTTCACTAAAACAGCTGGTGCTTCCTCTTTATTCTCTGTTTCAAAGCCCTCAGCTGCCAGTGCCTCTTCCAGCTCCTGCATTCTCTTCTCCCGCCGCTCCTGAGCTGCTATCTGGCGCTGTCTGGCCTTCAGTTCCTTCTTAAGCTTGCGCTCTGGCGCACCTTCTTGGTAAAGAGCCTTCTGCCCCTTCACAGTCTCCAGGATCTGATCATAAATTTTATATAAAAAGCCCAGAAAAGAATGCTGGGTGATCAGGATCAGGCAAACCAGGATCACAAGAACTATGATCACATAAGCACCTATAGCTCCAAAGGCAGAAATTGTAGAAATACAAATAGCTCCACCTATAGCACCACCACCTGTACGATACTCAGAGCTGATCCTATAATATTCCGCAAGTGTAGTACGCTCCTGAAACCCTTCTGTAAAAAGCTGTGCAACACCACAAAGCACAAAAAATAAGACTGCAGCAGCTGCTGTTTTCTTATAGGCAAGCACATTTCCCTTATTGGAGATCAGAAATGCTGCCATGATAAAAAGTACAATAGGAAAAATGTAGGCCATCAGTCCCATCAATCCCATAAGGACCTTGCTTATGCTTCCACCTACACTTCCCCCAAGTCCTATACAGCTAACCATCAGGATTATGGCCGCTGCCATCAGCACCAGAAGCACAATTTCTGTCTGAAAACCGCTGGAAATGGACTGCTTTCCTGTTGTTTTTTTCTTAGACTGAGTACGCCCGGAGGTCTTTTTCTTCCCGGAGGTACGACCTTTCGTTGTTGATTTCTTCTGCGTATTAGACGCTGCCATTTAAAAGCTCCCCCTTCGTCAGGCAAAATTACTAATGAGCGCTATGGCTCCCGCCACAAAACAGTAAAATGCGAAGTAGCGCAGCTTCGCATGCTGTAAGATCCGAAGCAGGTTACGGATCATAAAATAGCCTACCACGCCTGATACGATCATGCCAAGCACATATGTAAAGCCCAAAGATACAGTCATCTTCGGTGTGGTAAACTGCCCAAGCTCAAGAAAAAGAGAGCCCAGAACTGCCGGAATACTGATCAGATAAGAATATTTCACTGCAAACTTTCTGCTAAAACCACATAACAGACCTGCACAGATAGTCATTCCACATCTTGAAATTCCGGGAAATACAGAAATTCCCTGGCAAATACCGATCCACATTGCATTATCGTAGGTAACATCCTTTGGTGTCTTGATTCCACCGATATTGCTGAAATCAGTTACAAGAAGAAATACACCTGTTACAAGTATGCATGCACCTGGAAGAAGGGGCGAGATTGCAGCCCTTGTCACCAGTCTCCTGCAGATATATCCCAGCATAGCTGTGGGAATAAACGACACTGCCATAACTGCAGTAAATTTACGATAAGTACCATGTACCACCTTGGCGTAATGAAGATTATCTCCAGTCCTTCGATTATGGAAATAGATATTAATATTCCCAATCATATCCATGAGCATACCCAGAAGCTCCTCTCCGATTCTGAGAAGTTCCTCTTTAAATGCAAAGAAAACAGCCACAAGAGTTCCCACATGGAGAAGTACCTCGAATAACACCGCTGTATTCCTGGTAATCCCCATTGCATTCTCTATTGCAGCCAGATGTCCAAAACTGCTCACAGGAAGAAACTCTGTGATTCCCTGAACAATTCCCAATAAAATCGCCTGTAAAAATGACATAATAAATAATTCCTTTTCTTTAGGTTAAGGCAGACTATGCGAGCCCACCAAGCAGTCCAATTATATCACAACTATGCCGAAGATACAACTTTAAATCGAACTACTGTTTTGCTTTGCTGATCTTATATATTATTCCCTGATCCGCACCACCCCAAAGGAAAAACCCGCCTGATATTCCGAAAGGGAAAATCAGACGGGCTGCTGAATCTTATTTACTTCTCAGTAAAAAAGCTTATTATTTTGCATATTTGCTCTTAATGTACTCATCAATACCACGGGCACCAGCTTTACCAGCTCCCATAGCAAGGATAACAGTTGCAGCGCCTGTTACGGCATCTCCACCTGCATAAACACCTTCTTTGGATGTTTTACCGAACTCTTCGTCTGCAATGATACATTTTCTCTTATTAATATCAAGACCGATAGTTGTAGAAGAAATCAGCGGGTTCGGGCTTGTACCAAGAGACATGATAACAGTATCAACATCAATGGTAAACTCTGAACCAGGAATCTCAACAGGACGTCTTCTTCCGGAAGCATCCGGCTCTCCAAGCTCCATACGGATACATTTGATACCAGTTACCCAGTCCTTGTCATCTGTAAGGATTTCAACAGGGTTGCAAAGAAGATCAAACTGTACGCCCTCTTCCTTAGCGTGATGAACTTCCTCTTTACGTGCAGGAAGCTCTGCCTCAGAACGACGATAAATGATATGTACCTCTGCGCCAAGACGAAGTGCAGTTCTTGCAGCATCCATAGCAACATTACCGCCACCAACAACGGCAACCTTCTTACCATGTGCGATTGGAGTATCATAATCCTCGCGGAATGCTTTCATAAGGTTATTACGTGTCAGATACTCGTTAGCGGAGAATACGCCATTAGCCTGCTCACCCGGGATTCCCATAAACATCGGAAGACCAGCACCAGATCCGATAAATACAGCCTCAAAGCCCTCATCCTTAAGAAGCTCGTCGATTGTTACAGATTTACCAATGATAACATTAGTCTCGATTTTGACTCCAAGAGATTTAACATTCTCAACCTCAGCAGCAACTACTTTATCCTTCGGAAGACGGAACTCAGGAATACCATAAACAAGAACTCCACCAGCCTTATGAAGAGCCTCAAAAATAGTTACATCGTAGCCCATTTTTGCAAGATCTCCTGCACAGGTAAGTCCGGAAGGACCAGAACCGATAACTGCAACCTTATGTCCGTTCTTCTGTGCTGCCGGAGCAGGTTTGATACCATTCTCTTTAGCCCAGTCTGCAACGAAGCGCTCCAGCTTACCAATGGAAACTGCCTCACCTTTCATACCGCGGATACATTTACCCTCACACTGTGTCTCCTGAGGACATACACGTCCGCAAACTGCTGGAAGAGCACTGGATTCACTGATGATCTGATAAGCTTTCTCAAAGTTCCCTTCTTTTACTTCATGGACAAAACCAGGAATATTAATGGAAACAGGGCAGCCCTCCACACATTTAGCTTTCTTACAGCCAAGGCAGCGATTAGCTTCTTCAACTGCTTCTTCTTTATTGTAACCAAGGCAAACCTCTTCAAAGTTAGTAGCACGTACTTCCGGAGCCTGCTCTCTGACTGGTACTTTCTTTAATACATCTGCCATTATTTGTCACCTCCACAATGTCCACATCCGCCGTGATGGGTATCGCCTTCCTGAAGCTTCAGAAGAGCACGTCCCTCTTCGGTTTTGTACATCTGCTGTCTCTTCATGGCAAGATCGAAATCAACTTTGTGTCCATCAAATTCCGGTCCGTCAACGCATGCAAATTTCACTTCGCCGCCAACCATCAGACGACAGGCACCACACATACCAGTTCCATCTACCATGATCGGGTTCATGCTGACAACTGTAGGAATATTCAGTTCTTTTGTTAACAGGCAGACAAATTTCATCATGATCATCGGTCCGATTGCAACGCAAAGGTCATACTCTTTCCCCTGATTCTGTACAAGGTCACGAAGTACATCTGTACCCATACCCTTGCGCACATAAGAACCATCATCTGTAGTTACATACAGATTACATACCTCGTTCATCTTGTCCTCAAGGATAAGGAGATCCTTTGTCTTGGCACCAACGATAGCATCAGCTGTAATACCGTGTTCATGAAGCCATTTCACCTGAGGATATACAGGAGCTGTACCAACACCACCTGCTACGAAAACAATTTTTTTCTTCTTAAGCTCTTCAATATCCTCATTGCAAAGCTCAGACGGCTGTCCCAGCGGTCCAACGAAATCTTCGAAATAATCGCCGGCTTTCAGCTCAGCCATTCTGGTTGTAGAAGCACCAGCCGGCTGGAAAACGATTGTTACAGTACCTTTCTCTGCATCATAATCACAGATTGTAAGCGGAATTCTCTCTCCTACTTCGTCCATCTTAACGATAACGAACTGGCCAGGCAGACAGTGCTTAGCCACACGAGGAGCTTCCACATCCATAAGAAAAACATTTGCAGAAAGTTTCTCTTGGTTGAGTATCTTATACATAGTTCCCTCCTGAAGTACTATATTTAACAAGCGCCATTAAGCGCTTATCATATCCTCTAACACTATAGCACAAAAAAGTGGGTTAGTAAAATAAAATTCTACAGTTTTTCTTATATTTTTTATAAAAATGAGAGATTATTTATTTTCTCTTTTCTTTGCCGATCAGTTGATATAATTTTCCAAGTGCTTCTTTCATCCCTCCAACTTCATCGATCAGACCTTCTTTTACAGCCTCCGGGCCCTCCAGCATAGTTCCCACATCCTTTACCAGCTGAGTGGTGTCCAGCATCAGCTCTTCCAGTCTTTTCTGGGATGTATGAGAATGATTGGAAATAAAAGCTGTGATCCTGTCCTGTATTTTTTCCATATTTCGATAGGACTGTGCTACACCAATAAACATACCGCTTGTACGCACCGGATGGATTACCATGGTGGCACTGGGTACCACAAATGAATAGTCTGCCGAAACTGCCATTGGCACTCCGATGGAATGACCACCGCCAAGCACAAGGGATACGGTAGGAACACTTAGAGAGGCTATCATTTCTGCTATGGCAAGACCTGCCTCCACATCGCCACCCACTGTATTTAAAAGTATGAGAAGTCCATCTACTGATTCATCGTCCTCGATCATAGCAAGCTTTGGCAGAACATGCTCATATTTTGTAGTCTTACTGTTAGACGGAGCTGAATCATGTCCTTCAACTTCGCCGATAATAGTCAGAAGTTCAACTTTATATTTATCAGGGTTTTCATTTAACGTGACCTGACCCATTTCACAAATCTGCCGGTTCTGTTTCTCTTCTTTTTCCAGATCTTCTTGTATATTTTCTTTGTCTGCATTCTGTATTTTCTGCATAAAAATACCTCCACACATAATCGTATGGAGGTATTATCCGCAAATCTTATAAAATTATTCTCAATCAGTCTCAGACTGAAAGGGACTTATTCATCCCAGTTATGCCATACATCTGTTACATCATCATCGTCATCCAGAAGGTCAAGGATTTTCTGGATATCTCTGAGAGACTTCTCATCTGTAAGCTCTACTGTTGTCTGTGGGATCATTGCAACCTGTGCCTCGAGAAGAGGAACGCCTGCTGCCTCAAGAGCTTCACGTACTGCACTGAAATCATCAGGAGCAGTAAGAACCTCAAAGCTGTCTTCTTCTTCGTTGAAATCCTCAGCACCGGCATCAAGAGCAGTCATCATAAGCTCATCTGCGTCCATATCACATTCTTCTTTATCAATGATGATCTGGCCCTTCTGATCGAACATATAGGATACGCAGCCCTGGGTTCCAATGCTTCCATTACCCTTTGTAAATGCATTTCTTACATTGCTGGCAGTACGATTCTTATTGTCAGTCAGAGTCTCAACAATAATAGCAACACCATTCGGGCCATATCCTTCGTATACAGCCTTCTCATAGCTATCTGCGGAATCAGCACCTGCTGCTTTTTTAATACCACGCTCGATAGTATCGTTTGGCATGTTATTTGCTTTTGCTTTCGCAATAACGTCACGAAGCTTACCATTGTTATTCGGATCCGGACCGCCTGCTTTAACTGCCATTACGATCTCACGTCCGATGATGGTAAAGATTTTTCCTTTTTTAGCGTCATTTTTTTCTTTCTTATGCTTTATGTTTGCGAATTTTGAATGTCCTGACATTTCTTATCCTCTCCTTTAGGTTCTTTTTTTATCTTTTCGGCCCGTACCTTTCCAATGGTTTTATTTCCCAGGGAAAGAATTCTGAAGCGGTAGCCGTTTACAACAATTTCTTTATCCAGATCATCTTCTGTAGGAATATGTCCCAGAAGACTGGTCAGATAACCGTTCAAGGTCTCAAATTCCACTTTACCGAAATCCAGTCCAAGTTCCTCCGATACATCCTCCAGATATGCCAGTGCATCAATGATCACACTGTTATCCTTCTGTGTACGGAAGGTGCTCTCATCCTCATCATACTCATCCAGAATGTCACCAACGATTTCCTCCAGAATATCCTCCATAGATACAATTCCTGAAGTCTGTCCATATTCATCTACAACAACTGCCATATGGATTTTCTTCATCTGCATAGACTTAAAAAGATCACTGATTCCTCTTGTCTCAGGAATATAAGAAGCCTCTCTTATCAGTCCCGGAAGATCCTTAAGAGCTTTGAACTTAGCCCAGGAATTCCTGGTAAGAAACTTCAAAGCATCTTTATAGTGGATAATTCCAACTATATTATCAATGGTTTCCCTGTACACCGGATAACGGGAATTACCCTCCTCCAACATGGTATCTACAATAGTCTGAAGATTATCCTCTTCGTCAAATGCGATCACATTCTTACGGTGAGTCATAATGTCCTTGGCTTCTGTATCATTGAACTCCATAATGTTCTGGATCATCTCTGCTTCATTTTCCTCGATGACACCCTGCTCATGAGCTTCGTCTACGATAGAAATGATCTCTTCCTCTGTCACCGGATCCCCTTCCTGGTTGAAAGCAACACCAAAGGGTCTTGCAGCCAGTTTGGCAATAAAGGTAACACACATAGTAAAGGGATATAAAAATCTGGTAAAAAATCCCACTACCCTCATATACCGGTATGCATATTTCTCCGGGTGATAGGTTCCGATTCTCCTGAATGTAAGAATACCAAGAGATGCAAGCAGAATGATCACCAGCGCAAGCACCAGTATCAATGCTGCCAAATGCTTTATGTAAGGATGAAAGGTCTCGGTAGCCCATGGAACGATAAATGCTCCGAAGCAGACTCCGGAAGCCATAACGATCAGCGGAATTGCGTTAGCATAAAACGCAGGATTATCCATCAGTGAAAGCAGATAAATAGCTTTCTTATCTCCTTCCTCTGCGCGCTTCTGCACTTCACTTCCGCTCAGATTGTGTACTGCAGCTGAAAACCCGTAAAAGATACCATTCAGCCACAAAAGCAATACTAAAATAACGACGCCCACAAGGGGCATACTACTGTCAGCTTCCATATATTAAACCTTTGTTCCTCCTAAGAAACGAGCTGCTGTCAAACATTGCCACAGCAGCAAAACTGCAATAAATGCGGCTGTAAATGCCACTGAAACTTAATAAGTATATCATTAAAGTTTCTTTTCGTCAAGAGAATGTAAGCTCCAGGCTGATTTCAAGAGCATGGTTTACTCTGTCAAGCATAGGACCATCCAGATGGCACACCTTGTCTTTTAGTCTTCTCTTGTCAATGGTACGAAGCTGTTCCAGCAGAATCACAGAATCCTTTTCGATCCCGTAAGCCGATGCATCGATTTCAATATGGGTAGGCAGCTTCGCCTTGTTCATTTTGGATGTAATAGCAGCGCAGATCACAGTGGGACTATGTCTGTTACCTACATCATTCTGAATAATAAGTACCGGACGGATGCCTCCCTGCTCACTTCCCACAACAGGTCTGAGATCCGCGTAAAAAATATCCCCTCTTTTAATTACCACACAATTCACACTCCGTTTTACTTTAACTTTTTCACTTCTGAAAATAAGTATTTCCAACTTTTTTCATGTGTATACATGTGTGGTATTCTTAAAAGCGGTTAGTCAAAATAGCTTAATTCACCGCACTCTTTTCCATCTTTTATATAAATCCTGGGCACACGCTTGTTGATATCGCATACAAGCTCATAGGAAAAACGGCCTGACAAATCTCCCAGCATATCAGCACTGATAAACTCATCCCCATCTTCTCCAAGTAATGTCACCTCGTCCCCAGCCTTCACCTGAGGAAGCTCTGTCACATCTACCATAAACTGGTCCATGCACACTCTGCCGCAGATAGGTGCTTTCTTTCCATGAATCAGCACCCAGCCTTTGTTGGAAAGCATTCTGGGATATCCGTCTGCATATCCAACCGGTATGGTAGCAATTCTTGTAATGCGCTCTGTAGTATATGTCCCTCCATAGCTGACCTGGGTTCCAGGCTCTACGTCTTTCACATAAGAAACATGGCTTTTCAGTGACATAACCGGCTGCAGCTTTACAATATCCTTTTCCACTTCTTCTGACGGGTAAATCCCATAAATTGTGATTCCCGCCCGGACAAGATTTAGATTTGCCTCCGGCACACGGATGATTCCGGCACTGTTAGAGCAATGATGCAAAGGAATATGTATCCCCTCCTTTTCTAGAAGCTGGGCAAAATCAAGATAACGCTTCAGCTGTACCATTGCAGGTGTGCGGTCATATTCGTCAGCTCTTGCAAAATGAGTAAACAAGCCTTCGATTTCCACATTTGGAAGTGACTCAATCTTATGAATATCCTCCAGGCTCTTCTCGTTGTCCTTAAAGCCAATTCTGGTCATACCAGTATCAACCGCCAGATGGATCAAACCCTTTTTACCTGCCTTTTCTGAAGCTTTATTAAATTTCCATGCAGTCTCATAATCACAGACTGCCATCCGCACTTCATTTTCGGCAAGCTCCGTATAATATTCCTCGAACACAAGTCCCAGAATCAGAACCGGCCTTGTGATTCCGGCTCTCCGAAGCTGCAACGCCTCCTGAGCTGTAGCCGTAGCAAAGCCCCAGACGTAATCAAAGCTCTCCAGCATTCTGGCAATAGGCACAGCGCCATGTCCATATGCATCAGCCTTGATCACAGCTACAATCTTCGTTCCCTCTTTTATGTTCTTCTTCATCTGTTCAAAATTATACCGGATAGCATCAAGGGAAATCAAAGCCTTGATTCTACTGTATTTTTCCATAATATTTTCCTCGATTATTTTCTTTAATATGCTTTATTTCTCTGCCAGCTTCAATATCTCCGGAAGAGCATCTATCATATCCACTGCCGTCATTCCACGAGTTCCTTTTCTCTCGCGGGCAAGATCACCACAAAGTCCGTGAATATATACCGCCAATGCTGCTTTATAAGAAAAAGCCGGCTTTTCTTCACTGCTTAAATACATACAGAGCACAGCTCCCATGATTCCAGAAAGCACATCACCGCTTCCCGCTACAGCCATTCCGCAATTACCGGAAAGATTAAAATACAGATTTTCTTCACAATCTGCCACTACTGTACAGGCATCCTTCAGAACACAGACACTGCCACTTCTTCTGGCAAGCTCACAGGCATGAACAGCAGGATCACGCTTCAGCTCTGGAATCTCTATTCCCGTCAGGCGGCTCATTTCCCCCATGTGGGGTGTCAGAACAGTTTGTTCATTAACAAACTCCATCCACTGAGGATGTCTGGTTAAAAGATTCAATCCATCTGCATCCAGTATAACAGGTTTTCCGGCTTTTGTCCCATTTTCCAGGAACCAGCGCATTCGTTCTTTCCCACTATCATCCGTGCCAAGCCCTGGCCCAATGATTAGAACATCACACCAGTCCAAGTTATTCCTGTTGTCTTCTTCATCAAACAGGCAGGTAACCATAGCTTCCGGAAGAAGGCTCTGAAGAGGCTCCCGGTTCTCTTCAACTGTCTGGATTTTCACCATGCCGGCGCCTCCATGAAGGGCTGCACTGGCACTTAAATAAGCTGCCCCGCACATTCCTCTGGATCCTGCGACCAAAAGGACTTTTCCAAAGGTTCCTTTGTTTCCCCAGGCAGGTCTTTCCGGAAGTTTCTTCACATCTGCTTTTTCTATATGCCATGCAGCCTTCTTTGCAAGTTCACTGCCATCTTTGTCCCGGTCATAAATCCCTATGTCCGCCACCAGGATTTCCCCTGCATATGCTCTTCCCGGATAAAAACAAAGTCCCCTTTTCCTGTAAGCAAAAGTCACTGTCAGGTCTGCCAAAAAAGCAGTTCCAAGAACCTCTCCGGTATCTCCGTGAATACCTGACGGAATATCTACAGCCACCTTGTAGGCAGGACACTGGTTCATTCTGTCAATCACCTCTTTATAGTTCCCGGTGATTTCCCTGGATAATCCTATGCCGAAAATCCCGTCTACTATAACAGTATATTCATCCCATACCGGGTTATTCGTCGTGGGCACCCCATAGTTCATGGCAATTTCCCACTGATGCCTGGTTTCCTGTGTCATTCTATCCGGATTTCCCGCAAGAAAGATCTCAGAATGGATTCCAGCCAGATAAAGAAGCCTTGCAATGGCAATGCCATCACCACCATTATTACCGGAACCGCAGACTGTAAGTATTTTTTCTTTTCTGAAATCCCCGGAACCAGTGTTCGTAAGGTACTTCTTAATTTCATCTGCTGTAGCAAGTGCCGCCCTCTCCATCAGCAATAGAGAGGGTACATTCATATTATGAATAGTGTCATGGTCAAGAAGCTTCATCTGATTACAGGTCACAACTTTCTTCATAACAAACTGACTCCTTAATGAGAATACCAAATGGTATCCTTCTATATGCAAAACTGCCGCCCGGTCTCCTGTAAATCTTTCAGCGAGACAAGCAGCAGTCCTCTTTGACCTTCATTATCTTTATTTATCTTTATGCTCATTACGATACTGGCTTAAGTTATAAGACAGTGCCATAAGGCTCTCTGACAGATGGACATTCTCTACGATTACATCCTCCGGAGCATCAAGATCTGTATGTGCAAAATTCCAGATTGCTTTAATTCCATTGTCAATAAGAACCTTGGCCATCTCCTTGGCCTTATTCTTAGGCAGAGTAAGAATTGCAATCTCCACCTGATTCTCTCTGATGAATTCCGGAAGATCACTGATCATCTTGATCTCAATCCCGCGAACAGAAATTCCCTCCAGAACTGGATTTACATCAAAAATTCCCACTAGACGGAAGCCTCTCTTCTCGAAGTCTCCATAGTTAGCAAGTGCCTGACCAAGATTACCGGCACCCAGAATGATCATGGGATGAATCGTATCCAGTCCCAATATCTTACCAATCTCTGTATAAAGATACTCTACGTTATATCCGTAACCCTGCTGTCCAAAGCCGCCGAAATTGTTCAAATCCTGACGGATCTGTGACGCAGTTACATGCATTTTCTTACTCAGGTCATTGGAAGAAATACGCTCTACCTTCTCTTCCATCAATTCCCCCAGATAGCGATAATACCTTGGCAGTCTCTTAATCACTGCCTTTGAGATTTCTTTCGCATCCAAAATGTTCCCCTCCTTGTTTCGCTGCCTGTTCTTTCCGCGTAACACTATGACAATTATACCTAAATGTTATTTTCTTGTCAATTAAACTTGTGCAGAAATTACAAATCTTTACATAATTTTTTGTAATTTGACAATTATTCTTTCAAAAAAATAATTTTTCAAGTATAATATTTTCTTAGACAGGTCAATGCAAAGGCTGTCGTCATTTGGGCAGTTCCGGCTTAGCGATCACGAAGCTGCCATTTTAAGGAGGAAATTATGATTTTATCATGTCAGAGCATCTGCAAGTCTTTTGGTGAAAAAGTGATTCTGCAGGATGCTTCTTTTCACATAGAAGAACGGGAAAAGGCTGCCCTCATCGGCAATAACGGAGCGGGAAAAACCACTCTTCTTCGCATTATAATGCAGGAAGTCTCTGCGGATTCCGGTCAGGTAGTGATTGCCAAGGATAAGAAAATCGGCTATCTTGCCCAGTATCAGGATATTCATGGTCATCACACTATTTATGAAGAATTGATGACTACCAAGCAATACATTCTTGACATGGAAGATAAAATCCGCTCACTTGAGCAGGAAATGAAATATGTAGCAGGCGATAAGCTTGAAGGCCTTATGAACAGTTATACACGGCTAACTCATCAGTTTGAGCTGGAGAACGGATATGCTTACAAAAGTGAGATCGTAGGTGTACTGAAGGGGCTTGGCTTTGAAGAGGATGATTATAATAAACAGATTGAGAATCTTTCAGGAGGTCAGAAGACTCGTGTTGCACTTGGCAAGCTTCTGATTTCCAAGCCTGACATTCTTCTTCTGGATGAGCCTACCAACCATCTGGATATGGAGAGCATTGCCTGGCTGGAGACTTATCTTCTTAATTATCCTGGGGCTGTATTTATTGTTTCACATGACCGTTATTTTCTGGATAAGGTAGTTACCAAGATCGTAGAGATCGAAGCAGCCCAGATGAGAATGTACGAAGGCAACTATTCTGCTTACGCCCTGAAGAAGGCTCAGCTTCGTGATGCCCAGTATAAGGCATATCTTAACCAGCAAAGAGAAATTAAGCACCAGGAGGCTGTTATCACCAAGCTTCGCTCTTTCAACAGAGAGAAATCTATCAAACGAGCTGAAAGCCGTGTAAAAATGCTGGATAAGATTCAGCGTATTGAAAAGCCTATGGAAATCGACAATCAGATGCGTATTTCTCTGGAGCCTCGTTTTGTCAGTGGAAATGATGTCCTCACTGTAGAAGGTCTTTCCAAAGCCTTCCCGGGACAGACTTTATTTACAGATATTAATTTCGAGATCAAACGTGGTGAGCGTGTTGCCTTGATTGGAAATAATGGTACAGGAAAGACCACCATTCTGAAGATCCTCAATGGAATTGTAGAAGCTGATGCCGGACGTTTTGCCCTGGGCGCTAAGGTTCAGATTGGATATTACGATCAGGAACATCATGTTCTTCATATGGAGAAAACTATTTTCCAGGAAATCTCTGACACCTATCCTACCCTGACAGAAACAGAAATCCGCAATATGCTGGCTGCTTTTCTTTTTACAGGAGATGATGTATTCAAGCTGATTTCCTCTCTTTCCGGTGGAGAACGTGGACGTGTTTCCCTGGCAAAGCTGATGCTGTCAGAGGCGAACTTCCTGATCCTTGATGAGCCTACCAACCATCTGGATATTGCCTCCAAGGAAATACTGGAGGAAGCACTGAATAGCTACACAGGTACTGTTCTTTATGTTTCTCATGACCGTTATTTTATTAACCAGACTGCTACACGAATTATGGATCTGACTAATCAAGCCATTGTTAATTATATTGGCGATTACGATTATTACCTAGAAAAGAAGGATCAGATGACTCAGATTTACGCTCCTGTCCAAGAAGCTAATGACGTCGAGGTAAAAGAAGCTGTTTCCGAGACCAAGCTGACCTGGCAGCAGCAAAAAGAGGAACAAGCGCAAAAGAGAAAGCGTGAAAATGAGCTAAAAAAAGTGGAAGCACGGATTGAGGAGCTTGAAACAAGAGATAAAGAAATTGATGATACTATGGTTTTACCTGATATCTGCACTAATGTAGCAGAATGTACAAAGCTTAGCCGCGAGAAGGCTGCGATTGCAGAAGAGCTGGAAGGGCTTTATGAGAAATGGGAAGAACTTGCATAGTAAATTTCATCCTTAATAAATTTCATAATTCATGAATATCAAAACAGGAACGAATTCCGAATAATCTTCGGAATCGTTCCTGTTTTTAACTGATCTGGTAATCAGCGACGCGGATTACAAGCATCCTCTTATCTTACATTGTCTCAAGCTTTTCTCTGATTGCCAAAATGAAATCGCGGCTGTTCAGCACCTGAACATCCTTCAAAGAAGTGATCAGCGCAAGATCCTTTGTCATCTTACCACTTTCAATGGTGGAAAGTGTAGCTTTCTCCAACTTATCTGCAAATTCTGAAAGCTCTTTATTATTATCCAGCTCTCCGCGTTTTCTCAAAGCGCCTGTCCACGCGAAGATAGTCGCTACAGAGTTGGTAGAGGTCTCCTCTCCCTTCAGATGACGATAATAATGTCTCTGTACAGTGCCATGTGCAGCTTCATATTCATAATATCCATCAGGAGAAACCAGAACGGAGGTCATCATAGCAAGAGAACCAAAGGCAGATGAGATCATGTCACTCATAACATCACCGTCATAGTTCTTACAGCCCCAGATAAATCCACCCTCTGCCTTCATTACACGCGCTACTATGTCATCAATCAGACTGTAGAAGAAGGTGATTCCTGCTACTTCAAACTTCTCCTTAAACTCTGCTTCATAAATATCATGGAAAATCTCTTTAAATTTACCATCATAAGTTTTGGAAATTGTGTCTTTACCGCCAAACCACAGATCCTGCTTTGTATCTAATGCATAGTTAAAGCAACATCTTGCAAAGCTTGTGATAGATTTATCAAGGTTATGAACTCCCTGGATCACACCAGGAGTATCAAAATGGTGAATCAGCTCTGTTCTCTCTTCTCCGTCTTCACCTTTAAATACCAGCATGGCATCACCGGGCTTATCGATGTACATCTCTGTATTCTTATATACATCGCCATATGCATGACGGGCAATTGTAATCGGCTTCTTCCAATTCTTCACACATGGCTCAATTCCCTTTACCACAATTGGGGCGCGGAAAACGGTTCCGTCCAGAATGGCACGGATGGTTCCATTAGGACTCTTGTACATTTTCTTCAGATCATACTCAGACATTCTGGCCTTATTAGGTGTGATAGTAGCGCATTTTACTGCAACACCATATTTCTTGGTAGCTTCCGCTGCATCAATAGTCACCTGGTCATCTGTCTCATTTCTGTATTCCAGTCCAAGGTCATAGTATTCTGTCTTCAGATCTATAAAAGGAAAAAGAAGCTCATCCTTGATCATCTGCCACAGAATTCTAGTCATCTCATCCCCGTCCATCTCTACAAGAGGGGTCTGCATTTGAATTTTACCCATTATTTCCTCCTAGTATATAATTTGTGTAATGTTTTCTGAATGCTATAGACTGTTCCGCAGCTATGCTGCTCTTACAATCCTGCTGTTATCATTTTAACGTAATTTGAAGTCTCTGGCAAGACTCCTCCACTACATTCTCAAGTTCTACATCAGAAAGAACAGTGACACGTCCATCCTCATACTGCTGATCCACCCATGCTTTTATCATTTTAACAAGTTCACTGTTCTTATCCACCTTGTTATCACCCTTCAGACGATAATGGCTGTCGATCCAGTGTGCGATTCCTGCAGCTCCGGAGGTATTGGAAACTGCAACCTCAACCGGACGGTTAAGGAATTTCTCAGTATCAAATACATTGTAGATTTCTTCATTTTTAAGAAGTCCGTCTGCATGGATACCGGCTCTTGTTACGTTGAAATTCTTTCCAACAAACGGAGTTCTCTCCGGAATATGGTAACCGATTTCCTTCTCATAATACTCTGCCAGCTCTGTGATCACTGTAGTGTCCATTCCGCCAAGATTACCCCGAAGCTGTGCATACTCAAATACCATGGCCTCAAGCGGAGTATTTCCAGTACGTTCTCCAATGCCAAACAGAGATGTATTGACACCACATGCACCATAAAGCCATGCTGTGGTGGAGTTACTGACAGCCTTATAGAAGTCGTTATGACCATGCCACTCAATCAGCTCAGAAGGAACACCTGCGTGAACCATAATACCATAAATAATACCAGGTACAGAACGTGGGATCACGGCACCCGGATAGTTGACACCGTAGCCCATAGTATCACAGCAGCGTACCTTAACAGGAATACCATACTGCTGACGCAGCTTCATCAGCTCCAGACAGAATGGAATAACATATCCATATATATCTGCTCTTGTAATGTCTTCCAGATGACAACGGACAGAAACACCAATTTCAAGGCACTCCTTTACAATGCTGAGATAATGCTCCATTGCCTGCTTACGTGTCATTTTCATCTTATAAAAGATGTGATAATCAGAACAGCTGACCAGGATACCGGTTTCTCTCATACCCATATCACGAACAAGCTGAAAGTCCTTCTTATTAGCACGAATCCAGCTGGTTACTTCTGGAAATTCATACCCTCTCTCCATACATTTCTCAACAGCATCACGATCCTTCTTGCTATAAAGGAAAAATTCAGAAGCACGGATTCTTCCCTCCGGACCACCAAGCTTATGGAGATAATCGTAGATTCTTACGATCTGCTCTGTGCTGTAGGGCGCTCTTGACTGCTGTCCGTCACGGAATGTAGTATCTGTGATCCAGATATCATCTGGCATATGATGTGGAACGACTCTGTCGTTAAATGCGATCTTCGGTACTTCAGAATATGGAAAAAGATTTCGGAATACATTTGGAGTAGTAACATCCACAAGTGGGTACATATGCTCCTCTAACTGAAGCAGATTTGTGTGGCGGTTCATTGAAACGCGTCTGTTTTCCATAAATATTTCCTCCTCATTGTTTGAAACTCTTGCAGTTCATTTTACTCAATTAAAGTGCTTCCGTCAAGTGCTTTTGTGCTGTAAAGTGATAATTCTTTATCAGAGATTTCCTGTTTATTTATAATCCATCTCTCTCATGAAGTGACTGCGTCCAAAAAACGGCAGCGGTTAAATCTGCCCCAGCCCTGTATGTTCCTTGGAAGTCCTATATCATCTGCACTGTTCATCAGCATTGTTTTGATATCCATATTAGTAAGTGTTGGATCTTTTTCCAGAGCGCAGGCTATAGCTCCTGTTACCAGAGGTGTTGACATGGAGGTACCGCTCTTTATACCGTAAGAATAAGGCTTACCGGGCACACAGGACATGATTCTGTTCCCCGGCGCAACAATATCCGGTTTACATACACATTCTGCCGTAGGACCGCGCCCCGAAATAGCACTCCGGCCTTCAAGCAGGTCACTGGAGCCAACTGTGATCACCTTTTTGCTGCTTCCCGGAGCTGTTATACTCCCTGGTCTAGGCCCCTGATTCCCGGCAGCTGTAACGATCACCATCCCCTCATCCCAAAGCTGCTCCACACTTTCCACCAGTCTCATATGAGCTCTTCTGGTATTACAGGTAGTGCCAACTGAAATATTCACTACACGTATCTTGTATTGCTGTCTGTATTCCCGGATCCATCTAAGCGCACGAATTACATCCTCCTGGCTGCCGTTCCCATAACGATCCAATACCTTCAAAGCAATAATACCACAGCCAGGCGCAGCACCTCTGTATTTTCCAATAGATGCTGTACCGTCTCCGGCTACAAGCCCCGCAACATGAGTACCATGTCCATTATCGTCATAAGGACGTCTTTTGAAATCCAGAAAATCATAAAAAGCCCAAATTCTGCCAGCAAAATCTATATGCTCATAAATCCCGGTATCCAGAATGCAAACGCCAATTCCCTTCCCGGTAAAAAAAGATTTTTCCATCATTTTCCCCGATCAATTAAATAGAAGCTTATAATAAATTATGTTTTTATTTTCAAATCTGCTTTAAAATTATAGACAATTTTTGAAATTCTCAAAAATTTTTGTCGCTTTTTTTAGCAACATATAGTATAATGTAAATACATTATCACAACTACATACGAGGGGACGAAAGAGAGTTATGGAAAAAGAAAATAATCAGGCTCAGGAAGATAAGCTGCATTATTATTCCAGAGCCATCAGGCGTGATATGGGGAACCTGGTTAAATGGCTGCTTCTGGCAATTATAGTAGGTTGTATTGCAGGAGCCTTCAGTACCCTGTTTTCCTTTGTGCTTAAAGCAGTAACCAGTTATCGCAAGGCGAATCAGTGGATATTTTTCTTACTTCCGATATCTGGTCTTCTGATTGTATTTTTATATGAAAAGTTTGGTAAGGATGATGGTGGTACTAACCAGGTGCTCTCCACAGTCCGTTCCAAGGATGATGTGCCGTGGCGTTCCGGTCCGCTGATCTTTATTTCCACAGCACTGACCCACCTTACAGGAGGCTCTGCAGGGCGTGAGGGTGCCGCTATCCAGCTGGGAGGAAGCATTGCCAATCTTCTTGGCAGATGGATTCACCTTGATGAAGAAGACCGCCATGTGATCGTTATGTGCGGTATGAGTGCTGCTTTCTCTGCACTTTTTGGTACACCTATGGCTGCAGCTGTTTTCTCTATGGAGGTGGTCAGCGTAGGCGTTATGTACTATACAGCATTGATGCCATGTATGATAGCATCTTTAATTGCTTCACAGTTTGCAGCTGGTATGGGTATAACACCGGAGGCTTTTCATGTTGTAAATATTCCCGCGTTTTCTCTGGAAACCGGATTAAAAATGGGAGTTGTGGCTCTTGGCTGTACAATAGTCAGTATTATTTTTTGTATGATTTTAAATGAAACAGGTCGGTTGTATAGCAAATATTTTCCGAATAAATATATCCGGGTTATCGTTGGCTCTGCACTTGTAATCGTAATCACACTGCTTCTTAGGACTAATGACTATATGGGTGCCGGTGCTGAACTGATTGAGAAGGCAGTGGAGTCAGGAGAAACCGATTACATGGCTTTCTTCTGGAAAATGATACTTACTGCGCTTACTATGCGTGCCGGTTTCCGTGGAGGAGAGATTGTACCTTCCTTCTGCGTAGGTGCAACCTTTGGATGTATGGCCGGACAGCTTGTAGGACTTTCTCCATCACTTTGTGCTGCCTGCGGAATGGCAGCTGTGTTCTGTGGTGTTACCAACTGCCCCATCACTTCCATCCTGATTGCATTTGAGATGTTCGGCTTTAAGGGTGTTTCCTTTTATCTTATTGCTGTGTCAATCAGTTATGCAGCTTCAGGATATTATGGATTATATAAGGATCAGACCATTGTATATTCTAAATATAAGGCGAAATACATTAATAAGCAGACAAAAATGTAAAATCCGGCACACAAGTGCCGTAAAAAAGAAGGGGGTACAATTATGAACCTTGAAAAACTATTTCACCTGAAGGAAAACCGCACTGACGTGAAGACGGAAGTCATGGCTGGTATTACCACATTCATGACCATGGCCTACATCCTCGCTGTCAACCCCAACATCCTTTCCGCAGCCGGAATGGATCGAGGCGCAGTATTTACAGCTACTGCCCTTTCATCCTTCATTGCAACCTGCCTTATGGCGTTATTATCTAATTACCCATTTGTTCTTGCACCTGGAATGGGACTGAATGCATACTTTGCATACACTGTAGTTCTGGGTATGGGATATTCCTGGGAACAGGCACTGGTTGCAGTATTTGTTGAGGGTATTATCTTCATCCTGCTTTCTCTTACCAATGTGCGTGAAGCAATCTTCAATTCCATTCCTATGACACTGAAACATGCAGTTTCTGTTGGAATCGGACTTTTCATCGCATTCATCGGTTTGCAGAATGCAAAAATCGTTGTAAACAATGATTCCACTCTGGTAAGCATGTTCTCCTTTAAGAGTTCCATGTCCGATGGTTCCTTTAACTATGTTGGAATCACTGTTCTTCTGGCTCTTATCGGTGTTCTGGTTACAGGTATTCTTCTTGTTAAGAATGTAAAAGGAGGTATTCTCTGGGGAATCCTTATTACATGGGCACTTGGCATTCTCTGCCAGCTTGTAGGACTTTATGTTCCTAACCCGGATGCAGGCTTCTTTAGTCTTCTTCCAGATTTCTCCAACGGAATTTCCGTACCGAGCATGGCTCCTACTTTCATGAAGATGGATTTTGCAGGAGTATTTTCACTTGATTTTATCGTCATTATGTTTGCATTCTTATTTGTAGACATGTTTGATACTCTGGGAACTCTTATCGGTGTTGCTTCAAAGGCTGATATGCTTGATAAAGATGGCAAGCTTCCGAAAATCAAAGGAGCTCTTCTTTCTGACGCAGTTGGTACTACTGTAGGTGCTATGTGCGGTACTTCTACAGTTACCACATTCGTTGAGAGTGCTTCTGGTGTTGCAGAGGGTGGACGTACCGGTCTTACTTCACTGGTTTCCGCAGCTTTGTTTGCACTGTCCCTGTTCCTCTCCCCGATTTTCCTGGCAATTCCGTCCTTCGCTACAGCTCCGGCTCTGATCGTGGTTGGATTCCTTATGCTGACTTCTGTTACCAAGATTGACTTTGACGACCTTACAGAAGCAATTCCAGCATTTATCGCAATCATTGCCATGCCGTTCCTGTACAGCATTTCTGAAGGTATCGCACTTGGCGTTATCTCCTATGTTATCATTAACGTCTGCACTGGAAAAGCAAAAGACAAAAAGATCAGCCCGCTTATGTATGCGTTGGCAGTTATCTTTATTTTGAAATATATTTTCCTGTAATACAATACAAACAAAAAAATCCCCTGCCGGAAACCAATATTCCGGTGGGGGATTTTTCCCTTCCGACAATCAACCTTTCAGGCGACAAACCATCTCCCAAAGAGCTGCTGCTGAGTTAAAGTTCTCCGGTACGATATCGGCCGGTGTAATAGTGATGTCAAACTCGTCCTGAAGCTCGCTGACAATAGATAAAATTGCGAAGGAATCAAGAAATCCATCATCGATCAGTGTCTCACAGGTTTCATAATCCGCATCTGGCTGGATCTCCTCAAGAATTTCAATTAATTTGTCCATTTTTCATTTCCTCTCTTTCCGAATTAAATTCATCTGTGTGCAATGCCTCCCGAACCAAAGTAAGACTTCCCTTATGCCAGAAATAAATTCTTGGCATCGGTCTGCTTAAAAATAAATAAATTCCCTCTGTCACGGAATATGCACCTACACGTTCAAATATGAGCATATCACTAATCTGTGGTTTTTTCAATGGAAAAAGCTTTACGATCACATCACTTACAGTACAAAGAGAACCGCATAAATTCCACTGTTCCTCATCACCCTCTGTACGTATATTTCCCGTATTATCAGTCTGTGTGCAATGAGGCAGCTTCATAGCCATTGCCTGGCCATAATAATTCAGATGATTAATACCACCATCCACAATAGCATAATTCTGACCATGATTCACCTTCATATCCACGATAGAAGTAATATAATAACCACACAGATAGGTAAGATACCGCCCCATCTCCAGTATTACATTTCCCCCAAAGGTAAGATTATCCAGAAGCCTTCCAAATCCACCCAGAAGTTCCTCAACAGACTCTTCCTTATCCTTCACAAAATAAGATGCAAACAATCCCGGTCCGTACTCAAGCTCCTCTGCCTGATACCCATAATCCTTCTTAAGTTCTCCCAGAAAGGCATCCAGACTCTGAAGCTCCTTTTCCATCTGGGAAAGATTTTTCTTCTGAGTACCTGAATAGAACTGAAGTCCCAGAATGTGAAGTGCAGTATACTCCTGTCTCCTGGAAATAATCTTGCGAATATCTTCTTCATCCACACCAAACTGATTACCACTGGTCACACGGATCAGCACATCAATAGTCTGCCCCAATTCTCCTGCGATCCTCTGCAAATGCTTCAGATGCTCCAGAGACTCAACTGTATATACGCCCTTTCCAGCATATGTTTCAAGTACATATCGGATGTCAGAAGGATTTTTATATACACCTGAAAGCACGATTTTCTCCATTGGAACAGAGACACGCTCACAAATGCGAAATTCTCCAGGAGAGCATACTTCGAAAAAATCCACATGCTTCATCATTGGTCTTGTAAGAAAAGGATTGGCCTTCATGGCATAGCAGACTCTTGCTTTTCCTGTAAGCAGCTCCTTAATCTTATTTACATGTACAGCCAAAGCATCCAGATCAAATACATAGGAAGGCGTAGGATTCTTATCTTCAATAAATTTCTGCAAAAAATTATAATCCGCCATTTATCTTCCCTCCTGATATCTGGCTGTCAGCTCTTTCCTGTCAATCTTACCATTCTTTGTAAGAGGCATGGTATCCACTTGGACAAATACATTCGGCACCATAAAGTTTGGTACATATTTCACAAGGGAACGTGACAGCTGCTTACGTTCGATATCACCCTCATAAAAAGCAACGATTTTATTTTTTGCCTGATCGTAAATACACAGACTTCTGCGAATCTCAGGAACCTTATCCATTGCTGTCTCAATCTCACCAAGCTCAATTCTATGTCCCATATGCTTGATCTGGAAGTCCTTACGTGTAGCGAAGCAAAGTTCCCCATTTTCATTATAGAAAGCAAGGTCTCCTGTACGGTAAATGGGCTCCAGATATCTGTCATTCAGAGGATTCTGGACAAATGCCTTCTTCGTCTGTTCTGGATTCCTGTAATAGCCAAGTGCAAGCGCACTACCTGCCACACAAATCTCACCGTTTATCCCCTTTTCTGTAACCAGATGATTCTCTTCATCCAGAAGAAATACCTTTTCGTTAGGAAAGGCTTTTCCCATTGGAAGTACATCTCCCGGTTCAAAGTCTCTGTCAACAATATAATATGTACAATTACAGGTAATCTCTGTAGGGCCATAAATATTTACAAACATAGTATCTGGAAGATATTTTCTCCAGATATTAAGATGCTTAATAGGCATAACCTCTCCAGAGAACAAAACCTTCTTAATCTTGTCCGGCACCTTATAGGTAAAACCATTCAAGGTACTGATAATGCACATAGCAGATACAGCCCATACAATCGTGGTAACCTCTCTCTCAACCAGAAAATCAAGAAGATTCTTAGGAATAGAGAAATACTGTTTGGGAATGATCTGCACAGTCGCCCCGGTTTTCAGGCCTGAATAAATATCCTTTACAGAAACATCAAAGTCCCATGGTGCCTGATTTCCCATTACATCTTCGCCTGTAATATGAAACAGCTCTGTAAAGCAGTCAATAAAATCAATTACAGAACGATGCCCCACAACAACACCCTTGGGAACTCCTGTGGATCCCGATGTAAAAATGCCGTAAAGCGGATCTGTATCTAATGCCTGATCTCGAATACTCTTCAGAATAAAACTGTCTTCTGGTGTTTTTTCCAGTTCCTCAGTAAGAAGAATTGTTCCCTTGAATTCCAGTTTTTCCAAATCCTTCTGATACTTACTGGAAGTAACAATCACATTACTGTCAAGAATATCCAGAATCTGCGAAATTCTTGCAGCCGGCTGCTTAGTATCAAGGAGCACATAGAAACATCCAGCATAAACAGCCCCCATAAACACACCTATGGTATCCACACTTTTTTCCATAAAAACCGGCACCGGATTTCTCGGAGCAAAATGTTCTGCAAGGGCAGTTCCCACTCTTCTTGCCCGGAGGCGTAATTCCTCAAATGTACATGCAGCGTCAAGATCTGCAAATGCTGTTTTGTCCGGATATCTGGAAGCAGAACTTTCAAGATATTCCAAAATACTTGTTATCATACACCCTCTCCTTTCAGAATATTAGCCAGAACCTTAGAATACTCCTCTGCAGCATTTCCGTTCATATGACCATCAAAATCCGTATAGTCTGAAAGGTCATGAGAAAATGCCTTAAAATACTGGGTATTAAAGTTCAGGTATGTTACTTCATGCTCATCAAAATACTGTCCAAAGTATTTCCATGCAGCATTATAGTTATCACTATATGCCTGTAAGGTATTAATAGGAATCGGCGTAGTTACTGCGACAAACTGGATATCATTTTCCTTGCAAAAATCAATCAGCCGTCCAAGATATTCCATATTCTGAGGGTTTACCAGTTTCTCCTCAAAGAGCTTCAAATCCTTCATTTTCAGCTTGGTAGTATCCACCGGATATCTCTCAATAAGACCGCTTTCGTGGTATTCCTGGGTATCACTTTTCAGATGGGCAATATCGTAATCCTTATTCCATTTCTGAGTGAAGGTTTCTTTCACCTTACTAAGCTCATATCCAAGAGAATACTCATACCAGGGGAACAAAACAGTACGGAAATTGCATTTCGCAATAGAATTCCAGAAGTATTCAACCTTAGCTTTTGAAAATGGAAACTCATGATAAAATAAAAGATAATTATTTCCCTCTTCTTTCTCAGAAACAAAATATCCCGGATCTATTTCGTAAATAATTCTTGCAGGCTTCTGTTTCTCTGCAATCAGTCTGGCAATATAATAGGCATCAATTCCATATTCTCCCCCTACACATACATTATGACCGCTTCTGCCTGTGATTTCCTCCATCACTGCCGGATCAATATCTGTCATTCCATGGGATGTTCCAAGAATAATGTCATCATATTGGTTACTTACCACTGCATGAATGTCATTTCTCATAAAGGTACAAGGATAAAGAGCCATATCCAATCCAGCAAGAAGCGTCACACACACAGCAACCACTATTATTGTTTTTATAATCTTCTTAAAATTGTGCATAAATAAAACCTCTCGCTACTGCTGTGGAACCGAACAAACCTATGGATACCAGCATGCAGAAATAAATGGCAACTGTAACAGGAAGAGGAAGCCTGGCAAGAGATTCCCGAATCTTCACGCCACGTTCCTGAAGGACACTTATCACAAATAATATCACACAGCCAACAGCTATGATCACAAGCGCATATGGAGTAAAAGAAGTCCCCTGTTTACCTGCCGGAATCAAAAGCAGCTGAGCAGGAGCAAATTGTGTGACAGACTGCTTCATCATATGAAATGCCTGTCTAACGCTGTCTGCCCTGTCAAAGTACATACTAATCACGACCAATACAAAAGTACGGATTACAGTGAACAGATAATACCAGGTTTCCTTGCCGGAAATGTGAAGCTTCTTTTTCCATTTACGGTAATTCTCTGCCATAAGTCCGCTGAAAGCAATGATAATACCATTATACATACCGTATACAATATATTTCCATGCAGCGCCATGCCATACACCTACAACAAAGAATACGATCAGATTAGCCACGCAAATAGGAAGGGTGCGGCCAATTTTCTTGCCAAACACCTTTTTGCCCCATTTTCCAAATTTACCCATCCAGCCGGATAATGTCACCGGATAAAAAACATAATCCTTCATCCAAGTTCCAAGAGTGATATGCCAGCGATGCCAGAAATCCGTGATAGATACAGCAAAAAATGGGCGCTTAAAGTTTTCATCCAATTCAATTCCAAACATAGATGCAATACCGATCACAACATCCATTCCTCCAGAGAAATCTGCGTAAAGCTGGATCGTATAAAACAAAACTCCAAGAAGTGCCACCCCGTTATACTTTGCCGGATCTTCAAAAATGGCATCTGCAAAAACAGCGGCCCAGTCTGCCAGGATCATTTTCTTAAAAAAGCCCCAGAGAATTCTCTCAAAACCTCTGATTATATTACTTCCCTCAAACCTGTGTTCAGCATAAAGCTGATCTGCCAGACGGCTATATCTGCCGATAGGTCCCTGCAGAATCTGAGGAAAAAAAGATACGAATAATGCATATTTCAGTGGCTGTCTCTCTGCCTTGCATCTTTTCCAGTATACATCAAGAAGATAGCCTGAGGACTGGAATGTATAAAAGGAAATTCCAAGGGGAAGCAATAGCTGTATCCCTCTCAGATTCAAATGAAGCAATGCATTGATATTTTCTACTGCAAAGTTGGTGTACTTGACGATTCCAAGCATACCAAAATTAAGAATCAGACCAAGAATCAGAAGTTTCCTGGCACTCTTATGATTTCCTTTTACTTCTGTTTTTTCGATAAGAAGAGCCATCAGCCAGGTGACAAGGGTGGAAAAAAGAATGAAGACAACATAACGTGGACCACCTGCTATGTAATAGATATAACTGAAAATAAGAAGAACGATCCACTGAAATTTATGGGGCACTATATAGTAGACCAATACACTTGCCACCACAAAAAGTAAAAACAGGTTAGATACTAACGACATATTTTTCTCCTAAATCGGACAAGAGCTCCCCACTGCTTTTCTCAGTGCAAGAGCCCTGTCCTGTATATAGTTTCTAAACGTATACGTCGCCTACCGGCAACATCACTATATGAAAGTTTAATTTAAAAGTCCATCGTCTAGACAGCCATCTCCGCCATCGTCACCACCACTGTAGTCATCACCACCGCTGTAATCTTCTCCACTATAGTCGTAGGAATAATCATTGCTGTCATAAGATTCAGCTGGCTGAGAAGCTGCTGCCTGTGCCGCTGCTGCATCTGCTGCAGCTTGATCTGCAATTGCTTTCTCAGTATCGTAGGTAGTCTTCTTTTCTTTTGTGCTTTTCAGCTTATAAGTACCATACACGATTCCGTCCTTCTCACGTATCGTAAGTGTTCGAAGATCCTCCAGAACGATTCCGTGAACATCTGCTGTTGTTCCATCCTCAAAGGTAATACGCATATCGTATGTAGGAGCTTTATCCTCTGCGGTTTCGTCTGTATTCTCTTCTGTATTCTCTTCTGTTTCCTTAGAAGAAAAATAGATTCTCTTTTTTTCTTTTAATTCAAAAGAATCATCCGCTTCCATCATATTTTCAGGAAATTCTGTCTCATCAGCAGTCTTGATTGCAAGTCCTGTGATTTTCCTGGAGGTAGAGTTTTTTAATTTGAATGTAATACATCCCTCTTTCTTTTCTCCGACAGTTTTTAACTCATCCGTTTTCTTCGAAGAATCATCCTTGTCTTCTGACTCTGCTTCATCAGATTTCTCTGCTTCGTCACCTGCGGCTGTATCTGAGTTCTCTGTGCTCTCCTCAGCGGCAAAACAGCTTACCGGAGCTGCTACAGCTAATGTTCCTGCTAATAAAGCCATTAATAATTTTTTCTTCATGATAATTATTTCTCCTTATGTCCTTCTTTTCCGTAATCAGATAAAATTAATTAATTCAGAAGCTTACTCTGGTTTTCTTTTTATTATATTTGTATGTTCCCTTTGTACCATATTTAAACTTGTATCCGCTGTGAGCTTTGGGATTATTGCGGAAGGAATATGCAAAGTTCGGATCATATACATATACAGTCTTTCCTGATTTAATCTCACACCATGCGTGTGCACCATTTTTTCCATTGGCCTGAGGTACGGAGCCTTTTACGAATCTCACATTTTTAAGCCCTTTTACCTTCGCCATCATGCAGAATGTTGCAGCCATAACATAGCAGTCACCTTTACCATTCTTAAAGCCGTAGGTTGCATAATATTCAACCTGATTCTGACCTTTTTTCGGCTTTCCTACGCTGCCCCAGTATTTAATCTTGGTGGAACTCCACTTGAAAGCTTTCTTAAGATTTCCGCCGCACTTGTCAAGACGTGCACCAGCCAATCCCTCTGCTGTGGATACTAAAGTAGCAACACCTTTTTTGTCGATGCGGTAATAATTCTTTTTGACTTTATAGCCATATTTATTCTTAACCAGCTTGCCGTTCTTATAGCAATAGGTTTTACCCTCATTTACAAACAGTCCATTCTTCGGAGGCTGAGCCGGAGTTGGAGTAGGGGTAACTACCTCAGTTGTCTGCGCCGGTGTTGTGTTGGTTTCGCCCTCTGCAAATACAGGGGTAACCATTGTAAGTGTCATAGTAAGGGACAGCACTGCTGCCATTGTTTTAGTAAACTTTCTCATACTTATCTTCTCCTGATATTTTATCGTGCCTGAACGCCGTATACGATTTCGCCGCCAGTTGTCTTCTTTCCAAGCTGTACGAAAATGTTAGCATAGGTTAGTTTAAGATCTTTACTGATACCTGTCATACAGCTGGAAAGTGTTTTGGTTTTGGAAGGCCTGCCAAGAAGCTTACGAAGGACTGCTCCATCTGCCATGTACTTGCTTGCCGCCTTCAGCTGGTTACTTTTCTTTGCAACACGGACACCCTTCTTGTCAAAGTAGTAAGGAGTACCCTTGGCATCTGCATATACACCTTTTTTCACTTTAAAGCCGTTTCTGTCAAATCCGTAGTATTTCTTTCCAATCTTTTTTACTACAACATTCTTCTTACAGCCAGATACCTTCGGTGCAGCGTAAGCAACGCCATTCTTACCAAAATACTGCTTTTTGTCTGGACTCCAGCAATTCTTCTGCATCACGCCATTCTTATAAAAATAAGTCTTGGAGCCTTTCTTTACGATACCATCCGGAAGTGCTGGTGTAGGAGTAACAACTGGAGTTTCAACAGCAGATGTCACATTATTACCACTGTCTACAGACTCGGCATTTGCAATTACCGGTATCTGGAGCATAAATGCACACATGGCTGGAAGAAGTAATTTTTTCCATTTTCTCATTTCCTGATTCTCCTTTTATAAATATTATATTTTTTTAAAGCAGACAGGCTGCCTTAAAACTTCACCCTTGATCGCACTGAATATGCGAAATGTGTAGAAGCACCAAACAGTGGTCCCATGTTATCATAATATAAGCCGTCGATCATTACGAATCCATGGTCTCCTGTAGTGGCGATCACGTAAGGCTCATAGCCCAATACCCTGGCACATGCTGCTACTGCACTTGCAACTCCATAACAGCTTCCGGCAAGATTATTATCGAACATATAGATTGCCGACTGATACGGCCAGGTCTGAGTCTTAAACTCTGCATCTGTAGGATTAATCCATGGTTTAAAATCAGTATATCCCATCAAATAGTTAAAACAGGTTCTAAACTTCTGACTATTAGACATATTAGGGGAGGTATGCTTTTCAACAAACTTTTTCGCCTTACGCATACATTCTGCTTTCAGAGAAGAAACCCTTATTGCAACACCATCTGAATTGATCTCGTACTCTTTGCCTTTAATCCTATAGCTCATTTTATTCCTGATCAAAACACCCTTGGGATTAAAATAATATTTCTTATTACGGATAGTCTTTAGACCGGTTACACGATAACCCTTTTTGCCTATATAGTATTTCCGTCCTTTTACTGTCAACCATCTGCCAGCTGGTACAGGCGTACCATTCTTACGTATATAGTAAAAATGTCCATTATCCTTTACCCATCGTTTCCTGGCAAGGACACCGTTAGATAAATAATAGCGTTTCTTCTGCTTAAAGGTCTGCCATCCAAAATAACGAATACCGCCTTTCTGAAGATAATATTTCTTACCCTGGATCGTAATCCACCCAGATTGCTGAAGGAAACTACCATCCTCCTGCCTCCACTGGTATCCCTTCTCCACGGGTACCCAGCCAGGTTCCAGCTTGGGCTGAGCACTTTCATTCTCATCTCTTATCTCGGCTCCGGTTTCCTGGGAAACAGCTCCTATCAGATTATCCACTGCAGACTCTGCATATATCAGCTGTACGGGCTCAATAACAAGCACAGCTGTTATCAGTAAAGCCAGCAGATGACCTCTCTTCTTCATACAATTCTCCTCTTCCACTTGATACTTCATTATATCGCATTGCTTTATTTAATTGTAAAAGCAGTTTTCCATATTATAACAAAATCGAGTATAAATTTCCACTTTTGGAGCGTAGAATGTATAAATTTAACTTTTCCGTAAAGACTTTTTTATAAAGCTTAAAAGGAGGGTTTATGATGTTCCCAATTATTTTACTTATGATTTTATTTTTTGCCTTACAGCTTCTTATTCTCTTCTGCTGTCTGGCTGCAGGTAACGATTCCTATTCTCAGTATCTTTCAGACCAGGAACAGCTGGAATATCTGCAGCGTTGGAAAAAAGAGCACGGATATTGATGAACAGCTGATACTATTTGACATTTTCCCATACAAAAAAGGCAGAAACAACACTGCCTTTTTTTGTGTAAAACCCTTATATTATGATACATACAAGACCACCTTTACTGTCATTTACAATTTTCTGCATGGTATCCTGAAGCTTTACCTGGCTTTCCTCGCTGATAGCTGCAAGCTTATTTCGTATTCCGTCCTGTACCAGCTGTTCAACAGATTTTCCAAATATGTTTGTCTCCCAGATACTTTCACCCCTGGAATCACTTTCTCCTATGTATGTGATCAGATCCTTTGCCTGCTGCTCTGTACCTACAATCGGTGCAATCTCGGTCTCAATATTTGCCTTGATCATATGAATAGATGGACTCTTTGATTTAATCTTTACGCCATATTTATTTCCCTGTCTTATCACAGCAGGTTCCTCCAGCTGGATCTGGGAAAGCTCTGGCACTACAACTCCATAACCACTTCCATTCACTGCATCCAAAGCATCCTTTACCTTCACATATTTCTCCTTCATAGCAGCAAGCTCTTTTATAGTATGGATCAGCTCATATTCACTTTCCATAGGAATTCCACTCATATCGCTTAACATTTTATAGTAATATTTATCATCCACATGTATTCGTATCTGAACTGTTCCGTCTGATAAACAGACACGGTCCAGAAGGGTATCCTGCACATAAGGACCTTCCAGCTTTACTGATTCTCTTGTGATATCACGTATATGCAGAAGCTTTTTCATACAGGCTTTTATCTGAGTAAGAATCTGACATTTCAATTCACTGTCTACAGACAACATTTCTACCCATTTAGGGACAAAAAATTGTAGTTGTGTAACTGGAAATTCATAAAGGAGCTTCTCCAGAATCTGAGCTACATCTTCTTTTTTCAGTTGTTCACAATTCACAGCTATAACTGATACCTGATATTTCTGCTGCAGCTCGTTTACAAGCTGTTTGGTTTCCTCTCTATGTGGAAGCTGGGAATTTATCACTATAAGAAAGGGTTTTCCCTGTTCTTTTAGCTCTGATATTGTCTGTTCTTCTGCCTGGACAAAGTTATCTCTTGGAATTTCTCCGAAGCTGCCATCTGTGGTTATCACAAGTCCAATTGTAGAATGTTCCTGGATAACTTTTTCAGTTCCTGCTTTTGCCGCTTCATGAAAGGGAACTGCCTTGGAAAACCAGGGAGTTTTTACCATGCGCTCTTTTCCGTCTTCAATGTTTCCTCCCGCGTCTTTTACAACAAAACCGACACAATCGATGAGTCGGATCTTTACCTTCATATCTTCCCCAAGATTAACCTGTACAGCTTCTTTTGGAATAAACTTTGGTTCCACCGTTGTGATCATTTTTCCAGAGCCACTTAGGGGAAGCTGATCACGCACTTCTTTTTGTGTTTTTTCTTCCATCCCAGGCAACGCCACAAGCTCCATAAACCTGCGGATGAAAGTAGATTTTCCTGTGCGCACAGGGCCTACAACACCTATGTATATATCGCCACCGGTTCTGGCCTGTATGTCACGATAAATCTGAAAATTTTCCATACAAAAAGCCCTCCTGCATATTAATTGAAAGGTTCATAAATAATAAATGCTTACATTCTTCCTCTAAATATTATGCAGTCGGGCTTTTTATTATGTTAGTAATTAATAAAACTCATTATGCAACAGCTTATGTTCTTTGCCTTTAAGAAGTCCATTGTAAAGCTCCTGAACCATTGGGTTCTCATCAGACTTCTTGATCAGCATGGTACTGTCAGCATTGTACAGTCCCTTGGCTCTCGCCGCCTTGGTCCTTACGCCGGCACGTACCGGCTGTCCACCACCCATGATACATCCGCGGCGGCATGCCATAACCTCGATCAGATGATAATTCGCTTCACCATTCTTAACACGTTCCATAACAGTTCGTGCATTGGCAAGTCCACTGGTTACACATACATTAATATCCATGCCTTTATATGGAACTGTGAATTCCTTAATTCCCTCATCTCCGCGAACACCACATTCTGAAATCTCACGCATAGTTTCTTTGGAATGATCCGGGCTTAAGCGGCGAAGAACTGCCTCCGTAACACCACCAGTCACACCAAAGATAACTCCTCCGCCAGAACCAAATCCAAATGGCATATCACATGCCTCTGGCTCTAACTGGGCAAAATCAATTCCAAAATTATCGATCATTCGTATCAGCTCTGTAGTCGTGATCACAATATCTGTATCCTTTACGCCTTCAGTAAAGCTGTTAGGACGGATTGCTTCTGCCTTTTTAGCAGTACATGGCATAATAGAAACCATAACCGTCTTCTTGCCCTTGGCATTTTCAGGATCACGGAAATATTCTTTAATAACTGCAGACATCATACCCTGTGGAGATCTGCATGTAGAAAGATTAGGAATATACTCCTTATACTGATCTGTGATAAATTTCACCCATGCAGGACAACAGGAGGTCAGAAGAGGAAGGTTCTCTCCCTTTTCAACTCTGTTCAGAAACTCAGCAGTTTCTTCCATAATGGTAAGATCCGCACTGAACGCAGTATCATAAATCTCATCGAAGCCCATTCTATGAAGTGCATTAACAATTTTGCCCATTACACTACGCCCCTTAGTGAGACTGTAATGATCGCCGACAGCAACTCTGACTGCAGGTGCGATCTGGGCAACTACACGGACCTCCGGATCTGCAAGAGCCTCCCAGACTTCGTCCATATGTGTCTTAATGGAAATAGCGCCTGTAGGACAGAATACACGGCACTGTCCGCAGTTAACACACTGGGTTTCAGCAATTTTTTTATTGAATGCAGGAATTACAATAGCCTCTGTCCCACGGTATGCAAAGTTCAACGCACCAATTCCCTGAAGCTCCTCACATGCACGTACACAATCACCGCAAAGGATACACTTATTAGGATCTCTGATCAGAGATGGTGAACTGTCATCGATCTCATAATGCTCTCTTGTATTCTGAAAACGAATATTATGTACTCCAAGACGATGAGCCAGTTCCTGAAGAACGCACTCTCCACTTTTAACACAAGTAGTACAGTCGCGGCAATGTGCTGCCAGAAGCAGTTCCACTACCAGCTTTCTGTATTTTTTAATTTTACCTGAATTGGTATATATTACCATTCCATCCCTTGGCTCCTCAGAACAGGAAGCGAAGGTTCTTCCTCTGTCATCCTCTACCGTACACAGACGACAGGCTCCAAATGTAGAAACCTCGGAGTGATAACAAAGGGTAGGAATATTAATGCCTGCCTTACGAATCACAGTCAGGACATTTTTCTCATCTGTAAATTCGACCTTTCTGCCGTCAATTGTCATTATACCCATAATCTGTCCTCCCTCTACATTTCCACATATATTGCATCAAAGTTACAGTTGTCTTTACAGCTGCCACACTTGATACATATATCATTATTAATATGATAAGGTGATTTGATCTTACCGGATATTGCTCCGGCAGGACAGTTCTTGGCACATTTTCCACAGCCGATACAGAATTCCGGATTGATGTGGAACTGACGGAGTGCTGTGCAGACCTTTGCACGACACTTTTTGTCCTTAATATGCTCTTCGTACTCCTCACGGAAACGCTTCATGGTGCTTAATACAGGAAGAGGTGCACTCTTGCCAAGTCCGCAAAGTGCCATGCTCTGAACCATAGTTGCCAGTTCTTCCAGCTCATCAAGATCTGACATCTCACCATTTCCACCTACAATCTTCTCCAGAATTTCCAGCATACGCTTGGTACCCTCACGGCAAGGAACACATTTACCACAGCTCTCACGCTGTGTAAAGCTCATAAAGAAACGGGCAACCTCTACCATACAGGTATTCTCATCCATAACAACAAGACCACCTGAGCCCATAATCGCATCTAATTTCTTTACTGAATCAAAATCAAGGGGAGCATCAAGCTGATCTTCTATCAGACAGCCACCGGATGGTCCACCGATCTGAACGCCCTTAAACGCAGCACCACTCTTCAGGCCACCTCCTATGTCATAAATGATCTCCCGGAGTGTGGTTCCCATTGGAACTTCAATAAGGCCTGTATTTTCAATTGCTCCTGTCAATGAAAAGGTCTTTGTTCCCGGGCTTCCCTCTGTTCCAATAGTACGGAACCAGTCAGCTCCCTCCACAATGATCTTCGGTACATTCGCATAAGTCTCTACGTTATTTAATACTGTTGGCTTTCCCCACAGGCCCTTCTCAACAGTACGAGGCGGTTTTACACGAGGCATACCTCTGTTTCCTTCAATGGAAGAAGTCAGGGCAGAACCCTCACCGCATACGAACGCTCCTGCACCACGATTGATATGAAGGTGGAAATTAACACCACTGTTAAGAATGTTATCTCCAAGGAAACCATATTTCTCAGCCTGTGAAATAGCCAGGCGAAGTCTTGCTACGGAAAGAGGATACTCAGCACGTACATAAATATATCCATTCTCAGCACCGACTGCATATGCAGCAATGATCATACCTTCAATCATCTTATATGGATCACCTTCCATAACAGAACCATCCATAAATGCACCTGGATCACCCTCATCACCATTACATACTACATAGCGTGTCTTCTCTGCCTGTCTCGCCACCTGTGACCACTTCTTGCCAGCCGGGAAGCCGGCACCACCACGTCCACGAAGACCGGACTTGGTAACCACATCTATTACATCCTGTGGAGTCATATTTGTAATAGCCTTGGAAAGGGCTGAAAATCCTCCGGAAGCAATATATTCATCGATAGATTCTGCGTCAATCTTTCCACAATTCTCAAGAACGATTCGTGTCTGACGATTAAGGAAAGGAATGTCCTCAGGTTTAGGACAGATTTCATCGCCATTACGGTAAAACAGACGATCCACGGGCTGTCCAAGACGGACTGTACGTTCTACGATCTCCAGACAGTCTTCTACCTGAACATGTACATATTGATATCCATAAGGCTCAATTCTCATAAGAGGTCCTAATTCACAAAGGCCCTGACATCCTGTTTTAATAACACCTACATGAGGGATATCCTTCTGCATCTCAATTGCTACACCATCAATGCCTTCACAAAGCTTTACCATTTCATCGTAAATTTTCTGTGCACCGGAAGCCATACATCCGGTACCGGAACAGACGAGAACACGGCATGTAAAGCTCTGGATCCTTTGTTCGATCTCTGCCCTCTTGTTCAGCAGCTCTTCTTTACTGTTAATCCTCATCCATTCTCACCTCGCAATCTGCTAATAAGTTCTACTACCTTCTCCGGTGTCATCTTTGCATGTACTTCATCGTTTACCATACATGTTGGAGCAAGTCCACACGCACCCAGGCAAGAAACAGTTTCTACTGTAAACATCATGTCATCTGTTGTGTGCTTCTTATTGCTCAATCCCAATTCTTTCATAAAAGCTTCCTTCACCGGAATTGACTTTCTAACATGACAGGCTGTACCATCGCACACCTTAATGATATATTTTCCTTTAGGCTCAAAGGAAAAGTTTTCATAGAAGGTGGCAACACTAAATGCCTTCGCTTCTGTAACGCCAATTTTTTCAGCTATGTAAGTCAGAAGCTCTGCAGGCAGATACCGGTATTCTGCCTGAATGTCCTGCATGATGGGAATTAGTGAGGCCGCACATTTTTCATAATGCTCAATAATCTCATCTGTCTTTTTGTACCATGACTGATCTAACATTACTGTTAATCCTCCTTACTTGCCAGTTCTACCTCTGGCCCTTTTGTGAATGTTTCACCATAAGGTCTCCGGCATTTCTTATTTTTTTATAAACTTCGATACTATTGTATGAAAATTATATAATTTTTTGTATATTTTGGCAAGCTTTTAACTGAAAGTCTTTTAATTAACAATGTTTTTGCATAATTTTGTGTTTTGCTTTCTGAGTTTAGACAGACAAAAACCTGCTATCGTCAGATGTATATTTCTACATCCAAAAAGCCGGTTTCATGTATTGTTGAAAATTCATTTATTATCAGCCGCCAATCTGTGACATAATATGGGATTCTTCTCTTCCGTTCTTTTTTTCCTGAAAATTATGACCTGCTGGTTTTTCAAAAATAGCCTTTTGAAGAGCGTTTTTCAAAATCTCATCAGATGCCCCATTCCTTAGAAGAACCTTCAGATCCACGCCATTTTGGAACTGAAGACATCCCTTCAGATATCCCGTTGAAGTAAGGCGCACACGGTTACACTGCTGGCAAAACTTATGGGACAAGGCGCTGATAAAGCCTATTTTGCCGCAAAATTTTTCAAGAGTATAGTAACGGCATGGGCCATTTCCAAGAATTTCTGATACAGGTGTCAAAGGACCATAGGCTTTTTTCAGAATATCTTTTACGTTTTTTTCATCTCTCGCTGTAAATTCCCTGCCAAGACCGATGGGCATCATTTCAATAAAACGCACATGAAGAGGATTATCCCGTGCAAGGGCTGCCACCTGTAAAAGCTCCTGATCTGTCTGGAAAGTGGGAACACAATTTACCTTGACCTTAAGGGACTGGTAAGATAAAGCTGTCGCAAGCCCTTCGAGAGTTCTGTCCAGCTCATTATGTCTGGTAATCTTCTGGAAATTCTCTGGATTCAGGGTATCCAGACTGATATTCAGTGCATCCAGACCGGCTTCCATAAGCCCCGGCAGCTGCTCTTTCAGTAGAATACCATTGGTAGTCAGTGTCACCTGCCTAATTCCCGGAAGCGCTTTTAATTCTTTTACAAGGGGCACACAGATCCTGCGCACCAATGGTTCACCGCCTGTAAGCTTAATACGGGAAATCCCAAGTTCACTGGCAAGCCTGCTGATCTTGAGAATCTCCTCCTGATCAAGGAGCTCCGTACGTGGAATCTGACAGATTCCTTCCTCGGGCATGCAATATATACACCGCAAATTACAGCGGTCTGTAAGGGAAATACGCATATAGTCAATATTTCTTCCATACTGATCAAGCATAATCCATTTCATCTCCTTCAGAGATCACGCCGCCGTGGAGTACCCTGGCAAACACACCTTCCTTTGGCATAATGCATTCCCCCATAATCTGGAATATCTCACATCCGTTATGGCATTGCTTCCCAATCTGGGTAATTTCCAAAATCACATCGTTGCATTTAAGCCTGGTGCCAACAGGCAGAGTCTTAAAATCAAAGCCCTGCACAATGAGGTTTTCTCCAAAAGCACCTTCCTGTACGGGGGCTCCCTTTGCCTTGAATTCTTCTATTTTCTCATAGGACAAAAGACTGACCTGGCGATGCCAGTTCCCTGCGTGGGCATCCTTCTCCAGCCCATAATTCTCGATCAGCTTCGCAGTATGAACATTGACCTTCTGAGTTCCTCGTTTCTCACTGATGTTCACAGCTATCACTTTTCCCATATCTCACGACCTCCATATATCTGTTACTTCCTATGATACAATATTTTTAAGAGAAAAGCAATTTTTTTGCCGTATCAAAATATTTTTTAGCTTCTAAAAAGCCCTCCGGTTTCCCAGAGAGCTTCTTTTATGCTTGGACACATAATGTACTTTCGTACATCATTTCATATATAATCTGATTTATAATCCGATCAGGAATTATGCATTTACTTTACGCATTGCTGCTTCAACAACATGTCCTACCAGAACAGATGTTGTAACACTTCCAACTCCGCCAGGAACTGGTGTGATAGCATCTACGATTGGCTCTACTGCTGCGTAATCAACATCTCCACAAAGCTTGCCTTCTGCATTTACGTTAATTCCAACATCAATAATGATCTGACCTTCTTTAACATATTCAGCGCCTACAACACCTGCACGGCCTGCTGCTACGATGATGATGTCTGCTTCACGAGCTACAGATGGCATATCAACTGTTCTTGTATGGCAGATGGTTACAGTTGCGTTTTTCTTAACAAGCATCATTGCAGCTGGTTTACCAACAACAAGACTTCTTCCGATCACAACAGCTTTCTTACCTGTGCAGTCGATTCCATAATGATCCAGAATTTCCATACATGCCTGTGGTGTACATGGTGGGAAACCAATCTTCTTGCCTGTAAAAACACCAGACATGGAAAGATCTGTCATACAGTCAACGTCTTTCTCAGGAGCAAGTGCATTCTCGATTACTGCCTGATCCAGGTGTTTCGGAAGCGGACGGAACAGGAGAACGCCGTGAATATGATCATCTTTGTTTACCTTGTCAATTACTGCAAGAAGCTCTTCCTGAGCTACATCTTCAGGAAGAAGAATTTTCTCACAGGCAACTCCTAAAGTCTCGCAACGCTTTGTTGCGCCTTTCTCATAGGAAATATCACTTGGGTTCTCACCTACGCGGATAATGCAAAGTGTTGGGTTAACGCCTTTTTCCTGAAGTGCTGCAACATTACCTTTAATACGCTCGTTTAATGCAGCAGTTACTTCCTTACCTAATAACTGTTTAGCCATTTTAAATGATCTCCTTATATTACCTAGTGAATTTTATTTCAATCTAGCAAGCACGCTGTCAAATGTTTCATCTGCAAGCTTGCAATATTTTTCAAGCATTGCGTCTGCCTTTGCATTCAGCTCTTCTGCATATTCTCTGTCTGCCATAGATTTTGTGTTGATATAAACATTCAGGCTTGCACCCTTTAATGCAGCTTTACAGAAGGTTGCAGCTACACCTGCATCACTGATAGCAAGCTTGGAGCCTTTTGCAGCAAACTCCTTTATCAGATCAAGTGCCTCACAGCATTTCTCCATGATCTCCATAGGTACAGAGCAGGCATCCTTTAAAACGATTGCCATAACTCTTGCTTTCTCAGCTTTCTCTTCTTCTGTTTCCTTCGGCATTCCATATGCTTTGGAAAGAGGCTCGAACACTTCTGCATCACGCTCAATAAGACGAAGAAAATCTTTCTGAAGCTGATCGCATTTGCCCTTCAGCTCCCACATTTCTTCCTCAACATCTGCATATTTCTTTTTACCGACAGTAAGGCTTCCTACCATGTTGCCGAGAGCAGTTCCTACCGCACCTACCAGTGCAGATGCTCCACCGCCGCCTGGAACCGGGGCTTTAGAAGCAAGAACTTCTACAAATTCTGTGCATGTACTTGTTGAAAATCCCATTTTGTTGTCTCCTTATCGTTCTTGTTCATTACGGTATATCATATAAACCGCGATATTCGTGAATCCAGACGGAGTTTTCCCCGTCTGGAGTTCAGTCATTACCATATCGTACACAGACGATATGATATGCCCATTTAATTAGAACAGGCCTGTAATCTTTCCTGTCTCGTCAACATCGATTCTCTCTGCTGCCGGAACCTTCGGAAGACCTGGCATGGTCATAATCTCACCTGTCAGAGCAACAATGAAGCCTGCACCTGCGGAGATTTTCAGGTTACGTACTGTTACTTCGAAATCTGTAGGAGCACCAAGCTTAGTCTGATTATCTGTTAAGCTGTACTGTGTCTTTGCAACACAGATCGGACAATTGCCAAATCCAAGATCCTCAAGCTGTTTTGCCTGTTTCTGAGCATTTGCTGTAAGAACAACTCTCTTACCACCATAGATTTTCTGAACAATCTGGTTCAGCTTATCTTCAATAGATCCCTCAAGCTCATAAGAGTATGAGAAATCATTTGGCTCTTCGCAAAGACGGATTACTTCTTCTGCAAGCTTCAGGCCGCCTTCGCCGCCCTTTGCCCATACTTCAGAAAGAGCAACATTAACACCAAGCTCTTTACATTTTGCTTCAACAAGGTCAAGCTCTGCCTTGGTATCTGTCGGGAATGCATTAATAGCAACAACACATGGAAGCTTGTATACATTCTTAATATTATTCACATGTTTCAGAAGGTTCGGAAGACCTTTCTCAAGAGCCTCAAGATTCTCGTTATTCAGCTCAGCCTTCGGAACACCACCGTTGTATTTAAGGGCACGAACAGTCGCAACGATTACAACTGCGCTTGGGTGAAGGTCTGCCATACGACACTTGATATCAAGGAATTTCTCTGCACCAAGGTCAGCACCGAATCCAGCCTCTGTAATTGCATAATCAGCAAGCTTCAAAGCCATTTTGGTAGCTGTTACAGAATTACATCCATGAGCAATATTTGCAAATGGTCCGCCATGAACGATTGCCGGTACATGCTCAAGTGTCTGAACAAGGTTTGGTTTCAGAGCATCCTTAAGAAGTGCTGTCATAGCACCCTCTGCATGAAGATCACCAGCTGTTACCGGTTTCTGCTCTGATGGTTTGCCATATGTATAGCCGATGATGATTCTGGAAAGTCTTTCCTTAAGATCTTTGATATCACTTGCAAGACAGAGAACTGCCATGATCTCAGATGCAACGGTAATATCGTATCCATCTTCACGTGGCATACCATTTGTTCTTCCGCCGAGACCATCAATTACGTTACGAAGCTGACGGTCATTCATATCCACACATCTTCTCCATGTGATCTTACGTGGATCAATGTTCAATGCGTTACCCTGGAAAATGTGATTATCGATCATTGCTGCAAGAAGATTGTTTGCAGCTCCGATAGCATGGAAATCACCTGTAAAATGAAGGTTGATATCTTCCATCGGAACAACCTGTGCATATCCGCCGCCTGCAGCACCACCCTTAACACCAAATACCGGTCCAAGAGATGGCTCACGAAGTGCAACCATAACGCTCTTACCAAGCTTCTGCATTCCATCAGCAAGACCTACAGTTGTAGTTGTTTTACCCTCACCTGCTGGTGTTGGGTTGATTGCTGTTACAAGGATCAGTTTTCCGTCTTTTTTATCGCTCTCTTTTAAAAGATTGTAGTCGATTTTTGCCTTATACTTTCCATACTGCTCCAGATATTTGTCATCAATACCGGCTTTCTCTGCAATCTGGGTAATAGGCTGCATTTCACATTCCTGTGCAATTTCAATGTCACTCTTGTATCCCATTGTAACTTACCTCCTTTTTACGTCACCGCCGTAACGGCAGGACGCCTCCGCTTATTTTGCATTTATCAAAACAGGTCTGTCCCTGCTTTAATCTTATTATTCTTTAGCAGCTTTCAGAAAAGCTTTTAAAGAACCGATGATTACATCTCCCATAACCGCCATATCTTCCGCGGCAAAGGTTACCGGGAAATTATCGGAAAACAGGATCTGGGAAGATGGTGGAAATTCATCATCCCCCTCCCACAGAATCATCTGAATCTGATATCCAGGATAAATAGACAATTCATATGCAACATCCCCATGTTTTACCGGAGTACAGTTCATATGCTCCATAACAAGCCTGAAATCATTCAGTCTGTTTCCATACGTAAAAGCAAGTCGTTTGATACAGCGTCCGTCAAACTGTCGCAGATACACCTCTCCCCAGGGCATCTCCCGGTAAGTCTTAAACCTGCCGGTTCCCGAAGAATTGGAACCATTTAACAGAAAACGAATGGTAAGGATCTTTGCATAGATCATATCCTCCAGAGGATAGCATTTTTTCTCATCTGCTATATGCTTTACCTGAAAATCCGGGAATGAGATCTTATAGTCGGATCCCAGAAAAGCAAGAGTAAAATCCCTGGTTTCCTCATCATATGGAATAGAAAGTCTGGCTGCGATCTCCCGGGGATCAGCTTTTGCATACAGCTCAAGATAATGCTCCCATGGCATTCTCTCTTTGCTGTCTTTATCGTAATTTAAGTCATCAATTGTAAATGGCATTTTATTACTTCCTGTTCTGTAAGTCATTCATAACATCCGGGAACATTCCGGTATCTGTATGAGGGATAAAACATGCCCCAACAAATTCGTCCATATAAGTTGGCACTGTAGAAAGCTCCATATATGTCATGTTTGCAGCAAGCTCATAAGTCTTCTTCTCTGCCCCTGTAGAAAGAAGCATCAGATAAGAGCCTGTAAGTGAAGAATTGCCGATATAATGGAATTTCTCCAGAGGAATATCCGGAAACATTCCAATATTGACAGCATTCCTCATATTGATTCCACTTCCGATACCTCCGGCGACATAAACATCATCAATCATGCTCACATCAAAATCAAGACTGTTTATCATAGTTCTGATTGCTGAGAAGATTGCACCTTTGGCACGGATGAAATTATCAATATCAACCTCTGTGATCTCAACATCTTTCACAGAGCCCGCTTCGTTCTCAAATGCGATCACATAACTTCCCATTCCATATTTATCGTGACGGATTCTCTCACCCTCACGGACAAATTTTCCCTTGGGATTGATAATTCCACACATGAAAAGCTCACTGATCACATCAATGATTCCGGAACCGCAAAGTCCCACTGGCTTAGTACCTGGTTCACCAACCACCTTATATATGGGCTCCATAGTCTCTTTGTCAATTGTACAGGCTTCAATTGCGCCATCTGTTGCACGCATACCACAGCTGATATCACCGCCCTCAAAAGCTGGTCCTGCGGAGCATGCACAGCTCATCATAAAGTCAGAGTTACCAAATACCAGCTCTCCGTTGGTACCAAGGTCAATAAAAAGAGAAAACTCCGGCCTGTTCCAGATCATACTTACTAAAGTTCCGGCAGTGATATCACCACCTACATAGCTTCCGATATTTGGCGCAATAATAATATGCGCATCTTTATTGATGGCAATTCCCACATCGGAAGCAAAAAGGGAATTGGTCTTGAAGAATGCAGGAATATATGGTTCCATACGAACCGGATCCGCATTTATTCCGGCAAACAGATGATTCATTGTTGTATTTGCTCCCACAGACATTCTGTAAATATGGCTGGCTGGAATACCTGCACTTTTACACATCTGTGCGATCATTGGATTGATTGTCTCTTTAATTACTGCATCTTGCAGTTTCTTCCTGCCGCCTGGTTTCTGTTGTTCAATAATACGGTTGATAACATCAGCTCCAAAACGGATCTGTCCATTTCCGGAAGAAGCCTTGGCAAGGATTTCTCCTGTCTCCATGTTGATCAGCACTGCAGAAACAGTTGTGGTACCAATATCCACTGCAAGTCCGCCTACTACCACTTCTTCGTTCTTTCCGAAAATATCATATACGAAAAGATCGTTTGGCGCAGTACGAACCACACATTTTACCTTAAAATGATTTTCCCGGAGTACATCCGGTAATTTTCTTAATACAGCGTAAGGAATTCTTACCTGTTTCAGATTCATGTATTTCTTTAAAGCTCTTGTAAGGCGCTCATTATCCGGCATAGTATCATCCAGACTGGGTTCTTCCATATCCAATTCGATTACATCCAAACTGTTTCTGAGCTCAATACCGGTCATTTCTACGTCTCTTTTTGAATTTTCAAAAATGGCAATTTCCTCTTTTGAGCTGAGATCAGCAACCTTCATTCTGCTCTTGTATGCAGATGCAATATCAGGTACAAGCACAGTCACATCTGCGCAAATCTTACTTACGCAGGCAAGACGCCACCCATTCTGATATTCCTCATCACTGATATGCAAGGTTTTCTTGCTATCCAGTTCTCCTTTTTTTAACTGCACCCGGCACTTTCCGCAAGAAGCATTTCCGGAGCATGGAGCGTCTATGGCCACGTTGGCCTCTCTCGCTAATTCTAGTAAATTGTCCCCCGCATTGGCAAAATGCTCTACCACACTGCCATCTTCAAAAGAAAATGTAACCTTAAACATCCGGCACTCACCTTTCTCATATGGTATATCTGCCAAAACAGACATTCTTATTCGTTAGAAAAAGGGACTGAGGCCAAAGCCCCAGCCCCTTTATGTCGCTCACATCCCTATTTATAACACAGAAATGTCTGATTACAGTTCAAGATAGGAATCAGCATACAGGGTGTTGCCCTTAAATACGTCACAGGATTTGATTGTCTCCATAAGACGAAGGTCGTTAGGGTTAACAATCGCGGATGTAAGACCCTGCATCATAGCCATAGCAACTAATGCGGAATCCATGATAGGACGAATGTTCTTTGGCATACC
>CAKRVL010000001.1 GCA_934408705.1 uncultured Blautia sp. | reverse complement strand
TTTATGCTGTTCTAATAACTCCAAAAGTCTGGATTTTACCGTCATGCTCTCATCCTTCATAATTCTCCAGGGCTTTTTTCAAAAAATCCTGGTATTCTTTACGCACATTCTCAGGTGAAATCACTTTCGCACCACAACCAAGAGCTGCCAGCCAGCCAAAAAACTGAGTACTCACACTTACTTTAACTCTGATGGCGGAGTGCTCATCATCCTTCGTCATAATCATGATATCCTGGCCAAAACGGTCAATCATCACACCTGCAAGGCGATTCTCAAACTCCAGACGGATAGTTTCTTCCCTTCCTCCGAACATTCCAAAAGTACCGGAAGCAAATCTGGCTGCATCAAAGTTCTCAAAAAGTTCTGCGCCATTCCTGCATTCTTTCTCCATAATGACTTTCAGCATTTTATCCACACGATAATGCTTCACAATGCCACTCGCCTCATCCACTCCCACCAGATAATAATTCTCATCCTTCCATATCATCTGCCATGGGCTGATCTTGTAGCGGTCGCCATCCCTTTTCAGATGGCGCTTCTTCAGCACTGTCCACTCAGTATACTGAAAGCTTATCTGTCTGTTTCTTGAAATTGCCTTATGTATCTCATCTACGTTATAATAGATGCTCTCATTGGTATTTTTCACCGGATCCTGTACTGTTACCTGACGCTGCAGCTCCTTCGCCTGATAAATACTGGTGAGCTTCTCCAGCTTATGTATCAGCTGGCGTGATTTCCCCTGGGTAAGAAACCGTGAAGACTGAGTAGCATCCATAAGCAACTTCAGCTCTGCTGTTTCGAATTCACGACTCGCAAGATAAAAACCAGATGGCCGCTCTCTGCGGTTCATAATATCCATTCCAAATACCCTTAGTGTCTCTATATCATCATATATAGTCTTGCGTTCTGCATGAATCCCCAGTCCTTCCAGATATATGATCAAATCCCTGACACTCATAGGATGTGCTTCATCTGTTCTTTCTGAAAAGGCTCGCATTAAATATAAAATTTTCAGTTTCTGCTGAAAAGACTTCGGCATTCTTCTTACTCCTATTTATCAGTCAATACTGCTACGACTCCAGAATATAATACCATAAAACCGAAGAGCAGGGCAATAATATCTCCTCCATGAAAATCATAATTAAACAACATAGCACCACTGATCATAATCTCCACCGTAATAAAAAGCCCTAAGATCATCGCCATACTTCCAGAAAGCTTCCCTCTGTGCTTCTCCTGGGATTCTTCCACATATCCCCCTGCCAGTGCAGCCTTCCTGTTATTTATATTTCTTCCTGAATTCCACATAATCTCTCCTCCAATTCTACCTGCCAATTCACTACACATCGTATTCATCCTGAAATATCGAACATATTTTCCGAACAAATTTTCTTTTCTGTGTTTAGTCTATCACATTTACAGTCCTATAAACCGGTACGAATTAACATTTTCCGAATATTTGTTCGTTTTACATGTAAAAAAAATACCATCCGGCTTTTGGCGTCCAAAAACCCAATGGCATTTGTTGTAAAACGGACATTCGCAATCCGCTTCGCTACTTGCTCATGAACGCAGTCGCTTCGCGATCTGTCAGTGGGAGCTGGAGGCTCCCACTGACATAAGCATCCCCCTCACCCGCCGCTTAGTGCTCCGCGCACTTGAAACGGGGGAATGCTTATCTGCGTTCAAATAATCAGGTAATATGGTTCTTTACATAAATCCAGCAAATACTGAAGCAGTAATAACTGTCAAAAGACCGGCAACTGCTATCGCAAGACTACTCATGGCTCCCTCTACAGGCCCCATTTCCATTGCCTTGGCTGTTCCAATAGCGTGAGCCGAAGTTCCAAGTGCCAGACCTTTTGCAATAGGCTCTTCAATTCTGGCAAGTCTGCACACCAATTCTGCGATTACATTTCCCAGAACTCCGGTAATAATGATAACCGCAACTGTGATAGTCACAAGTCCGCCAAGTTCCTCTGATACTCCCATTCCAATGGCCGTGGTAATAGATTTCGGAAGAAGAGTAACATATTCTGCATGAGAAAGTCCAAATAGTTTTGCAAAAACCAGAACACTTACCATACTTGCAATTACACCTGAAATAATTCCTATGAAAACGGCTTTCAGATTCTTACGAAGCAAAGTCAGCTGTCTGTAAAGAGGCACTGCAAGGCATACTGTAGCCGGAGTAAGCAGGTAACTGATATACTGGCCACCGGCATTGTAAGTTTTATAATCCACCTGCATAAGCTGAAGCACTCCCATTACGCATAGAATTGCGATCAAAAGCGGATTAAACAGCGCCATCTTAAATTTTTTCTTCAATAAGAGTCCGATCTCATATCCTATCAGGCTTAATGCTGCCCCGAAAAAAAGAGAGTTTTCTATAAAGGTAATCATTTTTCGTCTTTCCTCCTGTCTTTTCTGATCACATACTGGGTACTTCGGCCAGTAACTACCATTACTATAGCCGTTGTTAATATTGTTATGATCACTACAGGAATCCAGATTGGCTGCAGATCACCCCAGGCCTCCAGAAGTCCCACTCCTGCAGGTACAAACATAACCGGCATGATCTCAACCAGGAAATCAGCTGCATCCTCCACCTGTTCAAGCTTAAGAATTCCACTGGTAAGTGCTCCCAGCATGAGCACAAGACCATACACACTTGCCGGTACCGGAAGGGGCAATAGAATATGCAATCCCTCTCCTAGCGCTGAAACCAGCAAAATAATACAAAATTGTCTCAGATACTTCACTTTCTGTCTTCCTCCTCGCTGTCTCCACAAAGAAGTTCATTTGCAATTTCCAGATATGGCTGAAGCTCTTCTAACGTAGCCCGGCCATTTCGTTTCATCTTCGTAATTCCCTGATACTGTGCAGGAATGGATTTTGTCATAATTCCATCTCCGTAGATTTTCACCATATCTCCGTTTTCCAAGGTGTCCCCAGCAATCAATTTATCATTTCTGTTATAAATCCCATCTTTTGGAATAGACGCCTTGAAAACTGTTTTATTGTCCATATCTACGAATACCATTTTCTTCAGTACATCTCCGGTTTCCACATAAATAGCCCTGATGGCTTCATTTTCCAGGCGAACTTCCTCCTGTCTGTCTTTCTCTGCCTGTCTGGCAACCAGATTCCAGAAAGAGCCACCTACTGTGCCAAAGATTATCAGAAGAATGACAATACCTACAATGAATTTTACATCAATTTCTTTCTTCTCCACTGCAAATCCTCATTTCTTTCATGGCATTTTCTTCTGCCCCATTATACATTATCTTGTCAAAATTACAATGTTCGCTTTCGACAATTCTCTTGTCTGTTTTCCTCTTTTTTTCTACAAAAAGACAAAAAGCCGCGTTCTGAATATCTGCGCTTTCCACATTACAATCTTTTACAATATAATTTTTTCCACTTGCCACGTTCCATTTTCCACAGTCATAACCGCCATAGTCACATCACCGCCAAAACGACTTCTGCCACAGCTACCTGGATTCATCCACAGTCTTCCATCAATTTCTTTGCAAAAATACTGATGACTATGTCCAAATATCACAACCTGTGTATTCCCCAGTTCCCAGGCAACATCTTTTCTGTCATGAACCATAAAAAAATTCACATTTCCAACTGTAAAATTCAGGCTTCTTCGCAGATTTTGTGCCCAACAGCCATCATTATTCCCCCGTACCACATACAATTTTCCCAGTGGTCTTAAGGCATCCAGAAGCTCTGGCTTATCCACATCCCCTGCATGAAAAATAAAATCACAAGTCTCTAATATCTTCACAACCTCTGGTCTTAAAAGCCCATGAGTATCTGAAATTATTCCAATTTTTATCTTTTTATTATCTGTCATCTTTCTTGAATCCTTCCGCAAAAAGAAACTGTTAATACCATTAAAAAAGACAAATTTTTCCATATTCTCCATCAAATCCCGGCTTACAGATCACTTCTTTGTTTCTCAATTTCCAAATACCGGAAGCAATCAATGGACCACTTTCTTTCTCAATGTCCGTAATAGGAATTTCCCTTAAAATGTTAAATTCATTTCCCAGCTTCTGAAGCATTTTTTCATACTCACCTGTAACTGTTTTGGTTGTTACAGCCTTTCCCACACAGGCTGAAATCACTTCTGAAAGAGGTACAATGCTCTCAAAAGGTCTGGCATTTTCTTTTACGAAACCATTCTCCCTGTCTGCCAGATCCAGAATTCTATGGTCTACTCCCATTGTCAGTTTTTTCCCACAGACAGGACATATTCCCTTATAGCTCTCTGCTTCCTTAGGGCTCAGACAAATATGACATTTCCGATGTCCATCATAGTGATATTTCCCTTCTTCCGGAAAAAATTCCAGGGTTCCTTTCAGTCCCCGTCCATGTTGAACTGCATCATAAAGCCCCTTATAAGACATCTCAATATCCAGCAGATTTGCCTCCCGTCCAAGCTTCGATGGCGAATGAGCATCAGAATTTGAAATCAGCTGAAGCCCGTCAAGTGCGGATAAACGCCAATTCATTGGCGGATCTGAAGACAGTCCCGTTTCCACAGCATGAACATATGGAGTGAGATCCTCAAAGCATTCTTCTAAGGTATCAAAGCCCGATGCCGCCCCAAAAAGTCCGAAATGAGGTGTCCAGATATGTGCCGGAACCAGCATTCCATCAGGGCAGTTTTCCAGCAAAATTTCCAGAAGCTGATGACAGTCAACTCCCAGGATCGGCCTTCCGTCTGAATGAATATTTCCAAGCAGTTCCAGTCTCCCGGCGATTTTATCTGCTTCCTCAAGCCCTGGCAATAACAGTACATTGTGCACTTTCCGACACTTTCCATTCTTTTTATAAATGGAACTTATTTCCCCCGTGATCACAAAACGCGGAGCTTGTTCCGGAAACATTTTCGCTTCCTCCAGCACATATTCATCCTTCAACCGATACAAACCATCCTCTGCCGGTATCAGCTTTTCTTTCAGCTCCTCCCGCCATGCAGGATGGGTAAAATCACCCGTTCCAACAAGAGCGATTCCCTTTTTTCTTGCCCACAGATCCAGATATTCCGGCACCCCAAGCTTACTTGTTGCCATAGAATATCTGGAATGAATGTGCAGATCTGCAATTATTTCCATTTCAATTCCTCCATCAGCCTCCAGCCATTATCCTTCAGCCATCTCTGCCTTTCCCGATAATCCGGAAGAACAGCTTCAACTTCTTCCCAGAATGCCCGGGAATGGTTCATTTCTATGCGATGACACAATTCATGAACCACCACATAATCCAACACCTGAGGTGGTGCCAGAATCAGCAGCCAGTTAAAATTCAGATTCCCATTTACAGCACAGCTCCCCCATCTCGTTTTCTGCTGACGCAGAGTGATTTTTCCATAGCTCACCCCTATTTTTTCTGCAAAATAGGATACACGTCTTGGAATTACTACGCCTGCTTTGTTTTGCAAATGCTGTCTTTCCAGTGCTGATAACCTTGTTATTTGTTCCCTTTGCTCATCTCTTTTCTGGATTTTAGCCAGATTTTTCAGAATCCATTCCTGCTTTTCTTCAACAAATTTTTGAATTCTACTTTCCAGAACGCCAAGTGGTGCACGTACAAGAATTGTACCATCAGGCTTAATTTCAAGGCTCACAGTTTTGCGCCTGCTGCGGATAATCTGATAGGAAATATCCCCGTTCAGCATAAAATTTTCTCCATATAATCAGTCATCTGATGATCCAGAATTTCCATCTTTTCTCTTGTATCCTTGTCCTTATATTCCAGTCTGTTTATGATCCTTGATATATAATTATTTTCCTTCATGATCTGCCAGGTTTCCTTAAAATTCAAGTCATAATACTGTGCCACATAGGATACCCAGTAATCAACAGATGTACTTCTATCCTGAGATAAAACCGCCTCTTTTCTCATACAGGATTCCCACACCTTCGGAGAAATTCTGCCCTCTCCGGCAAGCTCCTGGGGAACACCGATCATAGCTTCTACAGAATCTATAAGCTTCACTCTGCAATTATCCAGCTTATCCGCATCACGAATCAATTTTGCATGTAAAAGAGTTCTCTCATCTGTTATCCCTTCCAGCTTAAAATCACTGTGTCTGGCAATTGCGGTATGAATAAGCTTATCAAACTGCCTGTCCTCAAGGAATTGGCAGATCATTGGTTTTTCCCCTTCAAACAGCAGCTGCACACCAAATGCTGCATGATCCATGGTATCCGGAGAAAAGCTGTCGAAAAGTCGTAGCTGTTCAAATCTTCCAATATCATGGAGCAGTGCAATCAATTCTGCTAATTGCTGATCTTCCGCGTTCAAATTCATTCTGCGTCCAATTTCCCTGGCACTTTTCACAACGCCATAAGTATGAACAAGCTTTAATTTTATCTTCTCATCTTCTCTGTCATATTGGTTTAAATATTCTTCAAAAACATCCTTTGCATGCTTAAAATCAATCCTCAAAATATCATCCTTTCCACTGTGCACTTTTGCACAACTCTATTCACATTATAGACTACCATCATTTCTTTTCCAATAGAAGCCGTAAATTTCCGAAAAATCCCACAGGCTTGCACAGACTTTTCCCATAACGTATAATAGCATATATTAATTACTTCTTATAGCTTTTCAGGGAGGATACCGATACCATGGCAGATAAAACACCGGATATTTCACCAAACGTAGACGAAACTATGAAAGAGCTGGGAACTCATGGTTCTTTTGAACTGCCAGTAGAAACTTATACAGATAACTGCGAAATATTCCGTTCTTTATATAACCACTGGCATAAAGAAATGGAAATCATCTGTATTGACAAAGGAAGCGGTCTTGCACGACTGAACAAAGAGATTCTGCGCCTTAAGGAGGGCGACCTTCTGATTGTTAACAGTGGTGTTCTTCATGGAATCAAATCAGATTCCCGGCATATCTTATACTACAGAAGTGTTGTATTTGATCTCAGCTTTCTGGCCGGTCCTGCCGGAGATCTTTGTCAGGAAAAGGTAATCTCCCTGCTTATGGAAAATCGTGCCGAATTTACCCATCTGATCACTCCTGCTTACGAAAATTATTCAAATATTTTCCATATATTCTGTGAGCTTCACCAATGCCACAAAGACAAACCACCTTTTTATTATATGAAATTGAAGGGCCTTTTCTACGGACTTTTTTATGAAATGCTGGCAGGAAATTATATTATTACCACAGATGCTGAACAGAACAGGAATCTTTTATCCATAAAAAAGGTACTGGACTATATCAGTGCCCATTACCGGGAGCCCATATCTGTAAAAGAGTTATCCGGGTTATCCAATTACAGCGAATTTTATTTTATGAAACTTTTTAAGCAGTATACAGGAAAAACAGCTGCAGCCTATCTAAATGACTATAGGCTTGAAAAAGCTAAATCGCTCCTTTTACACACAGACGCTTCCGTAACAGACATAGCTCTGGATGTAGGGTTTAATAATACCAGCTATTTTATAAAAAAATTTCAGGAAGCCAATCAACTGTCCCCTCATAAATTCCGCAAAAAAATGTCATAACAGAACAGTTTTGTTGTATTTTTCGAGAAGCAGCATATGCTAATATAACACCAACAAATACAGATAAGATCTGCGGTACCACAGTATGCCGCCAGGTACACGCTCTCGAAAGGAGAATATTATGAAAGCTTTAGAAGCAATGATCCAGGACATGTTCCACAAAGATTGTGCCACATGCACAGACCAGGAAGTATATGAGGCACTCCTCGCATATACAAAAGAGCAGTTAGCTGCAAAAGGATACCACGATGGCAAGAAAAAAATCTATTATATTTCCGCTGAGTTCCTCATCGGAAAGCTGCTTTCCAACAATCTGATCAACCTTGGCATCTACGATAAAGTTGCAGAGTTTCTGAAAGAAAATGGCAAATCTCTTGCAGAAATCGAATCAGTTGAACCTGAACCGTCACTTGGAAACGGCGGACTTGGACGTCTTGCAGCATGTTTTCTGGACTCTATAGCAACACTTGGACTGCCTGGAGAAGGTATTGGTCTGAACTATCACCTTGGTCTTTTCAAACAGGTTTTTGAGGACAATCTTCAGCACGAAATACCAAATCCGTGGATTACACCAGAGTCCTGGTTAAACGCTACAGATGTAACTTATATGGTTCCTTTCAGAGGTTTTTCCCTGAAATCCACCATGTATAATATCGATGTTGCAGGCTATGAAAACAAAGCGATCCGTCTTCGTCTTTTTGATATTGACCTGGCAGATGAATCCATGGTACATGATGGAATCGCTTTCAACAAAAAAGATATTCTTCATAACCTGACACTTTTCCTGTACCCGGATGACAGCGATGAGGATGGTCGTAAGCTTCGAGTTTATCAGCAGTATTTCATGGTAAGCAATGCAGCCCAGCTGATTCTGGATGAGGCAGTTTCTAAGGGAAGTAATCTTCATGATCTGGCTGATTATGCAGTTGTTCAGATCAATGATACACATCCTAGTATGATCATTTCTGAGTTTATCCGCCTTCTCGGAGAGCGCGGAATCGACTTCGATGAAGCAGCTGAAATCGTTTCACATGTATGCGCTTACACTAACCATACAATCCTTGCTGAGGCTCTTGAGAAATGGCCAATTCATTACCTAGAGGACATTGTTCCGCAGCTTGTTCCAATTATCCGTAAACTGGACGAGAAGGTAAAAGCCAAATATCCGGCTGAGAATTTAGCTATTATTGACAGCAATAATCTGGTTCATATGGCGCACATGGATATTCATTACGGTTTCTCAATCAATGGTGTTGCAGCTCTTCATACAGAGATTCTGAAGAACTCCGAGCTTCACCAGTTTTATGAAATTTATCCTGAAAAATTCAACAATAAAACCAATGGTATTACTTTCCGCCGCTGGTTAATGTATTGCAATCAGCCACTTACTAAATTGATTTCTTCTTTAATCGGAGATGGTTATAAGAAAAATGCCGATGAATTAGAGAAGCTTCTGGCTTACAAGGATGACCAGAATGTTCTGAATCAGTTATTGGAAATCAAAACAAATGCAAAGAAAATCTGCAAGGATTTTGTATTAGATAATACCGGCATTGAAATTGACGAAAACAGTGTTTTTGACATCCAGATCAAACGACTTCATGAGTATAAACGTCAGCAGTTAAATGCACTTTATATCATTTACAAATATCTGGAAATCAAAGGTGGAAAGAAGCCTGAAAGACCAATTACATTCATCTTTGGAGCAAAAGCAGCACCTGCTTATTACATCGCAAAGGATATCATTCATCTGATTCTTACACTGGAAACTTTGATCAAAAATGATCCGGATGTAGCTCCTTACATGAAGCTGGTTATGGTAGAAAACTACAATGTAAGTGCTGCCGAAAAACTGATTCCGGCATGTGATATTTCCGAACAGATTTCTCTTGCTTCCAAAGAGGCAAGTGGTACCGGAAACATGAAATTCATGCTGAACGGTGCTGTTACTCTTGGAACCATGGACGGTGCAAATGTTGAGATCAGTGATCTGGTTGGCAATGATAATATTTATATTTTCGGTGAATCCAGTGATGAAATCATCAAGCATTATGAGAAAATGGATTATAACTCCAGAGCAATTTATGAAGGAGATGCCGATATTAAGAAATATGTAGATTTCATTGTAAGCGAGCCAATGCTGAAGCTTGGTAAAGAAGAGCATCTTAGAAACTTCTATAATGAGCTTTTAAACAAAGACTGGTTTATGACCTTACTTGATCTGAAGGACTATATTAAAGTCAAAGATCAGATATTTGCAGACTATGAAGATCGTAATAGCTGGGCGAAAAAAATGCTGGTAAATATTGCCAAAGCCGGATTTTTCTCTTCTGACAGAACTATTGCACAGTATAATAAAGATATCTGGCATTTGAACTAACAATTTACACCCCGTAGTAGTATAATGAAACTGCTACGGGGTGTTTTTTCTATTTTACCAATGAAAGTAAATATAAAATACTATAATTTTTGGAAAGGAATGTTATGACAAAAAAAGAACTTGCACTTGAAGTAATTGACAGATTAAAAAAAGAATATCCGCTGGCAGACTGTACTCTTGATTATGATGAAGCATGGAAACTGCTGGTAAGTGTACGGCTTGCCGCGCAGTGTACAGATGCCAGAGTTAATGTAGTAGTACAGGATCTGTATGCAAAATATCCGGATGTGGCCTCACTTGCTGCCGCCTCACCAGAGGAAATCGAGGCCATTGTTAAGCCTTGCGGTCTGGGTAAAAGTAAGGCCAGAGACATCAGTGCCTGTATGAAAATCCTTCATGAAAAATACCAGGATAACGTCCCCTGTGACTTTGATGCCCTTCTCGCACTTCCAGGTGTCGGACGCAAAAGCGCCAACCTGATCATGGGTGATGTCTTCGGCAAACCAGCCATTGTTACTGACACCCACTGTATCCGCCTGACCAATCGTATCGGACTTGTAGATGGTACTAAGGATCCCAGAAAAGTGGAGATGGCTCTGTGGAAAATCATCCCACCGGAAGAAGGCAACGATTTCTGCCACCGTCTGGTAAACCACGGCCGTGAAGTCTGTACTGCAAGAACTAAACCATACTGTGACAGATGCTGTCTTGCAGATATATGCGAAAAAAACGGATTAAGCTAATATTTTTGTCAGTATAAACATAAAAAGCTTCTCAAATCCCACACTCACTATAATGATCACAATGGTCCAGGCAAACAGATCCGGCGTCTCCAGATAAACCTTGGCCTTGTATAATTTTTCACCAATAGAACCGGTAGGAATGCCGATAACCTCGGCAGCGATTCCTGCCTTCCAGCAAAGCCCCAGTCCCAGCTTACATGCCGTGACTATATAAGGCTGTACCTGTGAGAGATATACAAATTCCACCTTTTTCATCAGTCCTGCTCCAAAAGAGTCTGCCATCTCCAGAAGCTGTTTATCAGTCTGTCTGATTCCCTCCAGAATGTTGGTATATACTACTGGAAAAACCATCAAAAAAGAAATAAAGACGGATAAATTTCTGGATGGAATCCATATCAGACACAGGATGATAAAAGAAGCAACCGGAGTAGCTTTTACCACTGTGATCAGTGGTTCCATCAGCATTTCCACAGCAAAAAAGCCACAGGATAGTGCCGCCAGAATCGTTCCCAGAATCAGAGCCAGGAAGAACCCAAGAATAATTCTCCCGAAACTAAATACTACTGATTTCCAAAATTCTTCCATCGTGATCAGTTCTGTAAGTCTTTTTATAACAGAAACAGGAGATACCAGAAGGATCTCCTGTTTCAGCCACATGCTGACAAGCTGCCATATAATTATCCATACAGCAGCTCCCAGAATTTTATAAAATGTTCTGTATTTAATCCTATGATCAGCGTTTATAATAGAAGTCCTCATCTGGCATCTGACCTCCGATAGTTTCCGGATTCTGTTCATTTAATGTATTCAGATAACCAGAAAGAATGGTCTGCATTTCATCGCCTTCCTCAAATACAATACTGCATTCCGGAATAGCCTTAGCAGCAACCTCAGCAGGAATAATATCATGATTTCCAATAATCTTTGCAGCTGCTTCTGTATCAGAATTTACAAATTCCACAGAATCCTTATACGCATCCATAAATGCATCTACCTCTGCTTCATGCTCCTTCAGATAGTCATTTCTGGCAATGACAACACCTGTTACCAGCTTGCTTCCATCTGTCACGGAAGACTCCCAAAGTTCATTCAGGTCAAGGGCTACGCGAAGGTTTTCATTCTTCATAAGCGCTGTAGTCACAAAGGGCTGCGGAAGTAATCCAACCCCTGTCTGGTCTTCTGCAAGAGCAGCTACAACCTCTGCATGTTCAGACTTATATTCAATGGTTACATCCTTCTCTGGATCCAATCCGTTAGACTCAAGGACAGAGTTCAAAGCGTATTCAGGAGTTGCACCCTTACCACTGGCATAAATAGTTTTCCCCTTTAAATCTTCCACTGACTGAATAGAATCCCCATTCTCTACCAGATACAAAACTCCCAGAGTATTCACTGCCAGCACACTAACATTTTTGTCTGTTTTCTGATATAAAACAGAAGCAAGATTAGACGGAACTGCAGCTACATCCACCTGTCCCTGAACAATCATTGGAACCATTTCATCCGGGGATGCAACAATAGAAAACTCATAATCATCGTCATCAAGAAGCTGTGCCATTCCCATTGCCGTAGGGCCCTTCAATGCTCCTATTTTTATTATGGAGCTATCAGAATCCTGTTCCTGGGCAAGTACCAGGCTTGTACTTCCGGCAAGTGTGCATACACTAAGTGCTGTGACTATAAACCATGATAACGCTCTTCTCTTCATATAATTTCCTTTCCGGATTTTTCAAATCCACTTTGAGCAATTCGCCTTTACCACTTTGATAAATAACGAGCTTATTTACGGTTTCCTGTCAATTCATAATAGAAAATATACTGCTGCATAACGCCACGCATACCTTTATATCTGCGGTTTGGAAAGCCTCTTTTATAATGAGCATCCAGAGCTTGCCGTATATGAGTATCGATAGGAAAAGCATCCAGATCATGCAGTGCAAAGAGGCAGATACATGCTGCTACTTTTTCTCCAATACCGTATATAGCCATCAGTTCCTTCAGGGCTTTTTTGCCTTTCATGGCATACAAACGTTCCAGCTGTATCTCACCATCTGCAACCTGTTTTGCCACTGTTCTTACATACTTTGCACGATAGCCCAGATTGCATTCCCGCAGCTCTTCTTCTGTTGCTTCTGCCAGTCTGTCCGGGGTGGGAAAGGCGTAATACCTGGTGCCATTTGACGCAATTTTTTCCTCTCCGTAACGGGTACAGATATTCTCTATACATCGCCGTATTCTTACAATATTATTCTGCTGGGAAATCAAAAAAGAGACAATCATCTCCCATAAATCCTGCTGTAGAATACGGATTCCACTGCCAGCCTCTGCTGCAGTGATCAGATATTTGTCTCTTGGATTGATAGTAAAAATATAATTGTCATAATCGTTATCAAGATCAAAATAGGAAATCCAGAAAAAGAGAAATTCCTCTTCTGCACAATCAAAAGTAATTACTTTCCCCTGCTGATAAAGCTCAGCATATTTATCCGAAGCAATAACCGCAAAATGTCCTTTCTCAAGCTTCTTCATACGGAAGCACTGGCCGGAATCACAAATCTGCTGCAGGTCAAAATGATCCAGTTCAACTGATATCATGACTTATACTGCCTGAAGAAAAGTGTCAGGCTGTCCAATGCTTTCGCAAGAACGACCGCTTCATCATCATCCAGTGCATCCAGCACTGCATCCGTCATCTTGCGATGAAATTCTGCATGATGGTGATATGCTTTTCTTCCTTTCAATGTGAGGTGAATAAAGACTACACGGCGATCCTGCTCACTTCTCTCCCGCGTGGTATAGCCCTTTTTTACCAGGCTGTTCATAGAAGTGGTCAGGGAGCCTACCGTGATATTCAGTTTAGCAGCAATGTCTGACATTTTGTTTCCGCCAAGACCAACTGCCTCAATAATGTGCATATCATTATTGGTAATATCCTTATACTCTTCCGTGATAATCGCCTGTTCTTCCAGCTCCATGATCTCATTAAACAAATGCACAAGTACATCGTTAATAACTGCCTTGTTCTTCACGCTTTTCTCTCCTATTCGGACAACACTATTTTTACAAAACATCCAAGCAAATATTTACGGTTAGTATATCATAATTTAGTTTGTTTTTCTACAATTTTACAAATTTCTATAACGGCTATATCGCTTATTCAGTAACTTTTCAATATTAAGGTTTTGATAGTTTTTCAGGAACTCTCCTATCTGCTCTTTCAAAAGCTCCATGACAGCTGCCATATTTTCTCTGGTAAGAGGCTCTTTTTCCGGGATCACCATTTCAATTATACCAAGCCTTTTCAGATCCGCAGCAGTCAGCTTCATTACCTCTGCCGCCTCTTTAGCTTTTCCACTGTCTTTCCATAAAATAGAAGCAAAGCCTTCCGGAGAAAGAATGGAATATATAGAATTTTCCATCATCCAGACCTCATCTCCTGCTGCCAGAGCAAGAGCTCCACCACTTCCACCCTCTCCAATCACAATGGACAGAACCGGTACCTTAAGTCCTGAAAGCTCAAAAAGATTTCTTGCAATTGCCTCTCCCTGTCCACGTTCCTCCGCTTCCAGTCCGCAAAATGCACCTGGAGTATCTACCAGGCAGATCACCGGTCTGTGAAACTTCTCTGCCTGCTTCATAAGACGCAGTGATTTACGGTAACCTTCCGGAGAAACCATACCGAAATTGTGAGCAATATTTTCTTTTGTACCATTTCCTTTTTCCTGCACAAGCAAGGTTACCGGAACTCCATTAAAATATCCTATCCCGCCGATCAGTGCCGGATCATCACCGAAAAGCCTGTCGCCATGCAGCTCCGTAAAATGGTCAAACAGCCAGGGGATATAATCTTTTCCCGTAGGGCGTTCTTTACTGCGGGCAAGGACTACGTGTTCCCAGGCAGTTTTTTCTGATATGCCAGCCATATTTTCCTTTGTTTTTGGCAAATTTTCCAGGCTTTTTACCAGATTTTTCTGCACTGTTTCTGCTTCAATACAGGGATTTTTACAGTGCATTTTCAGAAGCATGGCCAATGTTTCTTTCATGTTTTTACGTTCTACGATCCGATCAATAAAACCATGCTCCAGAAGGAATTCAGACCTTTGAAAGCCTTTTGGAAGCTTCTGTCTGATGGTCTGTTCAATAACTCTCGGACCAGCGAAACCAATCAGCGCATTCGGCTCTGCCAGGATAATATCGCCAAGCATAGCAAAGCTGGCTGTCACACCACCGGTTGTAGGATTAGTAAGTACACTGATATATAAAAGACCGGCATCACTATGTCTTTTTAAAGCCGCAGAGGTCTTTGCCATCTGCATCAGGGACACAATCCCCTCCTGCATTCTGGCTCCTCCGGAGCAGGCAAAAAGCACAACAGGAAGGCCTTCATCTGTTGCTTTTTCTACTGCTCTGGCAATCTTTTCTCCTACATTTTCTCCCATACTTGCCATCAGAAAACGGCTGTCACACACTCCAAGCGCTACAGATACGCCTCCGATTCTGGCCTTTCCAGTGACAATTGCCTCATCAAGCTGTGTCTTTTCCTGAAGTTTTTTTACCTTATCCTCGTATCCTTTATAAGACAATGGATTACTTATTTCCATCATCGTATCCCACTCTTCAAAGGTTCCTTCATCAGCTATCATTTCTATTCTCCGCCTTGCATGGACACGGAAATAATTGCCGCAATGAGGACAGATATAGCTATTTTTTTTCACCTCATCTACAAAAACTGCTGCCTTACAGGCATTACATTTTTTCAGCATTCCGTCTGGCACTTCTGGTCTTATTTCTTTATCTGTATGTGCAGATGAAGCGGAAATTGTCCGTTTAAAGGCATATCTAAGCTTCATTTACCTTCACTCCTCCAATCTGGTGGCTTTCCAGAAAACCGATGTCAAATACTCCTTTTTGATAATCCGGATCGTTCATAATTTCAAACTGATAATCAACATTTGTATCCACACCCTGAATGATCACTTCCCCGAGAGCACTCTTCATTTTCGCAATTGCCTCCTCCCGGTTATCACCATGTACGATCAGCTTTGCAAGCATGGAATCGTAATATGGCGGTATCTGATAACCACTGTAAATTCCTGTATCCACACGTACTCCCTGTCCGCCCGGAAGATGCAAATCTGTGATTGTTCCCGGTGAAGGTCGGAAATTTTTCCAGGGATTTTCTGCATTAATACGACACTCTATAGCATGGCCCTGAATACGGACATCCTTCTGAGAAAAAGACAATGTTTCACCAGAAGCAATCCTTAATTGCTCCTTTACAAGGTCCAGTCCTGTCACCCATTCTGTGACCGGATGCTCTACCTGGATACGGGTATTCATTTCCATAAAATAAAACTTTCCAGTCTTTTCAAGAAGAAATTCAATGGTACCGGCATTTACATAATGTGCTGCTTTTGCCGCCTTTACAGCAGCATCTCCCATCTCTTTGCGCAATTCTTCTGATACTGCCATAGAAGGGGATTCCTCTATCATTTTCTGATGATTACGCTGAATAGAACAGTCGCGTTCTCCAAGATGCACCACATTCCCCTGACTATCTGCAAGGATCTGAAATTCAATATGCCTTGGGTGTTCTACAAAATGCTCAATATACATAGTTCCATCCCCAAATGCAATCTGTGATTCCTTCTGGGCCGTGAGATATGCAAGCTCAAATTCCTCAGGAGAAAAAGCGGTCCGCATACCTTTTCCGCCCCCTCCAAGAGCTGCTTTTATAATAACAGGATAACCTATTTTTTCTGCTTCTTCTGCCCCTGTCCCAGCGTCCAGAATAGGCATTGTAGTTCCCGGAATAACAGGTACTCCGGCTGCTTCCATAGTATTTCTGGCAACCTGTTTATTCCCCAGATTCTGTATTACCTGGAAGGGAGGACCAACAAATATGATACCGCATTGCTGACAGATCTGAGCAAATCTGGCATTCTCAGATAAGAAACCAAAGCCTGGATGTATAGCATCCGCACCGCATACAATTGCTGCACTGATAATGCTCTCCATATTCAGATAGCTTTTTGCAGAGGGACCTGGTCCGATACAGATTGCTTCATCTGCAAGCTGTGTGTGCAGACTATCTTTGTCTGCTTCAGAATAAACTGCAACAGCCTCGATTCCCATTTCACGACATGCCCGGATGATTCTCACTGCAATTTCTCCCCGGTTGGCAATTAATAACTTCCTGATCATATTTTCACCCTTCCTGGTAACAATTCCCGAATTTATTTTACGAATCTCGTTTTGCTTTAACCTACCATAAATGTAAGTTCAGCCTTCACAACAACTTTTCCATCCACAGTGGCAATAGCTTCTCCGACACCCATTGGACCCTTTTGTTTGATGACCTTCATTTCCAGCTTCAGCTTATCACCAGGCTGAACCTTTCCTTTAAAGCGGCACTTATCAATACCTCCGAAATAAGCAATTTTGCCCTTATTTTCAGGTTTGGAAAGAATAGCTACTGCACCTGTCTGAGCCAGCGCCTCCACGATCAGAACACCTGGCATCACCGGTTCCTGAGGGAAATGTCCCTTAAAAAAATCCTCTCTGAAGGTAACACATTTATATCCTACCGCAAACTCTCCCGGCTGGTAATCTTCGATGTAATCCACCAGAAGAAAAGGATGTCGATGAGGAAGAATTTCTTCAATCTGTTTTATATTTAAGTGATTCATATTTACTCCTGTTCCATGAACAATTTTGCTTTATTTAAAAGATATACACTTTTATCGAATAACAAATAACGGCTGTCCATACTCTACCGGCTGTCCATTTTCCACCAGAATTTCTGCGATCTCGCCATCAAAATCACTCTCAATATCATTCATTAATTTCATAGCTTCCACAATAGCAAGAACCTGTCCTTTTTTTACTTTATCCCCTACTTTTACAAAGGCAGGTGCATCCTCAGATGGAGCTGCATAGAAGGTTCCTACCAAAGGAGACTTCACAATATTTCCTGCAGGTTCAGACGCCTGATTCTGAGTATTTTCAGAAGCAGCTGTACTTACTGCTGTCTCATTACCCTGGCTTACAGTCAAGTGATTATCAACAGCAGCACTGTCTTTCACACCTGTAAACGCTGTATCAGCCATCATTCCGGGAATGATTACCGGCGCAATTTTATTATTTAAAGTCAGCTTAAATCCGTTACCTTCATAACAAAAAGACTCTAAATGAGAAGAAGAAACATGGTCAATCAGTTTTAAAATCTGTTCAAATTCCATTGTATTTCTCTCCTCCCTACTGATATTTTTTCATTAAAATAACTGCATTATGTCCGCCAAAACCAAGAGAATTACTCATAGCATAATTCACTTCCTGCTGTACAGAACCATCAATACAATAATCAAGATCCAGTTCCTCATCTGTCTCCCTGGTTCCCACTGTTTCATGAATAAAGCCTTCCTCAATAGCCTTCACACAGACAATTGCTTCCACTCCGCCAGCCGCGCCAAGAAGATGTCCTATCATTGACTTGGTGGAATTTATTTTTACCTTTTTTGCAGCCGCTCCAAGGGCAGCTTTAATGGCTCTTGTTTCGAAAAGATCATTGTGGTGGGTGCCAGTTCCATGAGCATTGATATAATCAATATCCTCCGGCAAAACGTCTGCCTCTTTCATTGCATCTGTCATGGCCCGTGCTGCTCCGCTGCCATCTTCTGCAGGAGAAGTAATATGATAAGCATCTGCAGTTGCACCATATCCAACAACCTCTGCATATATCTTTGCGCCCCGGGCTTTTGCATGCTCAAGCTCTTCAAGGATCACTACTCCGGCTCCTTCTCCGATTACAAAACCATCTCTTTCTTTGTCAAAGGGAATAGATGCGCGGTAAGGATCCTGGCTGGTGCTAAGAGCAGTCAGATTGGTAAATCCGGCAACCCCCACCGGTGTAATCGCCCCTTCTGTACCACCTGCAATCATAACTTCCGCATCCCCATACTGTATTGCACGAAATGCATCTCCGATACAATGAGTTCCTGACGCACAGGCTGTTACAACATTCGTACATTTGCCTCTTGCACCAGTGGCAATAGACACATTTCCGGCAGCCATATTACTGATCATTTTGGGCACCAGAAGAGGATCAACCTTCGAAGGTCCACGCTGGATCAGGCGCTGGTCAGCAGCTTCCATAGCCTGAAGACTTCCAATCCCGGAACCTACAATAACGCCTACCCGGAACGGATCTTCTTTTTCCATTACAAGTCCTGCGTCTGCCATAGCTTCTTTGGAAGCAGCTACTGCATACTGGGAAAAAAGCTCCATTCGCTTGGCAGATTTAAAGTCCATATAATCCTTTGCATTAAAGTCCTTTACCTCTGCAGCAAGCTTTACTTTAAAATCAGTGGTATCAAATCTGGTGATTTCACCAATTCCCACCTTGCCTGCTTTTATGCTTTCCCAGAAAGTTTCCACACTATTTCCAACAGGTGTAACTGCACCAAGTCCAGTCACTACCACGCGTCTTTTACTCATAACATTCCTCCGTCCACACACACAACCTGACCTGTAATATATCTGGCCTCTGATGATGCCAGAAAGGCCACAGCTTTCGCCACATCCTCCGGTTCCCCAAAGGTTCCCATAGGAATATTTTTCAAAGTCTCTTCTTTCACTTTATCAGAAAGTACATCTGTCATGTCCGTTCTGATAAAGCCGGGAGCAACAGCATTTACTGTGATTCCTCTGGAAGCAAGCTCCTTAGCAACGGTCTTCGTCAGACCGATCACCCCTGCTTTTGAGGCTGCATAATTGGCCTGTCCCGGGTTTCCACCAATACCAACAACAGAGGCAAGATTCACGATCCTGCCACTTCGCTGCTTCAGCATATATCTTGCCACATGGCGAATACAGTTGAAGGTTCCTTTAAGATTTGTGTCTACAACACGGCAAAAATCATCCTCACTCATTGCCATCAAAAGCCCATCTTTGGTGATTCCGGCATTATTTACCAGAATATCAATACGTCCATATGTTTTTACTATTTCTTTTATAAAAGCTGCGCAGGCATCGAAATCTGCCACATTACACTGGCTGATCTCAGCCTCACCTCCAGCGGCAAGAATCTCTGCTTTAACTGCCTCTGCTTTCTCTTTTGAACCGTTAAAATTTATAATTACAAATGCTCCTTTTCTGGCAAGTTCAAGAGCAATAGCTCTGCCAATTCCTCTGGAAGCACCTGTTACAACCGCAATCTTTTTCTCTGTATTCATGCCTTATTTTTACTCCTGTAGGTTAAGCTGACACTCTGTAATCTGATCCAGATCTTCTACTTTCTGAATATTATAAATTTTCACATCTGGAGCAATCTTCTTCATAAATCCTGCCAATGTCTTTCCAGGACCAATCTCCACAAAGGTATCCACGCCCTCTTCAAGCATTTTTTCTATGCTCTGCTGCCAACGGACTGAGGAGGAAATCTGCTTTGCAAGAAGATCTTTTGTCTCTTTAATATCTGTTACATACTGTGCTGTAACATTCGTGACATAGGGAATTTTCAAGCTGGAAAATTCTACTTCTGACAGTTCTTTTTCCAGTTTTTTTCCTGCATCCTGAAGCAATGAAGAATGGAATGGACCACTTACAGAAAGAGGAAGCACGCGTCTTGCACCAGCCTCTTTCAGCATCACAGAAGCCTCTTCCACAGCTTTTTTCGGCCCTGTAATTACAATCTGACCAGGACAATTATAATTGGCAATTTCTACTTTTGTCCCTGTAATTACAGCCTCGATCCTGTCTGCATCAAGTCCGATAACAGCTGCCATGGAACCCTCACCTGCCGGTACTGCCTGCTCCATAAGAATTCCTCTTTTTCGTACTGTCGTTATGGCATTCTTCACACTCATTCCACCGGCAACAGCAATTGCACAATATTCTCCCAGGCTTAATCCAGCTGTCACATCCGGATGAAGACCATGCTCTTCTACCACTTTTTCCATTGCAAGGCAGGTAGTTACCAAGGCTGCCTGAGTGTATTCTGTAAGATCTAATTTGTCATTTTTTTCAAAACAAAGTGACTTCATATCCAGCGAAAGCCACTGGCTTGCCTGATCAAAAACCTGTCTGGCAGATGAAAATTTTTCATAAAAATCTAATCCCATTCCGGGTTTCTGGGCTCCCTGACCAGGGAAAAGAAATGCAATCTTATTCATAAATCCCTGTTCCTTTCAATAATTCATCAGTCTCTTTTACAAGCTTTTCTATCAGGTCATGACAGCTCATCTGTTCCTTCACAAGCCCTGCACTCTGACCAGCCATAACGCTTCCCATCTTCACATCTCCGTCTACAACTGCACGACGAAGGCTGCCAAGTGTCATCTGTTCCAGTTCTTCAAACGGAACTCCTTCTGCCTCTTTTTTCAGATACTCTTTTGTCATCTGATTGCGGAGAGCGCGTACAGGATGACCAGTGGAACGACCTGTTACTTTTGTATCAATATCCTTTGCTTTCAGAATCATATCCTTATAATTCTGATGCGCCCAGCATTCTGTAGTAGCCACAAAATGGGTTCCCATCTGAACTGCTTTTGCACCAAGCATAAAAGCTGCTGCTATACCTCTGCCATCTGCAATTCCGCCAGCTGCAATGACTGGAATATTTACTGCATCTGCAATCTGAGGTACCAGAACCATTGTGGTTGTCTCACCAATGTGTCCGCCGGATTCGCATCCTTCTGCCACAACAGCGTCTGCACCACAACGCTCCATACGCTTTGCATGAGCCACAGAAGCAATTACCGGAATAATCTTAACGCCTGCGTCTTTCCACATTTTCATATATTTTTCTGGATTTCCGGCTCCGGTTGTAACCACCGGGACCTTTTCCTCTACGATTACCTGGGCGACCTCATCAGCGTATGGGCTCATCAGCATAATGTTAACGCCAAAAGGCTTATCAGTCAGCTTTTTTACCTCTCTTACCTGCTGGCGTACCCAGTCTGCAGGCGCACTTGCAGCACCAATAAGCCCAAGTCCGCCTGCTGCTGAAACAGCCGCTGCCAGGTGATATTCAGCCACCCAGGCCATACCGCCCTGGATGATCGGGTATTCAATTCCAAGTAATTCTGTAACTTCTGTTTTCATGAAATCCTCCTGCTAAACTCATACATAAGACAAAAATCTGCTATTTTTCTGCTATGAAGCAGTCAAAATTACTGGTGGTTCTGAAGATATGTTTCTACATCACCGATTGTCTTAATATTTTCAAGATCCTCAGTTGGAATTTCGATTTCAAACTCTTCTTCTAATGCCATTACCATCTCAAAAAGGTCAAGGGAATCAGCCCCAAGATCTTCCTTAAAAGATGTTCCTGCTGTCATTGTATTTACGTCTGCTCCTAATGAATCTGCTGCGATTTCTTTGATTTTTTCTAACATTTTTATTCTCCTTATTGTCTGTTTTTATTGATTTTTCTATTTTTTATTTATTATTCAAGACCATTTAGCGGTCTGAATTACCATTTTTACCACTGGATCAGGCTTGCCCCATAGGTAAGCCCGCCACCAAAACCGGAAAGAATAATCCAGTCTCCAGCCTTTAATTTTCCATTTTTATTCCATTCATCCAGCAACAACGGAATGCTTGCCGATGATGTATTTCCAAGTGTTTCTATATTCATTGGGTATTTTTCCAAAGGCTCTTTCATGTGCTTTGACACAGAAGAAACAATTCTCTGATTCGCCTGATGAAGTATATAAAAGCGGATTTCTTCTTTGGTTTTTCCGGCTTTTTCCAGAACCTCATGAATCACCTCCGGTACTTTGGAAACAGCAAATTTGAACACTTCCTTGCCATCCATCTGCATATAAGTGGGTGCCAGATCAGCTTCATTTTCTATAAATTCCGGCTGATTCCGGCTGGTACATGTAAGTGCTTCGCCGCTTTTTCCAATAGAATGTGTGGTCTGAATATAAACCCCATCATCTTCTGCTTCCAGAACAACCGCTCCTGCTCCATCTCCAAATAACACACAGGTACTTCGATCCTGCCAGTTGGTAAGATGAGAAAGAACTTCTGCACCGATCACAAGCGCCCTTTTATAAATCTGCTGTCCCAGATAGGCCTGAGCAGTATTCAGAGCCAGAAGGAATCCGGTGCAGGCGCTATTCAGATCAAAGCAGGTAGCATTTGCAGCGCCGATCAGCTTCTGCACCTCACATGCCGCGCAAGGCATTATTTTCTCTGAGGACATTGTAGATACCAGTATCAAATCAATCTCTTCTGGCCGCATTCCTGCCGCTCTAAGAGCCTCTCCTGCTGCGCTGGCAGCCATATAGGCAACTGTTTCTTCCTGATTCGCAATGTGTCTCTGCCCGATTCCTGTCCGTCCCCGGATCCATTCGTCACTTGTGTCCATCATGTGAGACAGTTTATCATTGTCCCACACCTGAGCCGGTCTGTAGGATCCGGTTCCCTTTATTTTTCCAACCATAATACCCTCCAGGTATATTGTAATTACTTTGAGTTTGTTTTTGTTTTAAAATAGTTTGATTATCAAAGTATATCATAATTTTTTTATTTGTCAACCCCTTACTCAAAATGAAAAACTGCCTAAATCAGATTTTTCTGACTCAGACAGTTTCCAAAATTTTTATTTCTTCACTTTTACTTTACAGGTCATTTTCTTTTTCCCGGATTTTACTGTAATTGTGGCAGTTCCTTTTTTTCTGGCAGTAAGTTTTCCCTTAGCACTCACTGAAACCACGTCAGGATTGGAGCTTTTATAGGTTATCTTCTGCTGGCTTGTAACCGGACTAAGCTTCACCTTTAGCTGGAAGCGTTTTCCCTTCTTTGCCAATGTTATGCTGCGCTTATTCAGGGAAATTCCAGTTGTTTTTACAATTCCTCTCTGAACCTTTACACTGTAAATCTGGGTGCTTCCGTTTGCATAAGTGATAGTAACCTTTGCTTTTCCCACTTTTTTTGCGGTAATTTTACCCTTCTTATTTACACTGACAACCTTTGCATTAGAGGTACTTACTTTCTTTATCTTACCACTAACCTTATAAGACTGCTTCACCCTCAAAGGCAGAGAAAATGTTGGCTGTACGGCCGGTGCCGGAGTAGCTGTCACAGTTGGCTGCGGGGTAGCTGTCGCTGTTGGCTGCGGGGTAGCTGTCGCTGTTGGCTGTGGGGTAGCTGTCGCTGTTGGCTGTGGGGTAGCTGCCGCGGTTGGCTGTGGGGTAGCTGTCGCTGTTGGCTGTGGGGTAGCTGCCGCTGTTGGCTGTGGGGTGACTGTCGCTGTTGGCTGCGGCGTAGCTGTCGCTGTTGGCTGCGGGGTAGCTGCCGCGGTTGGCTGCGGGGTAGCTGTCGCGGTTGGCTGTGGGGTAGCTGTCACAGTCGGTATTGGCGCAGCTGTTACATTTTCCTCATAACTTTTCTCTGTCAATGTCGGCAAAATAAAAATCGGGCCGGCCGAACCATCTGCCTGCGTGGAAAAGCTTGTATACTCTTCTCGCTCTTCTCCAATGGTAATATAGCGTCCCTTGGAATTTCTTCCTACAAGCAGATAATCAGAATATAATGTGGAAGTGCCATCATCCCAGGTCGCGTCCACAAGATACCACCTATTATCCTCCATCTGAATATAATTCCACATATGTGGACCAGCGGAGCCAGTGGAAGTTGACCTTGCAAGCCCACAAACACATGCACAATTAATCCCCATATAATAGCACAAAATTCTCATGGATTTCGCATAGCCTTCGCACACAAAAGCTGGATTTTCATCCAGAAAAAGAGAGCCTGCTGAGTGTACCCATGGTGTTTCATCATTATAGTAGACTACATTCTTACAGATATAATCATGAATAGCTTTTACCTTCTGTTCTCTGGTCATTCCAGTTGTTTCTGCCTGTAATTTCTTCACAGTCTTCTGTACGGCAGTCATGAATTCACCCATTCTTGTATGAGCATTTTCCCTGCATTGCCGTTCAGAAGGATCAAATGTAACGGAGCTAAAAGCACCTGTATATCCAGTAGAAGAAGACGCATCTGCCTTACATGCGATTCCGCAGCTATATGCACTTCCTTTAAACCAGAAAGCCTGCGGAAAATCATAGGAAAAAGCATCTGTAGCAGCTTGCATTTCACTGCCTAGTCGGTAGCTTGCTGCCTCATAACCCTCTCCCTCTTTAAAAAACTTTCCGTTTTTTACAACAGCATCAAAGCTGATCACTTCAGGCAAATTAAAGGAAATCTTAAGGCTATCCAGATGATCTTTATAATTTATCACATAATTCTCTACCAACTGTTCATAAATCGCCTTGGAATTTCCCTCCAGCTGCGCTCCGTAGCTATCTGTATAGTACCCAAGAGAAAAGAGCGAAATACCGTCAGCCGACGCATCTGCTGCAATAGCACCAGCCTGAACTTCTCCATACTCTTCCGCTGTAATTACAGAATTTTCATCCACTGAAAATTCAGACTGGAATTCATCTGTAGCTTCATTTTCTTCTGTTTCATACTCCGGATTCTCCGACACAAACCCATTCTCGTTTTCCACAGTTGCATCTTCAGCTGTCCAGATATCATTTCCATCCAGCGTTTCTGCTACTGCAGATACGGGCTGAAATGCCAGTATCACCGATAGTATAACAGCTAAAATTCGTCGTCTCTCTTGCATCCTCTGCTCCTTTCTTACAAGGTTTTCCCTACGATTAAAAACTCATATATGCACTCTGCGCATAACACTAATCCGGCTCCCAGTGCAATCTGATAATAGCGCAATCTGGAAAGCTTTATTTTGATATTATTACCAGAAACAATATAGGCAAATGGTAAAAATAATGGTAAAAAATACCTTGCCTGCACGCCTTGAATCCTGCTTGCACCAATAGGTGTAAAGGTCAGATACATGGCAAGCCATACCAGAATAACGGATACAAGCGTCACCCAGATACAGTCTATACGAATACGCTTCTGAGAATAAACCGGCTTCGTTTCCCCTTGTGGTTCCACGAGAAAAATAAGAAGCAGGAGGGGTAATAATAACAAAGCCCAGACTTCCTTCAAGGTTCCCAAAACATACAAATTCAAAAACATCTGGTTACAGATTAATGTAGTATTTTCTACTTCATCCCCCATATTCCGGAAATTATCAAAGGAAAAAATATCCTGCACTAGCATTTTCCCAAAAGCCACCGGATGCTCCATAATATTCAAAAGCTGTCCGGCCATTCCTGTATCTCCGCCACGAACATCACCACCATAGGATAAGTTTCCCTGTGCAATGCTCTCTGTCAACGGACGAAGCTTTATGGTTACGACTCCTATTGCCAGAATAGCCAGTATCACAATCGCACAGATACCCATTCTTTTCCTGATTTTCGAATTAAAAAACGGCTTGATTTTTCCCAAAATACACGGAAAAAGAAGAAAAATCACAGGAAAATATACAGGTTTTGCTGCGCTTCCAATGCACAGGAACACTGCCGCTGCAGCAATATTCCCTAGCTTTTCTGTTCCTCTTCTCTTCTCCAGTTCATTTATACAAAGTACTGCTCCTAACGTTATGCAAGAGAAGCATACACCATCATAAGTGTACATACTACTCTGAAAAATCACCGTGGGCATCATTCCTACAACTGCGATCAGAATTTTTTTCCTTCTTGCCAGTGCAATGGCAAATGCATTGATCAGTACACAGAACAGCAGATTTCCAAAGCGCCCTAAAGTATAATTAGCCGTATAAGAAAGCCCTATTTTTTCACCTAAATGATAAGCAAGAATCATCGGAAAGTGGGTGATATAACTCTTTATGACTTTCGGATATTCATATGTTACCTGATCTTTTTTTGCTTCCTCATTCAGATACTGATTCAACAGATAACGCTCTTCACCAGTATTTGCCGACCAGCTATTTCGTATAAAATTCAGTGATGTGGCAGAATTAGAATTTACAACTGATGAAAATCCGGCATTGTGTACCGTCATATAATGAATTTCTTCATCCCAGGTAACCGCATACGTACCAGAAGCCACAATGATAATACTTCCAAATCCCAAGGAAGCAATGGTATAAAATAGCCACAATCGTTTCAAAAGCAGATCCTTTTCAAACAGAATCAGTAACGCCAGAAAGCTTACCAACCAGAAGAAAAACAGTCTGAATTTGTTGAATTTCATCTGATTTGAGTAAGAAATATTCGTCAGGTGAACATTGGATGCATGCTTAAATGTAATCGTTATTTCCTTCACCTTTTTATTTATATTGGTAAAGGCTGCATCCAATTCTGTAAGCATGACATCCTTTAACTCCACGATTTCTTCTTCCCCAAAAGCATTTACAGTAACCAGCTCTATGCGATAATAACTTTTTTTATCTGCTTTTCCCTGAAGAATCAATTTTTTTATATAAACCGGCTGATCCATTTTCTTTGTATAAATCAGCTGTCCCTTTGAAGTGGTAGTATTATCTGTGATTGTCACAGGGTCAAATCCATTAATAAGGGACTGATAATTAAATGCCAGTTCCACAAATAATGCCAAAAATAGCGCAGCCATTATTTCTATTACTACGCGGAATTTCTGACTTTCCTTAATAAAAAACACATATCTTGCCTTCGTTACTATTCTATTCAAATCAGCTATCTCTCCGTATCTTTTTCTTAATGAAACGCAGGGGTTCCTTTATTTTCCCCTTTCCATCCAGGCAGTTCCAACAATTTTTTAAATATGTAATATCTTTTTTTAACATCTCTATGCTGCTGTTTTTTCGAAATTTATTTTCTTTATTTTGCAAGGTTACCTGAAGCAGCTTAGGACAGGTTTTCTGGATAATTTTCACTTCATGCTTCTTGCCCTCCAGTAATTCAGGGGAAATCTCGCTTAACAATCCCAAAATACAACCGCAGTTGCAAAGCTGCAGAGAATCCATTTTAGAGATTAACGTAAGAGACTGCTCAACACTGGAAAGCCAACAACCGACTCGTTGCTCACGGTAAAAACGCACCGGCCATTTCAGCTCCTGTGGGTTCTCCTGTACATAAGAAAAGTAATGCTCTAAAGATGTCTGCATATCTCTTCGCCAACGTATATTGATATATTTTTTCTTATATTTACCAACATTAAATCCCGCATGATCAACCCAATTGTAGATCGTATAATAGACACTTTCCCAAACTCCGGCACGCAAAATTGCAATGTTTTCTTCACTATGAGGATACTGATCATAGGCAAAAAAGTTTCGGTCTTCATCCATTGCCATTCCACTGCAATGCCTGTCATAGGCCTGCAGGCTCTTTCTGTTTCTTTTGCCTTCCCTTCTTATATATTGGTACTCTCTGCCGGTCAATTCAACCAGTTTCAACGGTGCTTCCTGATCCAGGCTGGAAATATTCCCATGCTCCATTGTAAAAGCAGAATACCTGATTTTGCTGTACTCCAAAAGTGCCATCATGGTTCTGGAATCATATCCTCCTGTTAATGGAAGCATGATTTTTCCAGGGTAAGTGCGTTCCAGATTATGAAGAATCGTTTCAAAACACTCTATGATTTCATCAATTCTCTGCTCATCATTTTGCAATTGAAAATGCTTAGATGTCAGACTGCGTTTCCCACATTTCTTCTGAATAAAATCATATGTCTGAGAAGGCAAAAGTCTTCTGGTATCTGCATATACAGTGTCCATTCCAGGATAATAATCCAGACCAAACCCATGACTTAAACAAGGATTTCTGTACCGTCTGCCAAGAGCATCATCCAGACACCCAAGACTGCTGGATACAATGCCAGTCTCTGTATAAAAGCAGCCTAATAGTCCACATGCATCCATGTAAATCTGCTGTCCATATATGAGCAGCCATCTGCCAGACCATGTATCCAGCAACTCTTCCAGATTCTGTTTTTCTGAAAGATTTCTCACTTCTTCCACAGGATCTGATCGGTCTTTGTCTGCCTGAAACGCCCATCCCAGAAGACAAAACTGCACCTTATTTTCCATCGTATATCCAGTTTGGATATGAAGCTCTCTCTGATAGGAAAGCACCTTTCCGCAGTCTAATACAATATGCAGAAATCCTTCTTTTTCAAAGGGCGCATCCATAATTATAAATTGTTTCGTATGTGTCATTTTCCCAAAATTATAACCTATTCTTACTTTTCATAATTGTTTTCCAGAACAGATATGTAAAGCGGACATTCGCAATCCGCTTCGCTACTTGCTCATGAACGCAGTCGCTTCGCGACCTGTCAGTGGGAGCCTTTAGCTCCCACTGACATAAGCATCCCCCTTACCCATCGCTTAGTGCTCCACGCACTTGAAGCGGGGGAATGCTTATCTGCGTTCATTATACTGTTCCTGAATATGCTGCAATTCCATTTCAAAATCCTGGCGATTCTTCTGAATCATAGTCTGTAAAATCATACCGGAAAACAGGGACTGGATCGCTCCAAGCACTGCAAAACCACACACGATCAGTGTAGGAATTTTACCAACTCTGCCTGTCTCAAGAAAGGTAACAAATACCGGAATAAAGAATCCAATTCCCAGGATAAGAAGTACCGCTGCCAACAGACCAAAGAAAGCCATGGGCTTATAGTTTCGATACAATCTGGCAATAGTTCTTAACACCTTAAATCCATCAGAATAAGTATTCAGCTTAGATTCACTTCCATCCGGACGATCTCTGTATTCGATCACTTCATTCTCAATGTACATATTCTTATCTACCGCATGAATACTCATTTCTGTCTCAATTTCAAAGCCCTTGGATAATACCGGGAAGGACTTCACGAACTGATAACTAAACGCCCTGTAGCCCGTCATGATATCGTTGATCTGAGTCTTAAACATAATATTGATACATTTACGCACCAGACTGTTACCAAAGTTATGAAATGGCCGTTTATTCTCTGTAAAATAAGTAGAAGACAGCCTGTCTCCAACCACCATATCTACCTTTTTCCGCAGAACCTTATCCACCATTGGCGGAGCAAATTCAGCCGGATAAGTGTCATCTCCATCCGCCATAATGTAGCACTGGGCATCAATTTCCCTGAACATTCTGCGGATTACATTTCCCTTTCCCTGCTGATATTCATAGCGGACCACTGCCCCTGCACGGCGCGCAATCTCGTCGGTATGGTCAGTAGAATTGTTATCATAAACATATACCACTGCTTCAGGCAATACCCTTTTAAAGTCCTTCACGACCTTCTCTATAGTTTTACTTTCATTATAGCAGGGGATCAATACTGCAATTTTATCCATTTTGTTACGATTCCTTTCTCATATTAGCTGGGATCCTGCACAAAAAATGCCGTTCCTCCATATAGTTACTATTTTACTACATAGAGAAACGGCGGGCAAGAGGAGCCGGCGCAGGAAGTGCTATTTCATTTTATTTTTCTTTTGATAATGTCTTTTTTTCTGAAACTATTGCTGTGAAAAAGAACAACACATTTTTTTCATACTCATACTCTCCCAGTTTTATTCTCATTTTATCGAAAATTTACCTAAAATATCAGCATATCGCTCTACAAGTTCATATACAACTATATCCGGATCTTCTTTCTTTAAATTTTTATATGAATATGAATTTCTATGTCTTAAATAACTTTCATTAAATTGCGAACCTATATAAAGAGCCATCTGTGATGAAAAAGAATCTCGCATAACATAAATTTTTCTTGGATCTGCTCCAACTGCATGATATACCAATGCTTTATCGAAATCCCATTCGTCACATTCTATATTGTGAGTATCATATCCTTCTAATGAATACTCCACATCATTTTCCTCTAACATTTTAGATAAATTGAGCATTCCGGCAAGATCCCCAGATCTATTACACTCTTCTTTTATAGTAATTTGCGCACTTTCTATTGCAGGCATGTCAATTCCCAGCTCCTTCAGTAATGCGCTTGCTCCAATATAGCCTCCAATCATATTCCAATGCGTATCTGTTTTATACCAGATATTTTGTTTTATATCTTTTTTTGCTTTCATTAGCTCTGTATACGGATAAACAACTCTTAAATCAGTATTTTCTTTAAGGTATTCTACGACCTGCAAAGCGGGATACATATCTGCCGGTTTGCCATATATATCCGGCATATATTCGTAATTAATTCTTTCTTTATTCGGAGCAATAAAGATTACAAACTCTTTTCCCTGCGATTTTAAAAAATCTCTCTGTGCAATACAATTATTAGCAATATTAACAAGCTCCTCTTGAGAAAACAGATTTTCCCCTTGATAGCAGCCAATAGAATCTCCATCTTGCTTATTTGAGTAAAAAAGCCAATCATTTTTACCAATAATAACTTCATCATTTGATGAATGATTAAATAAAAAATAATCAATTGCAGAGTTCAATGTAATTAAACAATTTCTAAACGGTATATTATCATCAAAATATGAAGTATATTCCTCAGCATAAGTTCCATAATTTTCTAATGAAAGCTCTGGTTTTGATGACATTACACGATTTTCATAATTTGCTGAATCAATATACTTTCCTAAAAAAAGCCATAATATCCAGGAAAAACATATAATCACAAAAAATACGCCCAAAATAATTCTGGTTCCAGCCTTCTTTCTCATATTCTTTCCTTTCTAAAACTGAAAATAAATAAAGGGATTATATGTATTACTTGCAATGGCTGCCAGACATAATATCAAAAGAACAGTGCACCATATTGCCTCAAACACAGAATTTTTCCACTTATCACAGATAGCTGACGGAACCAATTTCTGCACTAATCCCATGCCTACCACAGCACAGACTCCAATAAAAATTGTTTTTGAATCGATCCACTTCCAAATGGGAGTAGAAACATCTAAATATCTCCAGGGCACAAGCATTCTAAATATATACTTCATACCTGTAATAGTGTCTTTTGCTCTGAATAATACCCAACCAAAATTAACAACTAATAAACAATAAACTCTTGAAATAATTTTTGATTTTTCTAAATATTTTCTCAGCCCTAATCTCTCAATAATAGAGAAAAAGCCATGATACAATCCCCAGATTATAAATGAAAAATCTGCACCATGCCATAAACCAGTTAAGAAAAACACAATCACCAAATTTATGTACGTTCTTATTTTCCCTTTCCGGTTTCCTCCTAATGGAATATACACATACTCACGGAACCAAGTTCCAAGTGATATATGCCATCGTCTCCAAAACTCTGATATTGATCTGGATAAATACGGATAATTAAAGTTTTCCTGTATATTAAATCCAAACATTTTTCCCAATCCAATTGCCATATCAGAATATCCGGAAAAATCATAATATATCTGAAATGTATATGCTACAGCACCTATCCACGCAGTCTTGCCGCCAATTCTCGAAATATCGCATGCATATATTGAATCGACACATAGGCCTAAAACGTTGGAAATTAAGACTTTTTTCGCGAGTCCATAAATAAATCGTTTAAATCCAATTGCAACTCCTGACCATTCGATCTGCCTTTGTTCTATTTGCCGATTAATATCTCTGTATTTAACAATTGGTCCTGCAATCAATTGCGGAAAAAAAGAAATATATAACGCCACATTCACAATACTAACAGAAGCTTCTGTTTCTTTCTTATATACATCTGCAATGTATGAAATAGCTTGAAATGTAAAAAATGAAATTCCTATTGGCAATATAATCTGCGGTACAGAAATTACTTCTTTTCCAACAATGGAATTAAAAGTAGAAATTAAAAATCCAGCATATTTATAATATCCTAACGCACATAAATTCAAAAGGACACCAATAAAAAGAAATATTTTCCTTTGTGTTCCCTGCTTTTTTTCTATTAATAATCCAATTCTCCAATTAAATATAATAGAAATAATCATTAAAATAACAAGATATGGTTCTCCCCATGCATAAAATACCAGACTTGCAATAAGAAGCAGTATATTAGAATACTCATCTTTTATAACATAATTTGCTATAAACACTATTGGCAAAAATTTTAGTAAAAATATTGCCGAACTAAATACCATAATTATAATCCTCTCAAGTAATTTAACTATAAAAAGCGGTCAGTTGAAAAATATTTCTTTTCACGCTGTATATTCCTGTGACATAGAACCATCTGCACGGGAATTCAGAGCCACCATTACGGATGAATAGAGCCACCTTCACGGAAGGTAAGCCATTCATATAAATTTATCCTATAATGAAATTGGCACACGATACGTGTGACTATGTGCATTATGTGTTAACTCGTCCTGAACTGGAAGAAAACAGCATTGTATTACCAGACAATTATTATGACCTGTGATTTATTCAGTTGTATTTATAATTAACAGGCAGTTGCCTGATAATTAGCATCAAATAGCATTGGTTCAGTCTCCGTGAGGGTGGCTTATTATCCAATTTTCCAGACATTGTCTGGAAAATTAAATTCTTGTTTCTTCTACCTTCTTTGGCTTTCGGATATGCTCTGGCAGTATTTTTTACCAAAGCAGAAGTTCTCCCAGGAAATCTGTATTTTTATCGTCTGCATGTTTTGGAATCTCAGTCAACCAATATTCAAAATAACCAAAAGCCTTCAACTATTATATTTCTCAATCACACATTCATGCTTTTTACTTTTCTTATCATAACTGATTCCTACAAGCAAAATTTTGCCTGTATAACTCAGGATTGAGTTTGGATACTTTTTATCTTTAATTTGTTGTAATGCAGTTTTCGCATTTTTATCCCACTTTAATTCAATAACGAGCGCCGGATATCTGTTTGCATATTCCGGTTTCGGAATATATATGAAATCTGCAAAACCAAATCCAGTAGGTAACTCACGAATGGGTTTAAAATAATATTGCATCGAACTTAAATAAGCAATTGCAAGTACGCTGCTAAGTGAATTTTCATCATTATACTGAATAACAGAAGCATATTCTGAATGTATTTTTTCAATTGTTTCTGCTACCACTTCCTCATTTCCTGTTAGTGTAGCATCTAACAGAGCACTGGATTTATTCTGAAATGAGACAAGTTCATCCCAATTATTATCTTTAACTGCGTTACTTAATTCCTGTCTTATTTCTTCGTTTGGAACAAATGCAGTACTATTTTCCTCATTGTATCCCAAATATCCTAAATGGATCAGATATGTTATTACCTCATCTTTACTCTGTATGTTTGCAGGATCATTTTTGAAGGTTGAAACATCAACTTCCACACTCATCCCTGACAACATTTCAATAATTGCACTCTTCAAGCCATCGAAGTCCATACCTATGAGAGGTACTACTACTTCATACGATCCGGTCTCAGACCAATAGCTTCTAAATTTCCCTTTCTGCATAACACTTACAACAGCTTTTGGATTATATACCTGACAGTTCTCCAACAAATAACCATCATACCACTTTTTCACTTTTTCGAAATCTCTATGATATTGATCACAAAGGAGTTTTACTTCCTCTTCTGTGAAACCAATAAATGGAGCCAGATTATAGGCCTGAAGCATTGTGAATTCATCCAGATTATTCACTGCGGATTGCGTTTTTTCTTTCTTTATAGGCAGAATTCCTGTAAGATAAGCCAGTTGGATATATTTCGTAGGCTCGATTCCCTTAAACATACCTCGCAGAAAATTGATATACTCATCTTGCACTTTTTCATTAATCTTTTCATCACGAATTAAGACGTCCCATTCATCAATTATAATAATAAATTTCTGTCCAGTTTGATTCTTAACCCGTGAAAGAGCATCCGGTAAAGATTTTACCTGGGAATTCAAGCATTCCGGATAAATTTCCCGAACCTCATCCAGTACACTTTCAGTTATAAATGCGACAATATTGTTTGTTTCTTTACAGTTTACAAGAAACCATTGAATATCAATATGAATTAAATCATATTTATTAAGATGCTTTTTAAAATCGGATGAACTGCCAATTAACAGATTCGAAAACATTTTTTCCGAATCAGCACCCTTACTATAATATGCTGCAAGCATATTGGCTGCATACGATTTGCCAAATCTTCGTGGACGACTGTTGCAAATATATGCATCTGTAGTATCCAGAACACTATTCGTATATTCAATCAATCCGGTTTTATCTACATAAATTCTGGAATTTAATGCAACCTGAAAAGCACTGTTATCTGGATTTACAAATCTTCCCATTATTACACGCTCCTATATAAAAACTCCCAAACACCTAAAAACCGCCGATTACCTATGTAATTTCTATTCTACTACATAGGCAATCGACGGGCAAGAGGATGTTCAACTAGCTAGTCGAATCTTTTGCCACATCTGTTCAAGTGGCATAATTATCCCATATATTTTAAATTAAGGAAACTCAATCCCGAAAATTAATATTGTGTATTAATTGTTTCGATCATCTTCGTACTGCTTTTTATATATAGCTAATTCTTGTGCTAATTCTTTTATTCGAACTGACATTTTTGAAATTGCGACCGTCAGTCCAAAAATAATACATAAAGCAAAACAAAAGCCCACAAAAAAGAGCATATTAATTGGTTGAACAATTCCTAACAGATTAGAAATTCCAATCATTAAATTGGGAAATAAATCTAATACAAGAATTCCAACCCCAACCAATAACCATGCTAGTGCATACTTTAGTTCCAACTGTCTTTTTCTGATCATATTAACAATAATATACAATGCAATGACAATAAATATTGCAATAATAATTTGTGCTTTTATAGTTATCATTTTTTCATTCCTACTTTCTTATTCTCTCTATTAAAATTGCGAGAGAAACCTTAACCATATAGTATACGGATTTTTTTAATGAAATTGAAGAAACTCCACCGCTCCTTGCTCTCATTACTACAGGGAGTTCTTCTACCTTTTTTCCTTGACGCAAAACAGCAACAACGCTTTCTGGTTCTGGATAATCCTTTGGATAACTATCCACAAACATTTTCATAACATCTCTATTAACCATACGTAAACCTGAAGTTGGATCCGTGATTTTCTTTTTAGTTAACATTTTTATCAATACTGTAAAATATTTTATACCCATTCTTCTGGTTCCTGATGATTGAAATCCTTCTTTTTGTATAAAGCGTGAACCAATTACCATGTCTGCATTGCGTTCATTCATAAACTCTGCCATTTTGACTAAGAAAACTGGATCATGTTGTCCATCACCGTCAACTTGCACTGCGACTTCATATCCGTTAGTATATCCATATTTATATCCCGTCTGTACAGCGCCACCAATTCCTAAGTTTATTGGCAAATTAATTAAATTAAATCCATTTTCTTCACATATTTTCTTTGTATCATCTTTGGAACAATCATTGATAACAATATAATCAAAATCTCTGGCTTTTTTCTGTATTTCTTCAACAGTTTTTTTAATACTTTCGCTTTCGTTATATGCTGGAATAATTATTAATTTTTTACTGTTTGGTTCCTTTTTCATACGTTTTCTTATCCCCCCAACTACTTTTAAACACAAAAAATTTACCAAAAATATAATTTGCTAATACAGCAACAAATGCTAAAATAATTTTTGCAATAAGTTTTCCATCAAACATCGCAATTTTAATATTTTTCATTTTCAAAAATTCTACCGCTATATAAAGTCCAAGTTCTTCTATAATTAAAAATGTTAGTATTCTTCCAGAAAAGAAGGAGATTAATTCTTTGCAAATGACAACGAATTTCCAGGAATCGCTTTGAAAAACATATTTCTTATTTGTCACAAATGCAAATAATGTAGCACAAATAAAAGCACATACATTTGCCCAAAGATAAAATTTTTCACCGCAGACATGTTCAAATATGATAAAACTTCCAAAATTTACGATTGTTGTAAAAATGCCGAAAACAAGATATAGAATAGTTTCTCTATTTAATACGGCCTTTATAATACCTTTATTCAACATATTTTCTATTTTTTTCTCCACTTCATAAATAATGAGATACCAAGTCCAACAATGCGATTCCATTAAGAGTAAGCACCAACACGTAGTAATAAGAACCTCTTTTTGATACCAGACCAACATAATTTTGTCTATTTCTCAATGAAAATTTTGTCCACATTGCTAATGTTGCAATAATTGGAGTAAAATACCGTCCTTGAACTCCAATTACAATATCATTTTGATATGGTGTCCATTGAACATATAAACTAGTTACGATTAACGCTACTCCCCCCAAAAAAGTAAACAACAAAATTAAAGAATCATATTTATGCGGCAATACCTCAATATCATTTTCTCCTAATATTTCATATAGAAATAAACACAAAAAGGAGATCCATACAATTGGAGATGTAATTATATTTAATGCCCCTAATGCATATCCCATCATTGTGGATATATAAAAACTACTATTATCCATAATTGTTTTTACAACAATCTCATAATATTCCCATAAATGTTTAATCACGTATTCAATCTGTGCTGGTACATCTACTCCTGCATGAAATTCGACCAAATAATCTGTTGCCATTGCCAACCACGCAAAATTTATTAAAATAGCTCCTCCTACAATTGCACCTTTTACCCCCCAGTTCTTTTTAGCATTTCCAATCTTCTCAGCAGGAATCATAAATATAAGCAATAATAAAACTACATATACAATCTTACACAAAGATAAGGTAACACCAGTAATCCCTAAAATGATAATCTCATTCCATTTAATTTCATTTTTTTCATAACTCAAGTAAAGTATATATGATAACAAAAATAATGACAAACTAATAGTAAATCCATCAGGAGACATTGATATTATTTCTTGCAAGGTTAATGGGAATACCATTATTAGAAAAATTAGTCTTTTCCCAAAAGGAATAAAATATATTGCTAATACAAGTAGCAGCACACTAACCAGAAAATTACCTATACGTCCTCCATAAAATATCCAAAACACCTTATTTGTTATCAATCGAGCTACTTTTATACCAATTAACTGTGGGAGATATGAAATTGGAGAATAAAGAGACGCATTTGTAAATTCATATTCTTTCAAATTATTCCAATCTAATTCAGCATTTCTATCTGCATAATTTGCCACTTCCACAGGAAAAGTATTTCCGCCAGCACCAGTTTCTCCTAAATGCTGCGAAAGTAAATTTCCACAAGATATCTCAAACGCTCTATAAAAATGCGTTTGTTCATCTGGAATAGATCCTAGAGGGCTTCCTAATAAATAGAAGCATCCCAAAGAAAAAAGAATTGTAGCCATTATTACAGTTTCTTTTATTCCACTGAGCACTAGCAAAATTACAATAATAAGCAATGTTACAGCGAATATATATATTACTCTTTGAAGTCTTTTTTCAACGACTCCCCATTTAAAACAAATATGTGGCTCAGCATATTTTTCATCATTAGTAATCCAGATTGCAATTCCATTATTCCCTTCATAAGAATCTTTCAATACAATCTGATATTTTTTGGTAGAAGACACTTCAATTTCCCGATCGAATTCAAAATTATGATATTGGTTATCCTTTAACAAAACAGTTTTGCAATTCCAGGATTTAATTAAATTATTATCTTCATAAAAATCCACCTGCAAATCTCCAATATTATCTCTTCCATAAGTTCCAAATAAAATAGAAAGAGCAGAGATTTTTTTATCTTCGCCTCTTACTTCCTGAACTACTTGCTTTTCAGCTTCTAGTGGTAAAGCGCTATTTGCACTCCATTCTTCTGTGTAACTCCAAAATTTATTTTTTGAATAAATGAAAAAAAATAATCCTATGACTATTGCTACAAATATAAATATAAATTTATTTTCATATTTTTTAATAATAGACTTTTCCACTTCTCCTCCACTCAATTCCCTTAAACTAATAGAAAGTAGCCAAAGTAAATATTTTTATTTTGGAAACTACTTTCTATTAGTATTATGTAACAACTCTAGGTGCAAATTAAAGCAGTTATTCTTATTTTAATTTTTTTATATATGTTTCTAATTTATTTTTCTCTTCGCAGTCCATATACTCATAACATTTTTTCTTTACAAATGGACTATTTAATAGTAATAACGATGTTGGCTTTTCATATGGAACAGAATAATTGTGTAAATATTGGCATAAATAATAGCTTTCTTTTATATATGGTGAATATGTAAAGCCGGCATCTGCTAATATTTTCGTAAATTGGGACTCACAATTACCAACAACATCAATGTAATTTTCATATACTGGTATGTTCTCCCAAAATTTCCAGAACGTATCGCTTTTAAGCAAGTTTTTATTATACACCGTAAAATAACTTTGTAAATGTTCTGGTATACAGTCTTTATGAATATACGAACCATCCGGTGAATACGGAAAAATACAATTTCCCCAAAAGTCTACATTCTCCTGTTCCATTTCTGTGAACATTTTTTCCAATGGGAATACAGGCGCAAAGCAACTATTATTACAAAGGACTAATTCATCATACTCCATTATTTTTTTTCGTCCTAATAATAGAATTGCTTCTTTCCAAGCCCCAAAGTCTAAGCCTTTATTCTCTCTACATATACATCGAGATACATAGGGCTTCACTTTTTCTAATTCCTCTGGTTCTAGCATGCTATTGGTTACAAATACTAAATCATCCATAATTTTTGAATATACAGAAACAGAAGTTATATCTTCTTCAGATATAATATCTTCTTTATCATAATGTACAAAAATTCCAATTCGTTTCTTTTGAGATAATTTAATATTTTCCTTACAATTATTAAATAATTTTCTATATGTATATCCACCATGTGCAGCAACATATACCCAGGAACGTTCAATTTGATGAGCTATTGTAGCATTAGTTTGTCCTTGTTCTTCTGGAAAATCAGTTTGTTTCAGACCATGTGTAAACATAGGTAGAATTGCTTCTACCTTCGCCCAGAACATATTACCAACAGGAAATACTGGATCCGCCGGCAATTCTTCTGTTCTACATTCTAAACGCTCAAGGAGATTTTTTACCCCTTCTAAATTACCACCCCATTCAGCCTGTAATTCCAAAACTGGAAATGTTTCAGGCATGATAATACCCAATTTATCATTATTCTCAAACTCTGCAAATAGCGCTTCCAGATATTCTTTGGAACCAAATAAATGTCTAAAAATATACTTTCTCCATTCATTTCCGTACTCACCAGTTTTAGTTTTTTTAGAATGAATATGACAAATATATTTATAATTACTGATTATAGAAGACATTTGTACAATAAATGGTGCTACATCGCGTCCCCGATTTTCGAATACATCAACCTGACATTTATTACATGTACTCTTTAATTTAAAAGCGCTTTCAATAATTTTCTTTTTTTCTTCACTATCTGTGCTTATATAGCAATCGTATTTATACGGAATATAATTAAGGTTTTCAATTGTCTCATCCAAAGTTTCCAAATAGAACATATGAACCTGCACCGCTATTGATGAGTTTTCCTTCATTTTTTCTAACTTAGAGGATTTCTCATTAATAAAAATTATATCGTCTCTAAACGGCCTGTCATACAATGCTTTTGAAACTGTATTTATATTCGCATATCCATACTTTTCATCTGGTTCTAAATAAGTTCCCTCTCCCCACTCATTCCATGCATTAATAAAAACAAACCTTTCTTCAGAATCATAGTTCTTTCTTGCATTATCAACCAATGCATTTACCCACTTATATAAACTTTTCAATGAAAAAGCATAATAGGTAAACCAAGCATCTTTTCTTCTAGCTGCATTGTCCCATGCTAACATACAACCATGATGAACTGGAACTGTTGTTTTTATATTTTCTTTTAATTTTTTAATCTGATAATCCACTAGACACTGATAATTATAAATAAATGCAGATTTTCCATGCAAATCAAGATCCCGAACAGCAATTGATTCTAACCACATATTATGTGGAGGAAATTCTACTTCTCCATCAATGCAGTCTCCAATGTTTAAAATATCCGCCGAGTTATTAGCAGTCTGACAAGTCCAAATTAAAATATCCCCAATTCCAATTCGTTTTGCACATTCTCTCCATTTATCAAAACTCTTATGGCAATCTGGAATCTGCCCCGGATTATATACAATCACTAATGGTTTTCCGTTGATCCTAATATATCTCTTATCCGAAATATACTTTTCTAGATCAACCATAAATCTTTCATCATCTTCATCACTATAATCCTGTGCAATTAAAACATTCTTATTTTGTCCATCCCAAGCGCGTGTCCAATTCTCATTGGCCCAACATAAACAGAATGGTAAATCAATTTCCGGATGCTCCAATAGCATATCAACAGGTTTCTCCATTAATCGTTTTCCAGAAAACCAATAATAATAGAAACAAAATCCATAAATACCATGCTCTTTTGCTAATTCAGCTTGACGTTTTAATACAGAGATATCTTCCAAATTGTAATATCCTATATCTTTATGCGGAACTCGTGGCTGATAATGACCTTCAAAACGAGAATCTCCATTTTTAACATTTACCCATTCTGTAAATCCTTTCCCCCACCATTCATCATTTTCAGGGAAAGTATGATATTGTGGAAGATAAAAAGCCAACATTTTTACATCAGGGGTTCCCTCAAACTTAATATTATCTTGATATTCACATTCATAAGGCAAATAGCCATCTTTATTATTTAAAGAACGATTAGGAAGCATTTCATTTGCTTCTTGAGAATGTAATGATCTATCAATAAATCTTCTGCATGCACGAAATACTTCCGCTGGTCCTTTCTGAACCAATATTTTCATAGCTTCTAATGCACATTGTGTAACATAGGTTTTCATCATTAAACGATAAAAAACATTTCCAGTCACTCTAATCGGAGCTGTTATTTTCCAACAGAGAGAGTTTTTTATTATCTCATTTTCATTTTCTTTCTCACTTAATCTATTTCTTAAATCGAGATTCATACTGTTCAATGCATCAATTTGAATACGACTTTCTGTTTCAATTTTTTTGTATTGAATTTCAGATTGATTTGACTTCTCACGCAACTGTATATTTTCAGTTTCTAATTGAACATTTTTAGTTTCTATTTGTAATAATTTTTCTTTAAGCTGCTGTTTTTCTTCTAATTCTTTTTTTATATATAAATTTTCTTCTTCTAACTTTTTAGCATTCTCCTTGATATTCTGATTTTCTTCTCTCAATTCATCACATTCCTTTATTATTCTTTTTTCATTTTGATCTCTTTTATAAAGTTCCTCTTTATACGCTAAACTTTCTATTTCCTTTTGATAATTAAACTTACCTAAAAGATTTTGCATATCTGACAATGTTAATATCTGCGCTTGTAAATGTACTTTCAGCTTTTCTCTAGCATTTATATTAACCGATACTAAAAAACAAGGATCTGTACTAATAATTAATTTATAGTCTTCAACCATCAAACAATTATCAATATTAGCCTCAAAATAATTCTCTCCAATTTGGATTTTTAAAGCATCAACCCTTATTAATGCAGACTCAATAGGATCTATTCGTATTTTTTTTGTACCAGCAGGTACTTCAAGTGAAAAATATAACAAATTAGGAGTAACTTCTTTTTTATATTTAACATGTACAGCTTCATCTGCAAAAAAGCCATTGCCAAAATCAAAATAAACAATTGCTTCAATAAAATCTTCTGGCATTCTGTTTTCTAACTTACTTAATATATTATAATATTCCGCTAATATATTTGGTATATTAACATGCGTTTTGCCTTTTAAAATTATTTCTTTCATTCTATTAAAATGATTGATAATTTCCGTTTTAATAGCCAAATCATATTTAACTGGTTTATTATAAATATCATCCAACATTTTTTCTACATCTGTTATATTCTTTGCTTCCCATTCTGAATGATCTAAATTTTTTAATAGCCCAGTGATTTTTGAATAGTTTGATGTATTAATGCATATTGCAAATTTCTCATATGCATATGATATCACAGCACCATGCATACTAGTTCCTACATATCCTGCACTACCTGCAAGAATTGCAATAATTTCAACAGGAGTTAATTTTTCTTTTACTAAAATTTGATTTGTCTCATCTGCAGAATATAGCTTTTCTAAAAAAAGAATGTCTTTATGCACATACCCAATTGGCAATAAAACAACCTTTAACCCTTTTCCATTAATATGATAAACAACTTTTTTTAATTGCTCAATATAGTATTCATCATCAATATTACAACAATTATGCTGCACCACGATATAATTTTCATCTAATGGCAATCCTAATTTTTCTCTCAATTGCTCTCTATATTTTTTCATGTCAATTTTACTATAAAGATCATTTATCGTAAGTACAGTATCCGGAATCACATTTATCACTTTTGATGTGCATTGATTTAAATATTTTGCGGAATTACTATCTCTAACAGAAAGATATCTGCAACTTTCCAACAACTCCCCAGCAACTTTCTGCATATTTTCATCAAAATCAAATGGTACTCCTGGTGCGTTGAATAAAATCGGAATATCATATTTATTGCCAATTAATATTGTTTTTGCCCATAATTCAAAGGATATACTTTTTCTTTCGTCATATACAGATGTAGCCTGTACATCAGACCGAATGATGTCTCCTCCACCGATAATTAATGCCTGATACTCTTTTTCTCTACATTGATCTTCTAAATCGTCTATAGAATAAACATATTTATCTTTTTCAAACGGTTTCTCACATTTTCCTCTTGGAGAAAACAAATCAATATCGTATTCTGCAAAATATTTTTCTAATATATTTGTAAACAATAAATCTCCAAAATTTTCTACATCAAATGTTCCAATTTGAGCAATTTTTGATTTCATTCTTTTTCCTCTTCTTTTTTTGCAATTATAGCCCATGAATTAAATTTAAAATAAAAATATGGATGAGTTTCAATAAACTGCTTATATGTTTTATCTATATCTGTTATTTCTTCCTTCGTATACCACTCATGCATCTTTTTCATTTTTACCTCAAAACCTAAACTCTGCAAAATATCTTTTATATCAAAACCCCATTCGGTAACCAACTCATGGTTATTTAAAACAATTTTTTGATCTTTCTCTGTACGTTTTCTAGTCCTCTTTTGTTCAAAAACAGGAACCGTAAGCAACAATATTCCTCCTGGTTTTAATAATTCATAAGCTTTCTGTAAAAGTAATTCAGGACTTTTTACAAATGATAATACCCGTTGCATAACAATTAAATCTACGATTTCTTTTTTATCAACTGGCAATTTTTCTGCATCTAATAAAGTAACACAATCATGCAATCTATTTTGATTTAAACTTGAGAATCCAGAAAAACGTTTTAAATACGAAGATAATACATCATTATGTCCACAATACATAATATTCATTTTAGATAATGTGTCTTCTACATCACTTATAGAACTAGCAGATGGAAATTCTTCATTTAAATAAAAACGTATTAGATCAGATGTTCTTAATAATGCACCGCATTTTGAGCAGTATGCTTCTGTTTTATATGTCATACCAGGTTCATTTCTAAATTGTGAAACAGATCCACAAATACTACATTTTCCTTCTGAAACAACCTGTGTTTTTGGAACAGCCACTCTTTCAGGGCTATTTTGCAAATTACGATATTCATTACATACTTCAAAGGTCTTACCAACCATAATTTGTTTTCCTTTTTCAATCCACAAAACCCTATCACACAAATGCTCAATCTGATCAATACTATGTGATACAATAAGAACTGTTGTACCACCTTCCATCAATTCCTTAATCCTTTGCTCGCACTTTTGTTGAAATAGGAAATCTCCAACCGCTAAGATTTCGTCTGCAATCAAAATATCTGGTTTTACAGCAGTTGCAATTGCAAAAGCGATACGCGCTGTCATACCTGATGAATAATTTTTTAATGGCATGTCAAGAAATTTCCACATTTCTGCAAAATCCACAATACTTTTAAATTTTTCATCAAGAAAATCTTTACTATACCCCAGCAACGCACCATTTAAATAAATATTCTCTCTTCCAGTTAATTCGCCATCAAACCCAGCTCCTAGCTCAATTAAAGGTGCCATAGTACCATGCGTATAAATTTCACCTTTTGATGGTTCCAAAACTCCCGCTATCATTTTCAAAAGTGTAGATTTTCCACTACCATTGGTCCCAACAATTCCAAATACTTCTCCCCTTTTTACATTAAAGGAAACATTATCTACAGCAATGAAATCATCAAAAAATAACTTTTTAGACAACGCTTTAGTGATATAATCTCTAAGACTATCAACCTTTTCAGTGGCCATATTAAAATGCATAGAAACTTTATCAACCGTAATTGCGTTCTTCACTTCTTCCTTATTTTCCATAATAACCTCTACTTTAAATGTATAAAATAAATCTCTTTTGACGTTTAAAGAAATAACATAAACCAGCTCCCAAAAATACTCCACCTAGTAAAATGCATATTGTCATTTCCTGTAATGTAGGTGCCATACCATAAAGTAAAATGGTTCTGAGAACTGCCATATAATGGTACAGTGGATTAAGCAACATAATTTTCTGAAACAGTGGTGATAACGAATCTATAGAATAAAAAATAGGTGTTGTATACCCCAACAATGTTAAAAATATACCATATAAATATTGAGTATCTCTCATAAACACCTGCATCGCAGATAAAATAAAACTCACTCCAAGTACAAAACAAAAATACGCTAATAACAACAATGGCAAATACAAAATATTAAGCGTAATTGGTATTCTATAATATAGCATTACTAATAATACTGGAATAAACGATAGTACAAAATTGAAGAAAGAAAACATAGTCTTACTTAAAGGGAATATATACTTAGGAATATATATTTTTTTAATCATTTGTCCTGATCCAGTAATCGTTGTTGTCGAAATTTGTGTTGCTTCACTATAAAAATTGAAAATTACCTGTCCAAGAATTAAATACACAGGAAAATTATCTATGTTAAACCTGAAGATAAATGCAAAAACAGCTGATAGCACAATCATCGTAAGTAATGGATTAAGAATAACCCAAACAATTCCAAGATAGCTTCTTCTATATTTTACTGCAAAATCACGTCCAATTAACTGTGACAGAAGGAAACGATAGTCTTTAAAAATATGAACACATTCATTTAATCCGGTACGCACTCCTTTTTCATCTTTTCTTTTCTGATATAAACAAATAACAATAAATAAGACCTCCAGAAATACAAACACAATTAAATAATGAGGTAAATAATGTCCATTTCTTGTACACACTGGATTAAAATATAATGTGCCAGCCGTCAGCTCATCATTTACAAAAAGCTTACAATCTTTTTGTGCTGTTCCCATCCAAAGCGTAGCTACATTTCCATCTGTATTATTTGTTTCCCTAATTATTAATTGTAATTTAGTATCCCGTTGAACAGCTATACTATTTTCAAAATCAATTTGTACATTCTCATTATCTTTCAAGTTAGTTACTGGAATACTGCATTCGTATAAAAGTTGTTCTTCCTCACTCCGTAAGGTAATTTCTACATTTCCTTCTTTTAGAGTGTTATTATAAGTTGCAAATCTTAAAATCAAACCATCAATAAAATCAGCATGTGTAACAAATTCCTGTATTATAGTTATATTCTCAACCAAATTTGGTGTGATTTGAGTTGCTTCAACTTCCGCATACTCTTCGACATACGATACAGTTTTTAAACTTTTTTCACCGATAAAAAAATAACATGCTCCAAACAAAATGGAAATTATTATTCCATATTTTAATATAACTGTCCAAATATTCTTTTGTTCCATGTCAAGCCTTTCTCACTAGTAAAATCTTTTTAATATGTATACATGACAAATTTTATCATATCAATTTATAAATAACAAGATATTAATACCTCCCTATCAAAAAGCATATCCTCAATGCCACTCTTCCCCCAACTGATGGACGTAGCATCTCCTTAAAGCAAACTCTCTTCCACCAGATTTTGGGGGTTCTTTTTCTCGTCGCATATACTTCTAACAGTTTCTGATTCTCCACCTTCATCTTTGAACCATACACCTGATAAAACTGCTCTAGCACCATATGTGTTTCCTGCATGGATTTTCCAAAAATTTCATTCTGAATCCAGTTTCTCACAAGGGACAGCTTACTGGCATTATTTGCAGTAACTGCATTTTCATGTCGTCTGTAATATGCTGTACATGCTGAATCATAAATTATTTTCCCAAAAGCTGCCGCTATTTTCTGTACCCAGCCATCATGTGGAAGATCAGCATGATTAAAATCTCCCAATGCCATCTGGCGCAATTTTTCATTGATAAAAATAGTAAAACCAAATGCCGGAGTATAGAAGAGTACATTTTCAAATTTTATAGTTCCGCTATAAACCAGCCCTGCCTTTTTCTCACTTAAATTCTCATTGCATTGATAAAAATTTGAGAAATACAGAAGTGGAAGCTTAGAAGTTTCTTGCTCTCTTTCCAAAGCTCTCACACCTCTTTCAACTTTTTCCGGAAGCCAGACATCATCCTGATCGCAAAATGCATAATAATCTGCACCGGAAGCTGCTTTCAGTAATTCCCAGAAGCTCTGCATATAGCCAAGATTTTCATGGGTTTCATTTGATATCCATTGGGTTCTTGATGCATACTCTGGATAAGCATTTAAATATTGCTCAATCTTTTCAACAGTTCCATCTGTAGAACCATCATCCCTTATATAAAGGCGAATATCACCATATGTTTGCGAAAAAATGCTTTCCAGCTGTTCTTCAATATATTTCTCTCCATTATAGGTAGATAATAAAATATGTACCATTCTTCACCTTACCTACTCTTTCTTTACTAATTGGTAATAATAAATTCCAATCAGCTGTGTAAACCATTTTCTAAACCATGGAAACACTCTTGTAATACAGTTTAAGATATGATAGCAGAAAAGGACCTTCTCCTTTCCATAGGTTAATGGCATATCTTTCCACGGAGAATTCAACTTATATTTTTCGAATACCCCCTGGTAGGGACTGTAGTTCCCATGAACCCAGGGACGTTCTTCTCCCATAAAATGTATTAACACCGGTTTTTGACGAATTGATTTATACACTTTTGAACTTGCACAGTAATACTCCGGCTGATAACTTCGGATAAAATATCTGGGAAAATAATACAATGCCGGATTATAATTGTAAGTATGTGAAAGTTTACCAATTGCTCCTTTACAACAATGGTTCAAAATGTCCTGATCATTATAAAGAAGCTTTCCGTTCTGTTTTATAAAATACTCAAGAAACTGTTCTGAAAGCTTTCTTTTACGCCAATAAGCAAGATTGATCAACATTACTCCACAATTAAAATAAATATCATCTTTTTCAAGTCCAATTTGTACCTTCTGTCGTTCTGGCATACACAATTCAGGTACAGCTGCAAACGCTTTTCCTTCTAGCTGCGTTGCTTCCAATTTCCATAAATCTCCATTCGCCACAACATCACAATCCAAATAGAGCACTTTATCTACATTCTCTGGCAAATAGGACGCAAGAAACAATCTTGCCAAAACAATAGGATGAAATCCTGATGTATTCACTTGAATTCTAAAATTATTTAAGTAGTCCGATACATCGAGGAAAGAAATTTCTCCACCATATGGGATAACAATATCTTCTAACTGTTCTTTATGTTCTTCAGTCAAATCAGGTGAACAAACATACAGGTTTATTTTTTCACTTTTTCGATTCATTATAATAGAATTAATGGAAATTCCAAGTAATGATATATAAGAATCAGTCGCAATATATACAATGTTCATAGATATCCTCTTTCAATCGCATATTCCATTTTATTGTATCATAATGCCTATTATTTTACCATCCAAAAACCATAAGCATTTTCTTCACACCTCATTCGACTTCTCCCCACTCTGATAGACCATCTCAATCCCTTTCGCCACCCAGCCGGGCCAGAATTTGCGGAACATATAGATATCTTCTTCTCTTCTTCCATTCTCTTCCAATAATTCTGAAGTGGTAGATTCCTGATGAATACGGTGCTCCATTCCTGGCTTAGCGGTGTAAGCGAATTCTCCTTTTCGGCGTGAAAGCTCTTCCCATGCCTGCCAGTCGATGTTACTTTTCATGTTGTTTTTGAATGCGAAACCATCCAGGTTCTCTTTGGCAAGGGTTACTGTCGGGCAACAGATTGCAGAGCCTATCGAAAGAATTCTTCTTCGGATAAAACGACTTTTCCAGAAAACAGATAATTTCAATGGAGTCAGTAAAAGGCGCTTCACCTTCAGAAGCCGGTTAGATGTTACCGTCTTTCCATTTCGAAGTTCGTTATAATCTGTAAATATAATAAGAGGACGATGGCATTTCTTTGCTACTGCCAAGACATCCTTCGTATAGTTTACATAATATTTGTCATCCTGATGAGCAAGTGTTACAAACGGAGTATTGGCACAGCTGTAAGCAAAGTTCCAATCCCCTGCCAGTCCCTTTTCTCCCTGATTTATATATACCGGGATCCCATATTTATCAGCAATTCCAGCAATATGGGAATTAGGTGTGGAAGTCGCGATCAAAATACTTGTTCTCACCTTTTGCATCAAAAGGGACTGTACGCATTCTTCCAGATAAGGGCTTTCCCCATATGCACACACAGCAAATGTATGAAGTTCTGTTTGATTGATTTCCAAATTATTTTCCTTCTCCCATTCTGATTTCGGACGCAATTTCCTGTTTTTCTGCCTCTTCCTGCTCTAACAAGTTTTCTTTTTCATCTACTTTATCAATCTTCTTATTCTCAGCCTTAGAACGAAGTGCAACCTCTGCGGATAATACTCCGATTTTGTCCTCCAGCTGGGAAACGATAATGGATAATGTAAATATTTTCTCAACAAGCAGGAATATAATCACCAGGAACACCAGATTACTAGGTGACATAATTCCAAAAATCCGGCAAAGCTCATAGGAGATTTCCGGAAAAATAGCCAGTAAAAGCAAGATTCCTGCAAAAAAGATCCAGAAGATAGCATCTTCCATTTTCACTTTATTTTTCCTGATTTTCCGGAGAATCCAGGCAACTGTCAGGATTGAAGCAACGACAAGTAAGGCTTTCAGTGTGTCACTCATTTCTTGTCTCCTTTCTCTCGTTTACGCACCCACTGGAAAATGAAAATGGAAAAAAACATTTTCAACATATACCAGATGGAGTTCTTAAAGTCCAGATAGCTGGTGCCGGCAATTCTCTCATGCATTTCCACCTGTACTTCCTCAATTTTCACACCGCAATTCAAAAGATATGCCAGTGTATCCGGTTCAGGGCTGTAATTAATGTCGTAACCGAAGCGTTTGATCATTTTTTTATTAAAAAGACGCATTCCCGAAGTTACATCTCCGATATATTTCCCCTTTGTTGTTAACATAATCGCATAGGTAAGCAGCTGGCTTCCAATCATCCTGGAATTAAAGGGTTTCCGCTGTGTCTTAAACCTTGATCCGATCACAATATCGCATCCGGTCCGTTCCATCTCGGTGATCATGTCTTCTATGTACTTGGGATCGTGCTGACCATCACCATCCAGCTGGAGAACATAGTCATAGCCGTAATAGTTGGCGTAACGCATGCCGCTTTTAATAGCCCCGGAGAGCCCTGTATTCACAGGCAGATCCATAAAATTATAGCCCCGGCGGGCGCAGATTTTGCGGGTATCGTCAGTAGAACCATCGTTAATTATCACGTAATCGTACTGGGGATAATTTTTTTCCAGGTTATCTACTACTTTCTCTATACAGCCAGCCTCATTATAGGCTGGAATAATGATCAGAATTTTTGATATTGTTTTCATTGAAGCCATTACTACGATATTCCTCCACCATTTCCACCAATTCTCTTGCTCTTGCCTCAAAGGAATATTTCTCCTGTATCACAGGCCACTGAGCGTCTACTCTTGCCTTTACCTCTGCGTAGTTATTCTCTATCTCTTTCACGCAGTTCTCAAATTCTTCCTTATTGCTGTAATACAGCACTGCTTCCGGGAAAATCTCCCGAAGCTCGTCGCAGCAGTCTGATATTACCGGAAGCCCGCATGCCAGAGCGTCAAAAATGCGATTATTTACAAACTGATAGTCCAGCATATCCTTCCAATGGTCATTGAGAGTAACACGGGCGCTGCGGTAAAGTGCCGGAATTTCACTGTTTTCAATAAAAACATCCTGTACCATGTTTTTGTCCGGACCTAACATAGCTTTCCAGCCTGCTCCCCAGATTTTCAGAGGAAGCTTATCCTGGGCAGCCCACAATACGCAGGGGCGAGCCACACCGCGGGAATTACCGATAAACAGATAATCCTTTCCGCGTTTTCCCTCAGATTCCTGATCCGGGTAAAAAAGCTGTGTATCTGTGCACTGGAGCAGCGGATAAACCGGAATAGTCAGCTTATCCCCCAGCTCCTTCGCATAATGACGAGAGCCTACACATATGATATCGTAAAGCTGATATTCTTCTGTGGTGACCATTTCCGGATGGCTGATGTTCCACATAATATAGATGCATTTGGCATTCCGGCGGTCCGGGCGGTAAAATTCACAGCCACGGAGCACCAGCACTACGTCAGCGTTAACCTCACAGTCCCAGTCCTCACGAAGATCAATTATGGTGTAGATTCCCATTCGGTCCAGGTAGCGCTTCAAAGCCACTGCGTAGGCATAGTCACCCCAGCGGACCTTCTTCTCCTCTGGTGCAGGGCACTTGATCACCCAGATCTGGCGTTCCTCTGCCTCACGCTGCACCTGGGCTGCACGCTTGCCCCAGTCATCCCGGCGTCGTAGCTCCTTCGTCACATAGTCCTTCAGCTCCAGCATAGACTGACTGTTTTTCTGAATCTCTGAAAGGATCTTCTCCTGACGTTTATTCTCTTTTTCTAATTCACGAAGCTTATTATCCATATAAGTGCGACTTACCGGAACCAGGCTTCGTAGTTTCTGTTTCAGCGTATTCCAAAAGCTCATATAAAAACTCCTTGTATTATAAGTTTTTTATTCGTAAATTTTTGTCTTTTGAGTCTTTGGTTTCTATTATAGCGAAATATACATGGAAACGCAACCGTCCGGGAGAAATCAGGAACTGCAATCGACCTGCAATTGTCCACCAGTCGTCACTTTCATAGTTTTTTCATAGTTTTTTCATATTTTTTTCTCACGTTTGCACCTAGAGCGTGTTTGAAAAAGGCTTTCTGCAAGATGTGCGTCACAATTTGTGGGAGATTTTGCCCGGATGAGGGCGTCGTAGCGGGCTACGACAACCGAATTCGGGTGAAATATACCACAAAGTGGGGCGTGCAGATTGCAGGAATGATTTTTCAAACAGGCTCTAGGAAAACTTGCGTATGTTTGCTATAATATAAAGGTGACAGGCAATCAATTTCCCAGGAGGATATCATATTTATGCGTAGAAAAAATAGTTTATTAATACCGGCTATGCTGGCATTTTCCCTTTGTACGATGCCGGTCATGTCAGTGCTTGCGGAAGATACAGCGCAGACCACTGATGAGCAGGGCACAGCTGACACTTCTTCTGACGGTGCTTCTTCCTCTGACGATGCGTCTCAGGATACCCCTTATGAAAAAGGCACCATCTCAGACACCGATTTTCAAAGCGCATGGCTGAATCTGAAATTTACTCCCCCGGAAACAGTTGTTATGAATACAGAGGAGGAGCTTCAGTCCGTTATGCAGCAGGGACAGAGCACTCTGGAGGAAGCTTCCGGAGCAGAACTTAGTGAGAACGCTTTGTCCGGTACTGTTTATGAGATGATGGCATCTTCTATCTCCGGTTTTCCCAATGTTTCTGTGGTTGTAGAGGACGCTGCATTGGAGAATATGACTGTTGACCAGTATTTTCTCGCTGCGCAACAGATGCTGGATGCTACCCAGATGGGTTATACCTATTCCGAAGTCACAGATACCCAGATCGCCGGACAGGATTTCCGCGTCATGGGAACAAGTGTAACGATCAATGATTATGAAATTCTTCAGAAATACTGTACCCGCAAACAGGGAGGAAAGTTTGTCTCCATTATTTTATCCTACACCACCGACACTACAGCAGAAGCAGATGAAATCCTGGCAGCTTTCACTCCATTGAATACTGATACGGAGGCTGCTGCTGCAGAATAAACTATGATTTATACTCCTTTAACCATAAAGGCTATTAAAACAGCATACAAGGCACATCTGGGACAGACAGACCAGAGTGGGATTCCTTATATTTTCCATCCTGTACATCTGGCGGAACAGATGACAGACGAAATCACCACCTGTATTGCACTGCTTCATGATGTTCTGGAGGATACTTCTCTCTCACTTCAGGAGCTGGAAGCAGAATTCCCCCGGGAAATCACAGATGTGGTTCTATTATTAACACATACGCCTGATGAGAACTACCTGGACTATATACGTAAGCTTTGCCAGAGTCCGCTGGCGCGGAAGGTGAAGCTTGCAGATATTGCCCATAATTCAGATGAGACAAGACTATGTGCAATCACACCGGATCCGGCGCAGCTTGCCCACTGGCGTACTAAGTATGCAGCGGCGAAGAAAATTATAGGGGAATATGAGAAAGTGTAATGATACCAGGGTCAAAAGGTCAAAAAGTGCTCTAATATATCATTGAACTCAAGTTGTTCAGCATGATATATCAGAGCACTTATTTTACCCGCAAAATATCTGTCATTAATTCCTGGTGCGGTCTGTCGGCATCTGCCTGGAATACTGCCACATGATTAAGATCCGCGCCTCCATCTGTATAGGCAGGGAAAAGGAAACCACACTCCGGAGTTCCCGGCTCATATTCATCTGCTAACGGGCAGATCACGCAGATCAGATATTCAAAAACCGCATCTGATTCCCAAAGCCGCTCTTTATCTGCAGCTTTCACCGGAATATCATACCGGTCATGAAAAACATACACAGCATAACCCCGGCGGCTTTTATAATGCTCCATCACCAGATCATAAAAGCTGTCCATCAGCGCATCGTTTTTCAGTCCGCACTCCCGTATCGCCATCAAAAGCTGCCATACTGTCCCTGGCCTTCTGTCTTCATCTGCGAATTCATAACGCTTCAGATTCACATTGGTTGCCGCAAACGGAACGGCCTTAGCAAGCTCTATGTTTTTCTTCTTTTCCCCATTGGACAGCTTGAGGAAATTCACGTTAAAGCTGCCATCAAAGTCTCCATCTTTGTCTACATAACATCCTGCGATCCTGGTAAAAGAGCTCCGGGCCACATTCATCCTTCTGGTCAGTGCCAGCATATCCTCACGATCAATTTTGTTGGTCATGCTTATCTCCTGTGCGATAGGTTAACATAAGTTATTTAAGAGCTGAAGATTTCTCCTCAGCCCTCTGCTGCCAGCTCTTTAATTGCATCTGTCAAAATAATATACTGCTCTTTCACCTGTTCATAAAGCGGACCACTTCCTGTGATGTCTCTTCCTCTAAGCAGCTCTGTAAGCTCTGCACTGACCTTATATAATCCTGTGAATCCAAGATTCAGGCATACTCCCTTCAAGGTATGTGCTGCGCGGAATGCCTTCTCACCGTCCTGTGCACTAAGGCCATCTGTCAGCTCCTGGAAACTGGGATCTGCAAGAAATTTCACTGCAAATCTTTTTACGAGAGCCTCATTTCCCAGTCTTTTCAGCACTCCCTCATAATCGGAGCCTACCTTTTCGTAACATTCTTTTACTGTCATTACAGCCTCCTTAATCAGTTGTCCCAATGCTCTTTATGATATTAAAAAAATCACCAGAGCTATGCAAAGACAAATTATTCCTTCATGCACTTCATTATAGTAAATCAAACTGGTTTTGTCTATACATTTCCATTAAGCATCAGACCTGGAATAAGCATTTTTCATCTGATTGCTCAGCTCATAAAGCACTTTATCCAGTGTATCAGAAGCCTCTTTCTTTACCATGTCCGCAATTTCCTGATTTGCCTCCTGACGAAGAGCCATTCTCTTTGCTGCATCAGTCTCCTTTTCCAGAAGTGCATCATACCTGCCTATCAGCTGGTGGCTTTTTGCCATCACACGCTCCTGGTAACGTTCAATATGGAAAACAGAGCTTCTGTAGGATGCATCTGCCATAGCGCCTATCATACGGCTCATCCAGTAGAAATTATCAGTGCTGACTTCCTTTGTTGTGCTGGAAAAATAATCCGGTGTAATATCAATAGCCGCATAGAATGGCACCATCACATTAAATGCGTTGGATGCAAAAGCCACCCATTCCAGGATATTACTGTCTTTTTCCATATCCGGTCGCATCTGGATCAGAGAAAGGAAATCCGTGCGATTCACACCGATAGAACGAACTGCTCCACGCTGGCTTTTCTCGCCATAGGTTGCGTAGGGATCATAAGGAGTTCCCTGATAATGTGAAGATAAAACATATTTCACATCCTCTACCGTAACCTTCTTTTCCGGAATCATGCACCACGGCAGATCGTCTGAATATGGGGTAAATTCAGCATCAGGACCGTCCCAGATTTTCGTTTTCGGATTCAGGGTGCGGAGCATGAACCATGCGCGGGGCGTATTGTAAACATGATCGGAATCATCATGGCTTCCAAATGCATCTCTGGGATTCAGAATACCGTTCTGGGACAGATCCAGATGATTTTTTGAAATAAATTCCTTCATATCTGCAGAGCACATGTATTCCAGCTGTGCATATTCCTGCCGTGAGCACTGGTATTTATCCTGATCGGAGATGGCCTTCTCCAGGTCAAATTCATCAATTCCAAGCTGATTGGGCATTACTACATAAGCATCATCCGGGACTCTTCTTGCCATCCAGTGATGCCCGCCGATGGTCTCCAGCCACCAGATTTCATCCTGATCCTGGAATGCGATTCCGTTCATTTCATAGGTTCCATATTTCTCCAGAATACTGCCAAGTCGTGTGACACCCTCCCGGGCACTATGAATATATGGAAGGACAATAGATACAATATCCTCCTCTCCGATACCACCGGCAACCTCTTCCTGACCGTCTTTGGCCGGCTGATAAACAACCAGAGGATCAGCTCCAAGCACTCTGGGATTAGAGGTGATAGTCTCTGTAGCAGTCATTCCCACATTTGCCGCATTTACACCACTTGCAGCCCAGATTCCTTCACCATCTACAGCGTTCGGCACTGATGTATAGCGCATTGGATCATCTGGAAGCTGGATTTCCACATGGGAAATCACGGATTTATATTTCCGCGGCTGCTCCTTTGGATGAACCACCACGAATTTCTTCGGCATGTAATGTCCGGAACCGGAATCATCATTTCGGGCAATCATGGTAGAACCATCATAAGACGCTTTTTTTCCAACTAAAATTGTAGTACAACCCATTTGTTTTTCCTCCTGAAGTTCTTTTATTATTGCAGGTCACAGTTTGTCCATGTCCTGTTATCTTCTGATATTTTCTTTTGTAAATGCTCTCAGCTTTTTCAGCATTTCTCTGTTAATTTTCTTATTTCTACTTTGCAATTTCTCCATCCTTTTTTCCAAATCATAAGATACACCTGATAATCCAGGCTGTCTCTGGCTATGGTAAAAGGCTCTTCTCTTAATACTTCCGCTTTGATCCCATCCTGCGCTAATTTCTCCTGGAGCTTCCACGCTTTTTCCAGAAGACTGCCCAGACGTCTGTCAGCCTCTTCTCCGAAGGAACGGTTGGGATAAGTCCCTGCTTCTCTTTTTATTTTCCGGGTAAGAAGCTCAATCACTGCCTGGTGCCTGCTCTTATGCAGGGCTCTGGCAAAAATCTCTGCCACAAAGGAGTGGGGAAATTTCTTATAAATGTGCAGCAGACAAAGCAATGATCTGTCCTGCGCCTCTTCTATCAGCTTTTCCATAACCTGAAAGGCTGCCTGTGTTGGAATCCATGGTTCTTCCTTTGGCACAATATACTGTCTGGGTACCGCTGGATAGCAGCAGTAATTCAGTGGAGGAAAATCTGCCAGCTGTACCAGCCGCTGTTCTTCCTTTGTACAAAATTCTTCCCCCAGATAGTCAAGTTTGTCTCTTGCAATGGCAATCCGGTACTCCAGCTGACGCAGATATTCATATCCGGGCACCCAGAAATGTGCGATTTCTCCATAATTGTAGAGGTGAACCTCCAGCTCCAGCTTTTCAAAGAACAAAGTAACTGCATTTGCCCCCTGCCAGACAACCAGTATGTATTGATTCTCTTCCTGACTTAAGGACGATTTCAACGGGCCTTCATAATCACTGATATAAGATCCTGTAAGCCTGGCGTTTTTAAAGATAAGAAAGCTTTCCACTGCATCATTCATCAGGTATACCAGACGAATATCACCGGGACTTTGCTTTTCCCCTCTCCGCGGTTGGGCTTCTTCCGAAAAAAGCAGCTCGAACTGCTCCTGCTCCAGAAGCTCTTCCAGCATCTCAAATGTATCCTGCATAAAATAATTCCCTCATAATTTAATTTCCAAGTTATTCTTTCATTATATGATACCAGTGTCAAATGAGTGTCAAAAGACCTTTTGACTCTCATATCATTATATGATATCTGAGGCAGAAATGTCAAAATTATCGCACCTGATATATAGCTATAAAATAAATAGCATACAATTTACAGCTTTTATTTTTCATATATTTTCTATATACTTTATATTATGAATAAAGAAGCCGCAGTGTAAAGCGGACATTCCAGGTCCGCTTTGCTACTTGCTCATGAACGCAGTCGCTTCGCGACCTGTCAGTGGGAGCTGAAGGCTCCCACTGACATAAGCATCCCCCTTACCCACCGCTTAGTGCTCCGCGCACTTGAAGTGGGGGAATGCTTATCTGCGTTCAAAAACGACAGCTTAAATAGTGCGTAAAGGGATATATCAGCTTATACAGGCATTACCAGCTATGAAAGCCCGCTGCTTAGCACCGGTAAAAAAGATTGGAGAACAGATTATGAACCAGATTGATTACGAAAACTTAGGATCACGAATGAAAGAACTGAGAATCAAAATGAAGCTTACCCAGGCAGAGGTTGCCAAGGCTCTGAACGTAACCCCTGGCTACATCAGTAATGTGGAGAACAACCGAACTGCAATGTCACTGCGTATCCTGATTTATTATGCAAGACTGCTGAATATCTCTCTGGATTCACTGATTGGCAGAATTGACTCTGAATATCGTGAAACAGCTCTGGACAGGGAGATTTCCGAACAATTACATAAAATGGGTATTCCGGAGAAACAGAAGCTTCTGAAGACCATGAAGGTATGGATGGATGAAGATTGATCCTGAACGTAAAAAACAGTTACTTTCGTAAGGAAGGTAACTGTTTTTTCGTTATTGTCTATCACTTGGGCAGATCGTTCAAGCTGTCTTTAATTTCCTGAGAATACTTCCCATTCTCCACCATTTCTGTATATGCTTTATAAGCCTCTTCCATGGTGGAATACTTTGTACCTGTGGTATAATCCTTAAAAGAATTATAATTTAGCATATGATCGGCAATCGCGACATATGCACCATTTTTACTGGTTCTTTCCGCCGTCGTTGTTTCAGAAATGTAGTAACCACCTTTATCACTGCTGACAATAACCGGTATTTTCTGCCCGGCGCCAACCGCATTCGTATCTACAGCGGTCCAGAACAAATATGCACATTCATTGTTAGGACTCTTGGAATCTGCCAGATATGCCCAGGTGCCATAATTCAATAAGCTGTTGCTTCCAAGCTTCTCCCGCACAGCCTTAACCATAACGGAATTGGGGCATTTTGAATCTATTTCGAACTGTGTAGTCTTATGCTGTGATAACAATCCTGTGGCATTAACCAGCCCATGTATATCTTCGTTGAAATCAATTCCAGGCTTTGTATTCTCCCCGTTATTTCCATTATCTTCGTCATTTTTGTCATTTCCGTTATTCCCGCTGCTTCCGCTCCATTCGAAGCATATGCCTACCGGCTCACCCGTCGTAGTATCTACAGATGCATCGTAGGTTACCTTACACTCTCCATCTGCCCCGGGAACTCCTATCCAGTTTGGAGTATTTCCATCCTTCTTATAGTGGGTAATTCCTGCAACTGTCACCGGATCTGACTCCCAGTCATCCTTCTTCTGCTTAAGTTTTACAGTCTGGGTTTGATTCCCCTCATCTCCGGTAATCTGGGCAGTCATCACTTCTGCATATGCTGCACGCACATTGGCAAGGTCAGCAGCCTCACGGCTTTTCTCCAGCTGATTAGATAAAACAGGGATTCCTATAGCTACGAGAACACCAATAATCGCAACTGTAATCAAAAGCTCCGCAAGCGTGAATCCCTCATTCCTATTCCAGATTTTATATTTCATTCAGTCTTCCTAACTAGTAAATTCAAACAATAGCATTTTCAAAAACACCTCTCCTGCACAAAGTAGGAGAGGTGTTATAACTTTATGGTGTTTATAGAATACTTTATACATCTGGAATTTGCAAGTAAAATTTATAATTTTTTTGCTCTTTACAGCATAGCAAGGATTGCTTCCTTCTGCATCGCTCCTACAGACTGATTTACGATTTTTCCATTCTTAATAACAAGCAGTGTAGGGATGCTCATAACATGAAACTGTCCAGCAAGCTCCGGCTGTTCATCTACATTGATTTTTCCCACTTTAATATCAGAACGTTCCGCTGCAATTTCTTCCAGAATCGGTCCTACCATGCGGCAAGGCATACACCAGGGTGCCCAGAAATCCAACAGCACCGGTTTATCTGACTCCATTACTTCGTTTTGAAAATTATATTTATCTACATGAATTACTGACATTTCTTTGCCCTCCTGTTTTATTTGTGATTGTAGTATATCAGATTTTATTCCCATTTTCTGTGATATTATCACATATCTTTTTTTCTTCTGACCTTGCGGATGATTTTGCGGATCAGAACAACAATAAGGATAATGATCACAATAAAGAACAGACCGATTAACACTATCATTACTGAGAATTTGTTCGGATTTTTCACCAGATCTATTATATTTCTGCTGTCATCCACAACCTTACGGTTATGTGTAGCTGCATAATATTCCGGTACATTGGCAATTCCATCACCGTCTGTATCTTCGAAGGACTTCATATATCTTGCGATGGCATCCCAAGCCTTTAATTCTCTGCCGTCTTCCATGATTGCCTGATCTTCCAGATTATTAATAGGATTGCCGTCCTTATCCTTTGGTTCGAGGGCCAGCAGACCATAGGACATTTTCATTACGGAGCCGAGCATTTGTCCGGTGTACAAATCTGTCACAACATGATACAGCTCATCATCCTGGATTTCGATTCTCTCTCCGTCCACTCTGGTCAGATAACAGTCCGTTACCTTATTCAGAAGCATTCGATGAGGATTGTATGTAAAATTCAGTCCACTGCAATATAATCTTGCAGTTGTCATAAAATCAGAAACGGAAGCATCCACTTCTGCTGCCAGCTTTAATTCTTTTCCGGTCAGATATGCATTGATCAGTGGATATCCTGCCACCCCGTCTTTTCCGATTCCCAGGGAGAAAGAATTATAGACATCTTCTACTGTAACATCGCCCTTCGTATATGTGTCACGGACAGTTCCGCTTGGTACAACCGCTACATCTACCGGATCTCCATCGTAGTATTCTGAATTTTCCACGGCATATACATATGCATCAGACATGATATCACCAAGATTCAGTTCTTCATGCTTCGTGCCCATTTCCTCCAGGCTGTTGAATTCAACATCATTCTCAGCGAGAACTTCATCCCTGGTATAACCAAAATCGGCAAGATAATTGGTGTCTACTGTATCCATTAATTCATCAATCCGTTTCTGTGTTGCCTGATCCGGCTTGACCTCTTCAGACACGGGAATCAGCTCGTAGGCAGTCATCTCCCAACGTCCATCCTGCTTCTGCGTCATTGATAGTGAGCCAAGATTTCTTCCGTACTCACCACAGGACACAATATATGTGTTCCCATGCTTGATTGCCTCTTCCAGCTCTGTGTGTGAATGTCCACTGATGATCAGATCAAGCTCTGGCACCTTTTTGGCAAGGATTTCGTCCTCTGATTTGTCCTCGTCCTCCCAGGTTCCACCGTGGGACACACATGCGATCATATCCACGTTCTCATTTTCCTTAATCTCGGCTACTGTCTCCTTTACTGCCTCCACCGGATCTTTGAACAACAGCTCACATGTAGGGGCACATTCCAGGGCATCTTTTCCAAATACACCAACTACTGCTATCCTTGTATCACCCTTTTGAACCACCACATAGTCCTTCACACCATAGGCCTTAAACGCCTCTTTGATCTGACTCTGGCCATCGTTCAGACCATCCTGCTCCATAGCGTCCCAATCCACATTGCACACTACGATCTCAGGTACTGTTTCACCGGAAGCAATAGCTGCCTTCAGCATATTTGCCAGGCCCTTTGACCGGTAATCGTATTCATGATTGCCAAAGGTTGTCACATCATATCCAAGATACCCAAGCATCCGAAGCTCTGCCGCCTCAGTATCATATACTGTCTGGATCAGTGTGCCCATGGAAAAATCTCCCCCATCCAGCACAAGAGTATCCGGATTTTCTTTCTTCTTTTCGTCCATCAGGGTTTTTATTTTTGCAAATCCGCCAACTATTTCTTGCTGGCCATCCACAATTGTTGAAAAACTGTCCAGATGGGAATGGGTATCATGGGTAAACAAAACGTCTACCTTTTTCGTCCCGGCGGCGGCTGCTACAGGAATATCCAGCACAAGCAGAAGCAGTGTTGCAATGGTAAGCATGATTGACAGAATTCGTTTCCGTGTCTTCATATGTTTCTCCTTTTCTTTCAAAACGGGGCAAAAGCTCCCGATTATGATACCTATGGATTGTTTCACTGATTACATTGTACCAAGACATTGGCCTGTAGACCAGTCCCAATCTGTAAAAGCTGCCACTTTTTTACGTTTTTGATTCTTTTATTGACAGCTTTATGATATACTTTAGGTATGATGTTAAGGGCAAAAGCCCCCGGGAGGACACAGCTATGAAACATACAATTCCCGATGAAAGATATTCCGTGGCTAACGAAGCCATTTTAGGTGCTTTTTTCAAATTGCTAAAGGAAAAGAAGCCCGACAGGATCACAGTATCTGATATCATTAAAACAGCAGGTATTGCCAGGAGTACCTTTTACAATCACTATCAGGATATTCCTTCACTAATCTCTGCAATTGAGGATAAAACGATTCAGGATGTTTTTTCCATGATGGAAAGCTTCCATCCCCAAAATGACCGGGACATCTGCCGTTCCTATTTTCTGACTCTGTGCCGGTACACTATGGAAAATCCTTTTCTGTCTGGTCTTTTGAGCACGCCTCATGGCAATCATCTGTTTGAAAAAATGCTGACCATGCTCCATCATTATGTCACAGACACTACATCTAATTCCAGGCCTTCCAGACGCACAAAGGAAGAATTTTCTTATGTGATCACCTGCGCCATCGGTAGTACTGTCGGCGTTCTGCACAAATGGACACGGGATAATTTTAATCTGGCACCGGAAGTGATCGCCGATATTCTGTCTGAGATTTTTTTATCCGGTATGCTGCCGCTATTGTCTTAGAGCGTGTTATTCCAGAGGCTCGTCAATCAGAACATCCTGTCTCCTGATCTTCTTTGTTGTGTTGCGGAGAAATGGATTTTTGCGGACAACCAGTCCTGTAATACGGCGATAGGTGGGCTGTTTTTTGTTATATTCATCCAGAAATGCCTGAAGCTGTGTCTGAATTGCTTCTGCATCCAATGCTTTCGCTTCCACAACAGCCTGCTCCGGATAGATTCGGGCTGTCAGGCCACTGTCCTCACCCGTTACGATCACTTCGCCTACCAGCGGATTAAGCGCCAGCTTATTCTCAAGCTCTTCCGGAGATATATTTTCACCGTTGGACAGAATGATCAGGTTCTTCACTCGTCCATTGATAAACAGATAACCATCTTCATCCATATATCCCTTGTCACCGGTATGCAACCAGCCATCCTTTAAAGCCTCTGCGGTCTCCTTTGGCATCTGATAGTATCCCTTCATAACGCTGCTGCCTTTTACCAGAATTTCACCATTTTCAAATCTGATTTCTGCATTCTCAAGTGGTTTTCCGATAGAACCCTTTTTATGGTTCTCTGGCGTATTATTACTGATAACAGGGGAGCACTCTGACATTCCATAGCCTTCCAGCACTTCAACGCCATATTCTGCCAGACGGTCAATATAGTACGGATCCAGATGTGCACCACCTGTAAAAATAATGTGCAGGTTTCCACCGAATACCTTTTCTGCCAGAACTTCCTTCGGAATTGACGGATCAGCAGCAGACAGCCTCTTATAAATCGTCTCAATCATCATTGGAACCATAAGCATAATATCCGGTTTGAAAATACTCATATTTCTTACCATATGAAGCAGGGAATCATTGATGCAAAGAGTTGCCCCCAGAGAGAATCCCTTCAGCCAGTCCATAACAAGGCAGAATGCATGATGGATCGGAAGCACACTGAGCATGGCAGTTCCCGGTTCTGCCGTAATCTTTACTGCCTCAACGTTGGATGCCAGATTGTTCTGTGTCAGCATAACACCTTTGCTCTTTCCTGTTGTTCCGGAAGTGAAGATAATGGTCGCAATATCCTCAGCATCCGGGCAGCCAGAATCTGCGGATGCACTCTTTCCTGCATTTCGAAGCTCATCAATGCCATATACCTTTGCCGGCGCATCTTCTACCTCTTCCTGAAGCATCCATACCTTCTGAAGCTTCGGGCAGTTTGCAAGAAATGCTTCCAGATATGGTCTGTGTTTCGGACTTAAGAAAAGTGCGGCAGAATCGGAACGATTGAGCAGGTCAATCAAATCCTCACAGGGAAGTGCTGCATCCAGCGGTACTGCTGTGGTGCATCCGGTAATGATTCCCAGATAGCTTTCCATCCATTCTACAGAACTTGTTCCGATCAATGCAATGTGTTTTCCCTCAAAGCCTTCTGCAAGAAGACCTTTTCTGGTAAAAACCACATTTTCCATCAGTTCCAGGTAGCTTCTTTCCATGATTTCCTTTTTGTTAAGCCATCTGACTGCTTTCACTTCACCAAATTTGCATACACTTTCTTCTAATATATTTCTGACCAGCATATCTGTTCTCCCATTATTTTTTGAACCGTTCAATTTATAAGTTACACTTCAAAAAAAGATTACTGAAGCTCATCCAGCAGATTAACTGCTTCGCCAAGAGTTGTGATTTTCAACACTTCACCCTCGTCAAGCTCAATGTCAAAAGTGTCCTCAAGCTCACCCAAAAAGGACATGAAATCCAGAGAACTGAAACCCAGATCCTCACGAAATCTCATTTCATTTTTCATTTCTTCCGGTGCTACCTTACTATACTGTGCTACAATATTTTTAAATTCCATTTCCTGACTCATTGCGTTTCCTCCTGCTATTGTTTTCATTAAACCAGTTCCATAATTTCGCCGATGCTCATATCCGGCTCTGCAATTCCTTTAAAAAGGATTCGCATCATATAATAATAGAGCAGTTCCATATCATGCTCCTCCAGATGAGCAGTCTGGTAATGATAGGAAAAGTTCATACCTCCATCTTCTGTATGGGATACGGTCAGGTACATCTTCTTAGTGGCTGCACCATTTGCAAACCATTTTGCATGCTGACGGATAGTTCCAAGCATTTCATTCTCCACCTTCACAGTCATTGGCTGATAAGTCAGATAACAGCTCTCATAACTGGTATGCTCCGGTGTATTGTATCTTTTTCTCATCTCATCCATAATAAGTGCCGGATCGTAGTTGCTGTGCATGTAAATACGATTCTGCATATTCTGGATTTCATAAGCTGCAGAAAGGAAGTCTGTCTCCGGTGCGATTACGGTTCTGCACGGGAACATGATGGTTCTGCTTCCTCCGGATGTCCACTCATCATGAGTAGAACGTCTGGATATAAAATTCTGGATAGTGATATCTTCCTGTCCGTTATTTACCTTTGACAGGTAAGTACGGATACCAAGCAGAAGAAGGTTTGTCATAGAAAGCTGATGATTCATGCAAAAATCAATCAGATTCTGAGTTGGTCCCGGCTCCAGATAATAATCCTTAACTGCCACAAACAGATTCTTCATTTCAATATCAGAAGAACGAAGTTTGGGATTTCCATGACGTTTTCTTGCTTCCTCCAGTACGGATGGTCCCTGAATATCAGAATACAGAGGCTCACCCAGTGCATCCAGCTGGTCATCCCAGAATTTCTTATCTTTTGCAAAACGTTTCTCATTGCCTGCTTTTGCCAGGTCTTTTTTCAGTACTGTCTCAAAATCTGCCAGTTCCTGCGGATAGGCTGTTCCATATTTATAATAGGTATATAACTGAAACAGATCACCGATCATTACTACCAGACCACAGGAATCGATCAGTCTGTGATCCATATGTACAAAGAAACCATTATATCCTTCCGGCAGCTTCAGCATAGTAAACTCGCACATGGGAATGTCATCACCGTCAAAGGTTTCGTATGCCCACTGCTGCATCAGCTCGTCTGCTTTTGCAAGGCTTCCCATTCCTGACAGATCCTTGAATCCGATATCCCTTGGATCCTGTTTTACAAGGTACTGCTGTACATTTCCGTCTTTATCAGGCTTTGTAAAACGGATTCTGGTGCATCCGGAACGTTCTGTCTCCATCTGAATGCATTTTTTTAATAATCCAAAATCCAGTTCAGCCTGTACAGATGCCACAACACTGACACCGGATACCTGCTGTGTACCGTAATCCATGATCCAGTTGTGGTGCATTTTCTGTGCTGCTGTTAAAGGATAGTAGTTTGTCATACTTTATTTAACCTCCATCACCCGTTTTTTCTCTTTTCCCGGGTACAAAAACATTACATACTTGTTCAGTAGCCCACAGTTATTTCAAAAATAATGTACTGGCAGCTACAACATTACTTTTTTATTACGTGACAAAAAATAGCACAGATTTTTCCCAAATACCAGTACCCTCAGGACTTAATGAACACTTTACATAAAATTGACCGGGACTTATCATACATTTAACAAAACGTATCTGATAAGTCCCGGTCAGCCCTTTGGCGATGGAAAACAGTCACATTATTTTTCAGAATTACTGCCATCATATTTCTCAAAAAACTCCATCACTGTACGCTGATACAGTTCCGGATCTGCATAGGCACTGCACAGATGCCTTGCCCCCGGTACAATGACCAGCTCCTTTGGTGCTCTGCACAGCATATAGTTCTGGAATGAATTATTCGGATACACATAGGTATCCTTCTCTCCATGAAAGAAAAGAACAGGTCTTGTATTCCTTTTCATTGCTTCTGTGGTATCCGCATCTTTCATATGAAATCCGGCAATAAGGTGACACAGACAGTCCATTTCCTTTAAAAGCACAGGGATATAATGCAGATGGAACCAGTTGTCAGCCATATCCCGCATCTGCCTTTCCATAGACTGAAAACCACAGTCTGCGATCAGTCCCTTCACTTCTGACGGAAGCCTGTATCCGGATGCCATCAGTACAGCGGCTGCTCCCATAGACTGCCCATACAGATAGATTGGAAGCTTCTCCTTATTTCTCTCGGACACATAAATTGCCCAACGCTGCACATCCCATTTCTCTTTTGCTCCAAAGGTGATATATTTCCCTTCACTTTCTCCACAGCAGCGCTGTTCCATAAACAGAAGATTACACTGATGCTCATGGAGATATTTTGCCATAAATGACAGGGAACCAAATCTGCTGCTCCGGTAGCCATGGCTTAAGATAACAAACCGCTTTGCATTCTCTGCAGGCAGATAGAATCCGTGGAGTTTTAATCCATCCACACTCTGGATATAGCAGTCCTGCATCTTCTGCGCCTCACACCATGCCCTGCTCTCCTCATATTCCTTTGCATATCCGTTTCTGGGGTGATTATCCCGGATATGGGATAATTCAAACCATTTCTTTCTTTCCTTTTTTCTTTCCCCTCTTTTGCAGCAGACCACCATGTTAAAAAAGCGCCAGCCAATCTCCATAGTTCCTGAGAAAAAAAGCAATACTACTGCCAACAACTTACAAATTTTTTTCTTCATTATTTCGCTTCTTTATTCGAATTCCACAGTTCCGGTTGGCTTCGGTGTGAAATCATAAAGTACACGGTTAATTCCCGCAACTTCATGTGTAATACGGTCTGTAATATGAACCATCAGTTCATGTGGGATCTCGGCAACAGTTGCTGTCATAACATCAGTCGTACATACTGCACGAACAATACAGCACCACTCGAAAGCACGTTTTCCATCTTTGATTCCAGTAGATCTGAAGTCCGGAACAACAGTGAAGTACTGCCAGATTTTCCCTTCAAGTCCGTTCTTCTCAAATTCTTCACGAAGAATCGCATCAGACTCACGCACTGCTTCCAGACGATCACGGGTGATAGCTCCCGGACAGCGAACACCAAGTCCCGGTCCCGGGAATGGCTGACGATAAACCATACCGTGAGGCAGGCCAAGCTCGTCACCAACAACACGAACCTCATCCTTGAAAAGAATTCTGACTGGCTCTACAAGTTCAAAATCCATATCCTCCGGAAGTCCGCCGGCATTGTGATGTGCCTTAATGCCTTCTTCTGACTCAAGAATATCCGGCCAGATAGTACCCTGTGCTAAGAATTCAATTCCTTCAAGCTTTCTTGCTTCTTCAGCAAAGACTTCGATGAATTCTCCACCGATAATTTTTCTCTTTGTTTCAGGATCTTCTACTCCTGCCAGTTTATTAAGGAAACGATCTGTGGCATCCACGTAAACAAGATTTGCATTCATCTGGTTGCGGAACACTTCAACTACCTGCTCTGGCTCTCCCTTACGAAGCAGACCATGATTAACATGAACACATACTAACTGCTGACCAATTGCTCTGATTAAAAGTGCTGCAACAACAGATGAATCCACTCCACCTGAAAGTGCAAGAAGAACTTTCTTATCTCCCACCTGCTCTTTGATTAATGCAACCTGCTCTTCAATAAAAGCCTGTGCAAGTTCTGGTGTTGTAATTCTTTCCATATCAGCCGGACGTCTGATTTCGGTAACATTCATTGGAAATTCCTCCTTATTCTTTGGTTTTGTCGATTTTCTGTTGCTAATTTATTATAACTGGCATAGAAATGTTTGGCAACCTTTATTTGGAGGACACCAGATCATGACGGATCTGAAAAATGAATAAGAACCTTTAACTTGCTGCCACCATATCTGCTGAACTCGTCAAATGCTGCTGCAGCTTCCTCCAATTCATATTCTGATTTTTTTGCAGCATCTGCTGCGCCTGGATTCATTACTATTTTTTCCAGGTCGATGCCTCCGCATTTTACCAATTCAATCAGCTCTTTGAAATCTGCTTTCAAGGCATTTCTGGAGCCAAAAATACTTAACTCTTTCTTCTGGATCAGTGTAAAGTTGAAATCCAGGTTTTTCTTTCCCACTCCGATCAAAACAATACGACCGCCATAAGCTGCAGCATCAATACAATTCTGGAATGTGGACGGAAGGCCGACTGCTTCTATGCAGACATCGAAGCCATGATGTTCTCCTGTAATCTGGTTTACGCTGCTCATAAAGCTTTCTTCACTGTCATTTTTAATCATTCCTGAAAAACCGAATGTTTTATATGCATATTGAAGCTTTTCTTCTGCAATATCTACAATGTATACTTCTCCGCCTTTTGCTTTTGCAGCAACAGCAGCCAGAACACCAATGGTTCCCGCACCAATGACAAGTACCTTATCTCCTTTTTTTATGTCTGCCCTGGATACTCCGTGATAGCTGATACAAAATGGCTCGATCAAGGCAAGCTGCCTTGGATTTAAGCCCATTCCATCATAAATACGTTCAATGGGCATTGTTATGTATTCAGCAAATGCGCCATCTCTCTGTGCACCCATAGTTTCATTGGTTTCACAGCAGTTTACCAGTCCTCTCTCACAGGAATAACATGTTCGACAGTTAAAATATGGGTTACAGGTTACGATCATTCCTGGTTTTAAACCTCTGTCATTTTCTCCAATCTCTACAATTTGTGCAGAAAATTCATGTCCTGGAATTCTTGGATAGCTTGCATATGCAAAGGTTCCACGATAAGTTCCCAAGTCACTGCCGCAAATTCCTCCATACAGAAGCTTTAATAACGCTTCCCCTTCTTTTACCACTGGCACCTCTTTTTCTGTAACTGTAACTTTTCCCGGCTCTAAAATCGTAATTACCTTCATTTTTATTTTCTCCTTACCTTGCAAACAGTTTTCCTCAACGAGTCTTATCAACATACTTTTCATTCCAGATGACTGCTGTTTTCATCGGTGCCCCTTTGGCATATATTTTATTTTCATATGCATCAATTGGATCTGCTGTAAATTCGTCCTTATCAATTAATTCTACGATCTCATCATAGCAGCTATTCTGAAGAATCCGGATTGCCTCTTCCATGTGATCCTGACGGAAATTGATAGAACCAAAGATCACCTGATTTTTAAATCCAAATGGCATTGTATCAAATGTAATTTCCGGTCCCAGAGAGAAGGAGTTATACATTCCATTACAGCCTAACACGCCATAGCGGAATGCAATTTCATGCTCAATCGCAGCCCCACTGGAACCGATAAATACGGTTGCTGTGCCGCCCAATTTTTTCTTAATCGCATCTGCAAGCTCTTCATTTGTATCAAACGCACTTCTCACATAAGATGCACCTGCCTGTTTCAGAGCAAATGAAACCTTCGGGCTGCTTTCTTCGCTTCTTGCCACAAAAACAATCTTTGCATCCGGATATCGTTGATGAATCAGATCCCCAATAAACATGCCAGTTGTTCCAAGGCCAAAAATACATACTCTGTCAAAGGTTTCTTTTCTGGCAATTTCCCGCGCTTTCGCCTCGGTGCATTTATATTGAGCCATTTTTACTCTGAAATTCTGTGCTTCACCTAAATCCTCCATTCGTTCTCTCTGGAAAATCATACAGGCATAAGGATCACTAAATACAAGTTTTTTACATAATGAAAGTGATATTTTTCCATCCTTCACGTACCCATCCGGTATTTTTAACAGCATATCCGGATTATAATAATTTTTATCTGAAAATAATCCATCCGCCTGATCGCAGCCGTACTCAAAATAGGTTTCTTCTTCTGTATAACGCGTAGGATCATAGCTATTTCCGCCGCGGATCAACACAATGGCAAAACGGTTTTCATCCGGAACCCATACAACTCCTTCATGACCATTGATCAATCTGTTACAGCCTTCCGGAAATTTATGCTTTAAATTTCCCTCGCGTCCCATATTCATAAGTGTAAAATCTGTTCCGCAAAATCCAACCAAAACGCTTTCTGCGATAATTCCGTCCTTCTCATCCTCGCCTCTTAATCTTCTTCTTGGAACATTGTGAATTTCCACATCTCCATATACTAATGGATTCTGTTCGCTGTTCTGAAAATAGGTACCTTTTACGATCATGTCTTTCCTCCTTCTTATTCCACCATATTTATTATTTTTTCAGGGATTTCCAGGTCGCCAAAACCATAAAATGATTTTGCGTTTTCACCTAGGAGTTTTTTCTTTTCTTCCTCTGATAATTCAGTTGTTTTTTCTATAAAATCCTTACTCATATCATATGTGATTGCTGTCATTGTGCGTGGATAATCGCTTCCCCACATTAATTTGTCGATTCCGCAAATATCAATGGCTTTACGGATTGCTTTCACCGCTGAAGGATATGGGTAAAACTCTTTGTGGAACAACCAGGTAATTCCACCGCTTTCAATATAAACATGTTCATGCCTTGCAAGTGCAATTTGCTTTTCCCAGCCGTCCACCGTAACCATTCCAAAATGTCCAATGGCAATGCGAAGATCTGGATATGCTTCAATCAGCTGTTCCATTGCAGCCGTCTGAGAGTCTCCCTCTGCCATATCAATTGAAATAAATTTCTTTAATCTGGCTGCTTTTTCAAAAATCTCCTTATGATGTAACAGATTCTGATCTTTTAATCTTCCTGCACAAATTTTAATGCCATCAAATTGTTCAATCCATTTGTCAGAGATTTCTTTTTCCTCATAGAGACAGCAGATTTTTATTCTTGTGGGATACTTTTTCCGGCACTCTAATAAATAAGTATCCTGATTTCCATCTATGTACTCCTGTGTAACCACGCATCCACTGACTCTTGCATAATTCATATTTGAGATCAGCATCTCAACCGTATTTCTTCCATCCAGCATATATGGTGGCATCATCTGACGGATTTCACCACCGAAATCACTTTTTCCGTCATTTAATGCAACTACCGGTTTTTCCCCAACACGCCCAAGCTGTTTATCCCATAAATGCAGGTGTGCATCAATTACCATAAGCATCCTCCTTTTTAAGTTTTTCTTATTTTTTTCTTGATTTCATTATAAAAGTTGTTGTACGATAATGATACATGAATAGCAGACATTCCAATGGTATCCATGTCCTTTTAGCGTACTTTTTACTATAAAAATTCCGTACAGCTGACATATGCAGTTATTATGAGGGAGGTTCTCCATGATAAAAAATGACAATTTATATATTATGTTCGTAATAGGAAACTATCAGATAAATATTTTAAAATTCACATATGAATGTCAGACGTGGAATACCCCTTCTCACGCCCACAGTTCGAACAGTTATGAGATTCACTTTATCCCAAAAGGAAAAGGAACTTTGATCAGCAATCAGTGCCGTTATGAATTATATCCCAATATTCTCTATACCACCGGTCCTCATATTGAGCATCAGCAGTATTCTGATCCCGATGATCCAACCTATGAATATTGTATTTATTTAAGAATTGAAGAATTACACGGCTCCAAAGGAAACACCTCTGAAAAAGATGTGTTAGAGCCATTTTTACGTTACCCATTTTGGTACGGAAAAGACTGTGCCAATTTACAGACAACACTGGAACAGATTTATGAGGAGCTTTCTTCTCCCGGAACTGCTACCACAATAATGTTACGTGGTCTTTTCATGCAGTTTTTGGTAAAAATACTGCGGAACTATGCTCCTGACTCAAATGCTGCCATAACCTATATCCCCATTCCATTGGTCAAGGCTTATATTCTGATTGAAGACAGCTTCTTACTTGAGTATGATACAATCACACTAAAGGAACTTTCCCGCCGCCTGGGGCTCAGCACCAGACAGACTAGCAGAATTCTGTATAACCGTTATGGACAAAACTTTCTCCAGAAAAGAACCGAGGCACGTATGGCAGCAGCAGTTACGTTTTTAAAAGAAAATAAGCTTTCTATTTCTGAGATTTCTGCCCGGTTAGGATATTCTTATCCAAACCATTTTCATACTGCGTTTAAAAAATATTATAAAGTTACTGTTTCGGAGTATAAAAAGTCATCCTCCTGAAGAGGGAAATGCATCTTCCTCGCTGTACTCACAGCGTACTGTCACCCTGTTCTGGCTGTCCAGCGTACAGGTAAACAAACTGAGCGGCCACTCCCCGCTCGTCATATCCGCCACACTCCACGGAGTCAGTGCCTCCGTCACAGCCACATAATAAGAAAATCTGTTTCCCACCGCATCTGTAAAAAACACTTCGTTTCCCGGTGCAAGCGTCCGAAGTCCTCCAAAATGAGACTGATAATTATGAGCTGCGATCACCAGATCTCCCTTGTACGCACTCCCGGAATAACGACAGGGTGACAGCTTCAGAGCCGGGTAACTCCATCTGCTGATGACTGGTAATTTCAGATCAAGAGACGGGATTTCCAGAATCCCGATACATGATATATCACCAAGACTGCTCAGTGTAAATTCCGGCATCTCCATATCCGGATCCAGCAGATAGTCCGGTATGTTCTGACTGTTCGCCGCTTCGCCGTCAGGATCTGACGGAACCTCTGAAGCTTTTTTGTTTTCTGACAGATATTCTGCCAGAATTTTCTCCTGACTCTCCTCTGCACGACGGTTATCCCACAGGTTATACGTCAGAAGCAGCGTAGCCGATGCTATCAGTATAAGCCCTGCCCCTGTAAAAAATCTTCCAAGTCGATTCTTTCTCTTATCTCCCATCGTTTTTCTTCTTTTCATCTCCAGATCTTCGCAGTACCTTACCTGCCAGCAGACACATCGCACCCACCAGCATAAGAAACGGAACCGGCCACCAGAGCTGTCCCGTCTGAGGAAGCTTCTGCCCTGTATTTTCGGAATTATTTCCACTGTCTCCAGCTTCTCCCGGCTCCTCTGCAGTATTAGTCAGCACAACCGTACTTCCCTGCTGGCTGGTGCTTACAGTATAGCCGGAGGGCACATTTCGCTCTGTCACACTCCAGCTTGCCTGTGAGGAGAGATCTTCCCATGTATAAGACCACTGGTTCTCCTGATTCAGGATCTGCCTGTCAACAACCGTTGTCTTTCCCTTTGAATCTGTCTGAAGAAGTTCAACCTGCACAGAAGCCGGACGTTTTTCCTCTCTATCCTGCTTCCATACCTTCAGCACATGAATCCTCGTGCTGGACGCTTCCTGCTTTTCCCTGTCATCATATTTCAGAAAAACCTCTCTGTTATACAGATTTTCCTGTGCGGAATCCGGAAGTGCGACCAGAGAAGCCTGCGGTGTATAGATTCTGATCTTTCCGTTCTCCTGCACCTCAATTTCCTTCCCGCTTACAAGATAAAGCCCTCTCGAAAGATCCTCAAAACGTGCACTTCTGTCACTTCCTGACTTCGTCACCGCATCTGCCTCGATTCCGTCACGTCCGATATAGTCTGCAAGAGTACGCGCTGTTCCCTTCCAGCTGTCCTTTACTTTCTGATCCAGGGAAACCTGGTAATTCTGAAATTTTCCTGTCAGCGCAAAACTGTCTTCATAGTCTGCCACACGGTACAGAGAAAGCTCCATCCCCTCTGCCGGGCACTCAAGCGAAATACTGCCTCTCGTCTGATCTGCTGCCAGGACCGGCACCACCGTCATCATTCCCACAAGGATAGCGACAAAAGCCAGCATAAGCATTATGTTTTTGACCTGTCTGCGACCGTTTTTCTTCCTTCGATACTCCATCTTCTTCTCCCACTGATCTGGCTGTTTCTATTTCGTATGGTTACTTTTTTTCTTGCTCTTCTTTCTGGAACGCCTGGTCGATATATCCACTGCAATAAAACTGATAACAAGCAATGGAATGGCGATACATGTTGCAACAACCGCTGTATTCATTTTTGCGGCATCCGAAGTGATCCTGGAATCATCACCTGCGCGGTTCGCAATTCTCTTTCCCCGCACCAGCAGTCTCTGCGTATTGATTCCGTACGGCGTACAGGTAAGAAGGGTGCACAGATCTTTATCCTCTTCGATTTCAAGCGGACCATAATCCTCCGGCTCCACGATACGGATCTGATCGATTTCATATGTATAAATCTGATCATAGATATGAAGGAGAAAAACATCTCCCTTCTGCAGTTTATCAAGATCCGTAAAAAGCTTCGCACTTGGAAGTCCTCTGTGCCCGGAAAGAACACAGTGCGTTCCGGTACCTCCTACCGGTAAACTGGAACCTTCCATATGACCGATGCCTACCTGCAGGACGGAGTCATCCACCGTATGGTAGAGGGCAAGCTTACATTTGATTTCAGGTATGGTGATATAGCCCATCATTCCTGTTCCGTCTGCATTCAAAAGACTTTTGTACAAAGTCTCCTGCTCCTTTGACGGATTAAAGCGCCCTGCATCCGAAACCAACGTCTGGTTATATTGCGCTGCCTGCTCCAAAGCCTGCTTCTTCTCCTGTGTTCCCATCCTTTCGATGCGGTCTGAGTACTCTGCAACTGCCTGCGTCTGATGCTTCGAGTTCCAGAAATTACTTACTGTCGGGTACAGCAGCAAGGACAGACCTGTAAGAAAGATAATTGCTGTAATAATTGTCGA